>CP007494.1:2400000-2724918 GCA_000612485.1 Bordetella holmesii ATCC 51541
TGTCGGTGCAGGATGCACGCGACCGTCCCATGCAAGAGCGCGAGGCCTCCGAGGCCGCTCACGCCAAGTTTGCCGACGAAAAATCGGAGTTTCTTTCCTTTCTCAAGCTTTGGCGCTGGTATGGCGAGCAAGTGCAGCACAAGGTGTCGCAGCGCAAGCTGGTGGCCCTGCTGCGGCAGAATTTCCTCTCGCCCATCCGTTTGCGAGAATGGCATGACGTGCATAGTCAATTGGCGTCGTTGGTGGGCGAGCAGGGCTGGCGCCTGAACCAAAGCGACGCCACCTACGAGCAACTGCATCTGGCGCTGTTGACCGGCTTGCTGGGCAATATTGGTTTCAAGAGCGAAGAGGGCGCCAACTACCTGGGCGCTCGCGATATCCGGTTCCACATTCATCCCGGATCACGGCTGGCCAAGAAAGCCGGCCGCTGGATCGTGGCTGCCGAACTGGTCGATACCACGCGGTTGTATGCCCGTTGCGTGGCCCGCATTGAACCGGTCTGGATAGAACGCGCCGCCGCGCACTTGCTGCGCCGTAATTTCTCCGATCCTCGCTGGGAAAAAAAGGCCGGGCAGGTGGTGGCCAATGAGCGCGCCACGCTTTATGGGCTGGTTATCTACAGCGGGCGGCGGGTGCAGTATGGCCGCATTCATCCCGAACATGCGCGCGAGCTCTTCATCCGCCAGGCGCTGGTACCCGGAGAGATCGACACGCGGCTGGCCTTTGTCGCGCACAACCGCAAGCTCATTGCCGGTATAGAAAAGCTTGAGCATCAGACGCGGCGTCCGGACATTCTGGTCGACGACGAACTGATCTATGCCTTCTATGACCGCCAGATTCCGGCCGGCATGTCGCAGACGGCCACGCTGGAAAAATGGGTTCACGGCCTGGATAAGAAAGCCGCCGCGCGCCTGATGCTGACGCGCGAAGAGTTGATGCGGCACGAAGCGGCCGGCGTGACCACCGAAGTATTCCCCAAGAAGGTCGAGTGGCAGGGCGTAAGTATGGCCCTGGACTATCACTTCGAGCCTGGCTCGCCGCGCGATGGCGTGACGCTGTCGGTGCCGTTGTTCGCCTTGAACCAGATCGATGCCCAGCGCTGCGAGTGGCTGGTGCCCGGCATGCTCAAGGAGAAGGCGCATCTGCTGCTCAAGTCCCTGCCGCAGAAGCAGTGGCGGCATTGCGTGCCGCTGCCAGATTACGCCGCTGGCTTCTACGATCGGTGGTTCGAGCGCGCCGCCGATCCCGGCATGGGGTTGATCGACGCCCTCAGCGAAGATATGTGGAAGCAGGTGCAGGTGCGTCCGCTTGCCAGCGACTTCAAGCTCGAGACGTTGCCCGCGCATTTGTTCATGAACTTCAAGGTGGTCGACGAACATGGCCGCATGCTCGCTGCTGGCCGTAATTTGGCGCAGTTAAAGGCCGAGCTGGGCAAGCAGGCGCAGGCCACGTTTCAGCAACTGGCCGCCCGTGACAACGACGTGGCCCAGGCGCTGGCGCATGAGAATCTGACTGGCTGGACCTTCGGGCCCTTGCCTGACATCATGGAAATCCGTCGCGGTGGCCAGTCAGTGGTCGGCTATCCGGCCTTGGTGGATCGTGGCACGCATTGCGATCTGGATGTCTTTGATGATCCTGAAGAGGCCAGACGCCACCATCGTGCGGGGCTCTTGCGGCTGTTTCGCATCGGTCTGCGTGAGCAAGTGAAGTTTCTGGAAAAGAACCTCACCGACCTCACCAAGATGAGCATGTTTTACATGACGCTGGGCACTCAGGATGAGTTGCGTGACCAGATCATCGACTGCGCGCTCGCTCAGGCCTGCCTGGGCGAGCCCTGGCCCGTCAACGAGCAGCAGTTCGACGCACGGCGTCAGGATGGCAAGGGGCGGCTTGGTCTGCTGGCTCAAGAGGTGGCGCGGCTTTCGATGGCCATTCTGACCGAGTATGCCGCGTTGCAGCGCAAGCTGGCGCAAGCCAAGCCGCATGCGGCGGCTTATGCCGATCTGATGCAGCAGCTTGGCGCGCTCATGCCGAAGTGGTTTGTGCGCGACATTCCCTACGCACACCTGGCCCATTACCCACGCTACCTGAAAGCGGCGGTCGCACGCATCGACAAGCTGCGCGCCGATCCGGAGCGGGACGCGCGCCTGCTGGCCGAGATGGCGCCGTTGCTGACGCAATATCAGCGAGCCCGCTCCGCGCTGAAAGGCGCGCCGGACCCCAGGCTGGACGAGTTTCGTTGGCTGTTGGAAGAGTTGCGTGTGGCGCTGTTCGCCCAAGAGCTGCGCACCCCCATGCCGGTGTCGGTCAAACGCCTGCTGAAAACCTGGGAGAGCATGCGGCGCTGACGGCGCAATGCCCAACGCCTGATTGCCAGGCGTTGGGCATTGCGGTCACCAGGCCAGAAAAGCCAGGACGACCAGGATGATCAAGCCCCATTTCGTGAGCTTGTAGACGGTTTTGTTCCACGCCTTGAACTGCTTGCGCTTTTGGTCGAGCTTCCAGTGAGCGTGCGTCAGTTTGTTGATGGCGCCGGTCTGGTCACCGGCGTCGTTGGGCGAGCTGGCCGCCGACATGACCTTGCGGCCAAACCAGCGATTGAAGGCTTCGGCCCAGCCCCATTTCAGGGGCCGCTCGACGTCGCAGAACAGAATGATGCGGTTGGCGTCGCTTTTGTTGTGCGCTTCGTGCACGTAGGTTTCATCGAAGACCACGCTTTCGCCATCGCGCCAACTGTACGAATCCCCGTCGACCACGATGTAGCAACGATCATCGTTGGGCGTGGCCAGACCCAGGTGATAGCGTAGCGACCCCGCGAAGGGGTCGCGGTGGGCGTTGAGCTTGCCGCCGGGCGGCAGCTCGGCAAACATGGCAGCCTTGACCTTCGGCAGAGTCTTGAGCAGGGCTACCGTATTGGGGCAGAGCTCTTCGGCCGAGGGGTGGCGTGCGTCATACCATTTCAGATAGAAGCGTTTCCAACCATATTTGAAGAACGAGTTAAACCCGATGTCATCATGATTGTCGGCCGCGCGTATGCGCCGTAACTCCGCCATCTTGAGGGCTTCGTCCCGAATGATCTGCCAATTTTCGTCCAGAACCCGCAACTCGGGGATTTCGCGGCTGGTGAGATAGGCCGTGGTCGGGACACGCGAACACAACACCATGAAGGCATTGATGGGTGCCAGGATGACGGAGTGATCCAGAAACTGGCGCGAGAGCGACAGGCGCACACGGCCACGAAAGTGTGCGAACAGTATGGAGGCCAGCCAGAGGCCGGGGATCAGCCATTTCATTTGGGGACGGATAACCTAGCGGAGTGATGTAGTGGATTGTCCCATATCCCGCCGCCCGGATGTTTTGACAAATCTCCATCCTGCGCAAGGGTATGCTGCCCGGACCGTCCCGCCGGCCTGCGCGGGTACAATCCGGGCATGTCCGAAGCCGCAACAAATCCGCCCCCTTTTGTACATCTGCGCGTTCACTCCGAGTTTTCGGTCGTGGACGGTATCGTGCGTATTTCCGACTTGATCAAGCGTGTGGCCAGAATGGGCCAGCCGGCAGTCGCCCTGACCGATCTTTCGAATATTTTCGGTCTGATCAAGTTCTATAAAAACGCCCGTGGCGCTGGGATCAAGCCCATCGCGGGGTGTGATGTCTGGCTCAGCAACGACGAAGACCGCGACAAGCCATTTCGCGCGTTGCTGCTGGTACGCAATCACCAAGGCTATCTCAACCTTTGCGAACTCCTGTCGCAATCGTTTCTGCTGAATCAGTACAAAGGCCGGGCCGAGTTGCGGCGTGAATGGCTGCAGGGACAGGAAGGGTTGATCGTGCTGTCTGGTGGGCGGGCCGGCGACATCGGCCATGCGTTGGACGCAGGCAATACGGTCGCCGCCCTGGCGCTGGCGCGCCAATGGGGGGAGATGTTCCCCGGCGCTTTCTACATCGAACTGCAGCGCGCCGGTATGGATGGCGACGAGGCGTATACCCAGGCAGCCATGCGGCTGGCCGCCGAAGCGGGGCTGCCGGTGGTGGCCACCCACCCGGTGCAGTTCCTGGACCGCGAAGAGTTCCAGGCTCACGAGGCGCGCGTATGTATCGCCGAGGGTGAAATCCTGGCCGATCCGCGCCGGGTCAAGCGTTTCACACCGCAGCAATATTTGCAAAGTTCGCAGGAGATGCAGGCCCGTTTTGCGGACGTGCCTTCGGCCCTTGCCAATACGATAGAGATTGCCAAACGCTGCAATCTGTCGCTGGTGCTGGGCAAGCCTCGGCTGCCCATCTTCCCCACCCCTGAGGGCGTGACCCTGGACGATTATCTCGTGCAGCTGTCCGAAGAGGGGCTGGAGAAGCGGCTGGCTTTTCTGTTTCCGGAGCAGGCCGAGCGGGACCGGCAGCGCGACACCTATTACGAGCGCCTGCGCTGGGAGTGCAAAACCATCATCCAGATGGGCTTTCCCGGTTACTTCCTGATCGTGCAGGACTTCATCAACTGGGGCAAGAACAACGGCGTGCCTGTGGGGCCGGGTCGGGGTTCGGGTGCGGGCTCGCTGGTGGCCTATGCCTTGGGGATCACCGATCTGGACCCCATTCGCTACGATTTGCTGTTCGAGCGCTTCCTGAATCCGGAGCGGGTATCCATGCCCGACTTCGATATCGACTTCTGCCAGGACAACCGCGAACGCGTCATCGAGTACGTCAAGACCAAGTATGGCCGCGCGGCTGTCAGCCAGATCGCCACGTTCGGTACCCTTGGCGCCAAGGCGGTCGTACGCGACGCCGGACGGGTGCTGGACATGCCTTATATGTTCTGCGATGGCCTGTCCAAGCTCATTCCTTTCAACCCGGCCGACCCCTGGTCGCTGGAGCGCACCCTCAAGGACGAACCGGCTTTCAAGGAACGCTACGAGCAGGAGGAAGAAGTCCGTGCGCTGGTGGACCTGGCGCGCCCGCTCGAAGGTCTGACTCGCAATATCGGCATGCATGCCGGCGGCGTGCTCATCGCACCGGGAAAGCTCACGGATTTTTGCCCGCTCTATTGCCAGCCTGGTCAGGAAAACAGCGCGGTATCGCAGTTCGACAAGGATGACGTCGAGGCTGCAGGTCTGGTGAAGTTCGACTTTCTGGGCCTGCGCAACCTGACCATTCTGGATTGGGCCGTGCGCTATGTGCGCCAGTTCAATGCCGACAAACGCGATTTCGACATCATGGCGTTGGCGTTGGATGACCCCGCCGCCTACAAGGTACTGTGCGACGCCAACACCACTGCCGTGTTTCAGCTTGAATCGCGCGGCATGAAGGAGTTGCTCAAGAAGTTGCGGCCCAACACCTTCGAAGACATCATCGCCATGCTGGCCTTGTACCGTCCGGGGCCGTTGGAGTCCGGCATGGTGGACGATTTCGTCAACCGCAAGCACGGTCGTGCGGCGGTGGATTATTTTCACCCGGATCTTGAAGGCACGCTAAAAAGCACCTACGGCGTCATCGTCTACCAAGAGCAGGTGATGCTGATCTCGCAGATCATCGGTGGCTATTCGCTGGGTGGCGCGGATCTGTTGCGCCGTGCCATGGGCAAGAAAAAGCCCGAGGAGATGGCCAAGCACCGCGAGCTGTTCCAGCAAGGCGCTCAAGAAAAAGGCCACGATCCGGACCTGGCGGTCAAACTGTTTGACCTGATGGAGAAATTCGCCGGCTACGGGTTTAACAAGTCCCATTCGGCCGCGTATGCCTTGATCGCTTATCAGACGGCTTGGCTCAAGGCTTATCACCCGGCCGAGTTTCTGGCTGCCACCTTGTCCTCCGACATGGATGACACCGACAAGGTGCAGATTTTCTGCCGCGACGCCCAGGACAATGGCGTCGAGGTGCTGCCGCCCGACGTCAATGCCTCGGGCTATCGGTTTGCCCCGGTCGAGGATGAACACACCGCTCATGGCAGGCCTCCACGCACCATGCGCTACGGCCTCGGGGCGGTCAAGGGAACCGGTCAGGGCGCGGTCGAAGAAATTCTGCGGGCGCGCCAGGAGGGCGGGCCTTTTGCGAATCTTTTCGATTTCTGCCGCCGTGTCAGCAAGCACGCCGTCAACCGCCGTACCATCGAGGCCCTGATCCGGGCCGGTGCCTTTGACACCATCGAATCCAATCGCGCCGCGATGCTGGCGTCGGTGGGCACCGCCATGGAGGCGGCCGAGCAGGCCGCTCGCAGCGTCAATCAGGCCTCGCTGTTTGGCGACGACAGCGGCGATGTCGTCGCCGGCGAGCTGGCCAAGGTGGCGCCCTGGAATCTGCACACGCGCTTGACCGAAGAGAAGGCTGCGCTGGGGTATTACTTCAGCGGCCACCTGTTCGACGCCTGGCGTGACGAGGTGCGCCGTATCGTGCCCATGCCGTTGGCGCGTATTGAGCCGCAACGCGACCTGCAATGGATGTGTGGCGTGCTCGCGGGCGTGCGCGTCATGATGACCCGCCGCGGAAAAATGGTGTTCGCCGTGCTCGACGACGGTACGGCACAGGTCGAGATATCGGTCTTCAACGAGCTTTTCGAGAAACATCGCAATCGCCTCAAAGAGGACCAACTGCTCATCGTGCAGGGCAAGGTCAGCAACGACGAGTACTCCGGCGGCATGCGCATCGTGGCAGAAAACCTGTTCGATCTGCAGTTGGCCCGCGAGGCGCGCGCCCGCGCCCTGCGCATCACGCTCAACGGCCAGGCGGATGCGGCACGCTTGCGGCAACTGCTCAATCCCTTCCGGGCCGAGCCGGAAAACGGCATTCCAGGCGTGCCCGTCGATGTTATCTACCGCAAGGATAATTTCCTGTGCACCGTGCGGTTGGGCCAAGAGTGGCGCGTGCGAATGGCAGACACCTTGCTGGAGAATCTCGCCCTCTGGGCCCAGCCCGACGGCGTGGAGGTCAGTTACTGATGCAGCCTCTGCGCATTGTTCATTCCGAGGCCGCCACCAGCTTCGGCGGCCAGGAAGGCCGGATATTCAAAGAAATGCATGCCATGCGCGCGCGCGGCCACCACATGGAGGCCATCGTGCAGCCCGATGCGCAGTTGGGTGAACGCCTGCGCGACGCGGGCTTTACCGTCCATACGCTGTACATGGACGGCCCGCTCAACTATGTAAAGGGCGTGCTGGCCATCCGTGCCCTTCTCAAGCGGGGCCGGTATGACGTCCTCAATACCCACAGCCGGCGCGATACGGTGATTGCCGCTGCCGCCGCGCGCCTGGCGGGTACGCCTCTTATTGTGCGCACGCGCCACCTGTCCAACAAAGTAGGCTCGCTCTGGAGTTACACGGGTTTGCCCCACCGCGTCACCACCGTCAGCGACCACGTGCGCGACGGCCTGATCGCTCGCGGCGTGCCACCGGCCCACATCGCGACGCTGTACTCGCCCATTGTTTTGCCGCCGCCGGTCGAACGATCGACCTTGCGTGGCGAGCTTGGCCTGGGCGATGACGATCTGATCGTCGGGTGCGTGGCCGTGATGCGCGCCAGCAAGGGCCACAAGGCCCTGATCGACGCGATGGTACCGCTATTGGTAAATCACCCACGCCTGCATCTGGTCTTTGTCGGTGGCGGGTCGCCCGTCTTCGAACAGACGCAGGCGTATATCGCCGAATTGAGCCTGTCGTCGCGGGTTCACCTCATGGGCATGCGGCGAGACGTCCCCAATCTGCTGGCGGGCTTCGATATCTTCGCCCTTGCCACGGAGCAGGAAGCCTCGGGCACGGTGTATGTCGAGGCCGAGGCCAGTGGTCTGCCTGTCGTGGGAACGAACGTCGGCGGCGTATCCGAAATGATGCGTGACGGCCAAACCGGTATTCTCGTCGCGCCCAAGGATGGGCAGGCCCTGACCGAAGCCCTGCGTCGCCTGATCGACGACGCGGCCCTGCGTCAACGCATGGGGCAGGCCGGCTGGCGTATGGTGCGTGAAGAAGGCGTTTTCTCCCCCGAACGGCTAGCCGAGAATACCGAGGCCGTCTACCGCAAATGGCTGACTGAACGCAAACGATGAAAAACGCGCCCAATGTTCCGGTGCTGATGTATCACCACATCACGCCGGCCGGCGGCATGATCGCCGCCACGCCCGAGGTCTTCGAGGCCCAGATCGCCGCGCTCGCTCGGGCCGGCTACCAGTCTTTGTCTGCCGATCAGTTCGCGGCGTATCTGGCCGGGGCGGCCGTGCCCGAGAAATCGGTGTTGATCACCTTCGACGATGGCTACTTGAACAACTGGGTGCATGCCCATCCCATTTTGGCGAAGCACGGCATGCGCGCCGTGATCTTCCTCATTACCGGTCTGATTGGCGATGGGCCTGCACGTGCATGTTCGGGGCAGGGATTGCCCCTGCCTGCCGACGTGGATCATGACGCTTCCAAGCGGCTGATCGCCGAGGGACGGGCCGATGAGGTGATGCTGCGCTGGAGCGAGGTCCAGGCCATGAGGCAGGCGGGCACGTTCGAGTTCCATTCTCACACGCACACCCATACGCGCTGGGACAAAGTCTGCGGTGCGGATCTGTCGGCCAACCGCCAGCATATCGCTCAGGAACTGGCCGATTCGCGCGCCACGCTCATACAGCGGCTGGGTAACGTGAGCGACCATCTCTGTTGGCCGCAAGGGTATTTCGACGTCGATTATGTGCAGGCCGCGCATGCTGCTGGCTTCCGTCACCTCTATACGACCGACCCTCTCGGGCAGAATCGCCCCGGCTCGAATCCGGCACATATCTACCGCTTTGCCGTGCGCAATCGCGCCGGCACATGGCTGACGCGGCGGATCTGGCAGTCCAGGGGGCCCGTGATCGGGCCGCTTTTCCACGCCTGGAAGGGCTTCAAGAAGCGCTTGAGGAGACGGGCATGACGCTGTCGGTCATCATCATCACCAAAAACGAGGCGGCCAACATTCTCGGTTGCCTGGAGTCCGTCGTCTTTGCCGATGAGTTCATCGTCGTCGACTCGGGCAGCACGGATAACACGGTCGAGTTGGCGCGCGACTTTGGCGCGCGGGTGGTCGTCACGGCGGACTGGCCGGGATTCGGCCCACAGAAGAACCGGGCCTTGGACCTGGCTACCGGAGACTGGGTCTTGTCCATAGACGCCGATGAGCGCGTCACGCCCGAACTGGCCCAAGCCATCCAGGCCGCCGTGCGGGACGGGCAGGTCCTGGCATGGGAGATGCCGCGCCTGTCGTGGTTCTGCGGTCGGTTTATCCGGCACAGCGGCTGGTGGCCCGATTACGTATTGCGCCTCTGGAAGCGCGGCGCCGCACGATTTACCGATGCTGCCGTGCATGAGAGAGCGGTCCCGGCAGACGGGCGTAGCGCCCGGCTCGGGCCGCATTTGCTGCACTACCCGTATCCGGATTTTGATTCGTTGATCAGCAAGATCAACCGTTACTCATCCGATGCGGCTGCGATGATGCATGCCAGGGACCGCCGCGCCAACGTCTTCACAGCCTTGGGTCATGGCTTCTGGACCTTCGTGCGTATTTATCTCATCCGGCGCGGGTTTCTCGACGGCCGGCATGGATTGGTGCTGGCAGCCACTGCGGCCGCCGGTAGTTTTTTCCGTTATGCCAAGCTGATGCTCAAGTCCGAGCCAGAGCCACCCAAGTGAAGATCCTCTATACCAATTTCCATCCGCGCAACGGGGGCGGGCACGTCACCTACATCATCAATCTGGCGCGCGGCCTGGCTGCGGACCACGACATTGTGGTGGCGACTCCGCCGACCAGCCGCCTGTATCGCTATGCGCAAAGCATAGAGCGGGTGCGGGTCGCACCCATGGACTTCACCACGCGACTGTCCTCTTGGTTTGCCGGCCGTCAGTGCCTGAAGCGGTTGATCCGGCAAGAAAAGTTCGACGTCATCCACTGCAATGGCAGCGCCGATCACAAGCTGGTCATGCTGGCCACGTTGGGGATGCGTCATCGGCCCCGCATCATTTTCACCAAGCACAACGATCATCCGCTGGCCAGCTTGGGCAACGCCGTGAGGGCGCGCTGGGCCACCGATCATGTCATCGCCGTAAGCGACTATGTACGCAAACTGGTGCAGGCCTCGCCCTATGGCCGCTTGCCGATCAGTACCATCCGCCATGGGGTCGACACCAATTTCTATGCCCCGCCTGCTCCCGGCAGTCAGGACAAGTTGCGGGCATTGTTCTTTGGCGAAGACTGGCATGGCAAACTGCTTCTGGGCAGCGCGGGCGGAACCGACTTCGACAAAGGTTGGCTGGATCTGGTCGATGCGGCGGGCAGCCTGCCGCCTGAGCTGCGGGGCAGGGTCCGCATCCTGGTGGCCGGCGATCCTCCCAACGACGTCAAACTGGCCCGCGTCCAGGCCGCGGGCATGCAAGAGCAGATGGTGTTTCCGGGATTGCTAGACGATGTTCGGGCGGCACTGGCCTCTTGCCATGTGGGCTTTGTGCTGTCTTACCGCGAAGCGCTGTCCTTTGCCTGTCGCGAAATGATGGCCATAGGCCGTCCGGTGCTGGCCAGTGACGCCGGCGGCTTGCCCGAGAACATCACGGTGGGGCGTGATGGCTGGATCGTGCCAGCCCGCGACGTGCCGGCAATCGCTGCGGCGTTGCGCGGGATGCTTGCCGATCCGGAAACCTTGCGCCGCATGGGGCTGGCCGCGCGCGAGAAGGCCGTACGTGAGTTCAATTTGCAGGATTTCGCTCGCGCCACCCTGGATGTCTACATACGAACGCTGGCCGAGCGCTGACGCATTTTCCCGATCTGAGGCAGGGCAGGCCCCTCTATAATCCGCCCATGAATCCAATTCCCATCCTCATGTACCACCAGATCGGCCAGCCCGCGCCCAGCGGCACGCCATATCGCGGCCTGACGGTGCATCCGGCGAGCTTTCGCCGCCAGATGACATGGATGCATCGGTTGGGCTATCGAGGCCTGTCCATGCGAGATCTCATGCCCTATCTGCGCGGCGAGAAAAACGGCAAGGTCTTCGGCGTGACCTTCGACGATGGCTATCGCAACGTGCTTGAAAATGCCGCGCCGGTGCTCGAAGCGCTGGGTTTTACTGGCACCAACTATTTCGTTGCGCACCAGATGAACGGCAGCAATGTATGGGACGCCGAAAAAGGCATTCCTTACTCGGGTTTGATGAGTGTCGACGAAATGCGTCAATGGCATGCCGCCGGCAACGAGGTCGGTTCGCACACGCTGGATCACGTGCATCTGCCGCAGCTCGGGGCCGAGGAGGCCCGCCGCCAGATCCGTCAGTCCAAGGAAGAGCTCGAGCAACTCGTCGGGGCGCCGGTGACGGCGTTTTGCTATCCCTATGGCGACCATGGGCCCGAACACATGGCCATGGCGCGCGAGGCTGGCTATGACAACGCCACGTTGACCGTGCGGGGCCTGGCCCGAGCGTCGGATGATCCTTTTGGACTGCCTCGGGTGACCGTCTCGCGCTCGACCCACCTGCTGCGTTTTCTGCAAAAAACCCTGACCCGCTATGAAGACCGCCGCCGGCGCTGAACGTCGGCTGCGCATCGCGTTGCTCGTCGACCGCTTTGGCAAAGGCTTTGGCGGCGCTGAAGCTTATGGCGTCGAACTCATGCGTGTTCTGTCAGAGCGGCATGACGTCAGCGTAGTCGCCCGTGAGTACGACAGCGATTTGCGACTGGCTTATCTGCCTGTACGGGCCAGCCCCCGGCTGCCCAGCTGGGTGCGGGTGCTCTACTTTGCCTGGTGTGCCTGGCGGTTGACCCGTGGAGGACGTTTCGACATCGTCCACTCCCACATGAATGGCTGGGCGGGCCAAGTACAGGTCATGCACGTGACGCCCGTGCGCTACAACCGCATGCATGGTGCGCCTGTCATTCGGCGGTTGGCGTCATGGCTGAGCCCCCGTTTGGCCACTTATCTTTGGCTCGAGCGCGCGCGCGTGGCGCAGGTTCCCGGCCGCCGCGTGGTGGCGGTCTCGCAGCTCATCGTCGAGCAGCTGCACGCCGCGTATGGTCCACGATTGCCCGTCAGCACCATCCTTCCGGGCGTTCACGCTGCGGCCCCGGCGGATGCCCAACGGCGGCAGGCCACGCGCCATGAGCTAGGGCTGGGAGCACAACAGACGATCTGCCTGCTGGTGGCGCGCAACCCTATGCGCAAGGGCCTACCTGCCTTGTTGTGTGCGCTGCCTGAACTGCCGCAGAGCTATCGACTGCTGGTCGTCGGGGCCGATGAGGCCGCGCGTAGCGCCGTCGTTGAAAGCGGTCTGGCGGCGCGGGTCAACCTGGTGGCGCCAACGCCGCAGGTCGACCGTTATTACGAGGCGGCTGACATCTATGTCCATCCGACACTGAACGACAGTTTCGGCATGGCGCCGTTGGAGGCCATGGCTCACAGATTACCCGTGGTGATCAGCCCGCCTACCTATTGTGGTTTTGCCCGTTACCTTGAAGACGGCATTCAGGCGCTCATCCTGGACGATCCGCGTGATGGGCCCGGCCTGGCACGCGCCATTGCACGGTTGGGTGAGGATGAGGCCTTGCGCGCACGCCTAGTGCTCAATGGGTTGGCGCTGGCCGAGCAACAAAGCTGGCAGGCTGTGGCGGCCCGCTACGAAGCGCTCTACGCAGGGATACTCGGCGAAAGACCGGCCGATGGCAAACGCTAGCCCGGCGCGGTCAGGCGCTCGGCCATAGCGAGCCAGTGCAACGCCTCTTGTCGGTTTTCCCCGCACATTTCACGCTCAGGCGGCAGCGACCCGCATACCCGTGGACGGTCGGGATGCCCGAAAATCCGACACCGCATCGCCTCATCGAGCTGGATACAGGGCACACCGGCTGGCTTGCCATCCGGCATGCCGGGAATGGGACTGGATATCGAGGGCGCAATACAGCAGGCAGCACATCCGGGGCGGCACTCCATAGCTACACCCAGCCGCGCAACCAATACACCAGCAGGCCCGCATACTCTTTGATAATGGAGCGGCTGGCGTCCAGCGCGCGCGTATCCGGAATCCAGGGGGTGATGCCGCTGCCTGCCGGCAGCACGATCTGGGGCGGCGCCGGCGCGGCAATGACTTCGACCCCTTGCTTGGAGAACGCGGCCATGGCCCGCGGCATGTGCAGGGCCGAGGTCACCAGCAGCACTTTGTCGATGTGGTTGGCGCGCAGCGTATCCTCGGTCAGGGCGGCGTTTTCATACGTGTTGCGGCTGGCGTTCTCCAGTACCAGTGCCGAGTCGGGCACGCCGTGTTGGCGCATGCGGTGCGCCATGCCCTGAGCCTCGCTCACGTTGCCTTCCAGCGCGCCGCCAGACAGCACGACTTTGGGCGCGCGCCCGGCCAGATACAGATCGGTGGCCACATCCACGCGCACCACTGCCGTTTCTTTCTCGTACGGGAGAAACCAATTGGCTCGCCCGTTGGCCGTGTTTCCACCCAGAACGACGATGGCGTCTGCGGTCGGGGCAGTCTGTGCGGCCAGATGGGGATAACGCTTCTCCAGCGCGCCTCCCAGCCAGAGGGATGTCACGGGCAAGGACCAGGCGAAAACCCAGATCAGCCCGGCCGCGATGAGCGTCGAGCCTGTTTTGCGCCAGCGCACCAGACAGAGCACCAGGCCCAGCACCACCAGGGTGAGGCAAAGGTTAAACGGAATGATGAGATTGGTCAGGTAACTATTGATCGTCATATCCAAACGTTGCTACGGGAGGCAGCCCTGCAGTTGCTCACGCGCGGTGGCCTCGACTTCGGCCAGGGTGGGCCAGACATCTTCGGCGCCCAGGCAGACTGCGCGAGCCGACCAGGGGCCGGTTCGTTCCCGGCGGGTTACGCCGAACAAGGCCAGTTCGCGGGCGCCGGCAGCCGCGGCGATGTGCGAGACGCCGGAATCATTGCATATCACCAGGCGGGCGCGGGTCGTCAGGCAGGCAAAGGCACCCAGTCCCAGTGGCGGCAGCAGCGTCGCCGTGGGTGCATTGCGGCGCGCCTCTTCAACTTCCGACGCAGGTGGGCACATTACCACGGTATACCCCATGCCCTGCAAGACTCGAGTCAAGGCGTCGAATTGCGGCCAGACCTTGACCTTGCCACGGTGCAGGCCCGTTGCCGTCGGGGCAATCAGCACGAAGGGCAGGTGGCTCAGGCCGGCTGCGGCCAACGCGGCCTCGCATTCATTGCGATGCCGTTCGGTCACGGGCAGGTCAAGCGAGGAGCCCGCCTCGGGGGCACCAACGGGCAGCCCCCAGGTCTGGAGGGCTGCCCGTGTAAGGTAATACCAGGATTGAACGGCATGCACGTCCTGGGCGGGCTTGTCCATTGGCCACCGGAGTAACAAACTGCGACCGTCATCGCGGTAGCCCGCGCTGGGCACCCCGGCCAGCCGAAACACGGCCGCGCTGGACAGGGAGTCCGGCAGCAGCAGGCCGCGGCTTGGGCCGTCGCGGTGACGTGCCACCGTGGCGCGGTCGCTGCGCCATTTGCCCGTCATGGGCAGAAACCCGGCCTTGGGCAGGCCGTCGAGCAGGTCACGTGCCCAGGGGCGGGCGCAGATGACCAGGGGCAGGCCGGTCTGTTGCAACAGGTGCAGGCTGGGCAAGCTCATGCAGACGTCGCCGACCCAATTGGGCACGCGGACATAGAGGGTGAATGGTGCGGACATAAAAAACCGATCACCCCGCAGGGTGGATATCATTCGAGAGAGCCGGTGTCGGCAGGTACAATCCCGCCATGATTGTATTAAAGCGAGTGCTTCCTTGACTTCTGGCGTACGTGACGCAACCGCCGGTAACGAACCGGTCAAAGCCGTGCTGTGGCAGCGCATCTACAGCCGGGTGGGCTCTTACTGGAAGGGGCTGCTGCTGGCCGTCTTGCTGATGGCGGGGGCGGCGGCAACGCAGCCGACACTGGCCGTCATCATGAAACCGCTGATCGATGGCGGTTTTGCCGGCGACAAACCACAATATATCTGGTCCGTGCCGCTGGCGGTGGTGGGCCTGATCTTCATCCGGGGTGTCTGCAATTTTTTCAGTGACTACCTGCTGGCCTGGGTGGCCAACAATGTGTTGCTGGGCATACGGCGCGAGATGTTCGACCGCCTGCTGGGGTTGCCGGACGCGGATTTCAAGCGCGGCGATACCGGGCGGCTGCTCAACCGCTTCACCATTGACGCCGGCAATGTCACAGGTTATGCCACGGATGTCATCACCGTCCTGGTGCGTGAAACCCTGGTCGTGATCTCGCTGGTCTGCGTCCTGCTGTATATGTCTTGGCTGCTGACGGTCATCATCCTGGTGGTGATGCCGATCTCGGTCTGGATCGCGCGAAGCTTCGCGCGCCGGCTGCGCCGCATCAACCGCGAAACCGTCAACATGAACGCTGAACTCACCCGCGTGGTGAGCGAAGGCATCGATGGCCAGCGCGTCATCAAACTGTTTGATGGTTATGACGCCGAGCGCGGTCGTTTTGCCTATGTCAATGCCCGGCTGCGCCGTTTTGCAATGCGTACCGCTGTGGCTGATGCTGCGTTGACGCCATTGACCCAGGTCTGCATTGCGATATCCGTCGGTGCTGTGATTGCCGTCGCGCTCGGCCAAGCCAACGCGGGCGCGCTCACCGCGGGTGCCTTTGCGGCCTTCATGAGCGCGTTGGCCCAGATCTTCGACCCCATCAAGCGACTGACCAACCTGGCCAGCAAGATGCAGAAAATGCTGGTCTCGGCCGAGAGTGTGTTCACTCTGGTCGACCAGATTCCGGAGGTCGACGACGGTCCGCGGCAGTTGCCCGAGCCCGTTCGCGGCAAGATCGAGTTCCGTCAGGTCGGACATCGCTTCCCCGACGCCCACCGTGATACGGTGGCGGATGTGTCATTCGTGGTCGAGCCGGGGCAGACGGTGGCATTGGTGGGCCGCTCCGGCAGTGGCAAGACCACGCTGGTTAACATGCTGCCGCGTTTCGTATTGCCCACCGAGGGCGGCATTCTCATTGATGACGTGCCCATCAACGAGGTGCAGTTGCGTAGCCTGCGCTCGCATCTGTCGCTGGTCAGCCAGGATGTCGTGCTGTTTGACGACACCATCGCTGCCAACGTTGGGTACGGCGCGCTCGGCCAGGCCGATGATCAGCACGTGCGCGAGGCCTTGGCCGCGGCCAATCTGCAGGACTTCGTCGATGGCCTGCCCAAGGGCATGCATACGCCGGTCGGTGAAAATGCCGCGCGCCTGTCAGGTGGCCAGCGTCAGCGCTTGGCCATTGCCCGCGCCCTCATCAAGAATGCGCCTATCCTGATCCTTGACGAGGCCACTTCCGCGCTTGATAACGAGTCCGAACGCCAGGTGCAAAGCTCGCTGGAGCGCCTGATGCGGGGGCGTACTACGCTGGTGATCGCTCATCGTTTGTCCACGGTCCAGAATGCCGATCGCATCATCGTCCTCGATGCGGGCCGTATCGTGGAGCAAGGGCCTCATGCCGTACTCCTGGCCGCGGGTGGCTTGTACGCCACCCTCTACAACATGCAGTTCCGCGACGACTGAGCGAGAGTGCTTACGTTCCTTCATGCCTGGTTGCATGACGTGTGGATAGACTGCTGTACTTGCAAAGAGAGTCCACCGGTTTCGCCGGTAAAACCGCCCGACAACGGGCGGTTTTTTTTTGGTTCATCGAGGAATACCGGGGAATGCAGACCGGATCTTGAGGAAGAAGTACTCCTGATCGCGGTAGCCGTAGGCGCGGCGCTTGATGACTTTGATGGTGTTGTTGATGCCCTCGACGATGCTGGTGTTGAGCCGGTGGCGACAGCGAGACAGAATCCCGTGCAGATAGGCTTTTAGCTTGAGCGCGAAGTGAGCCAAGGCGGCGATGCCGCTGCCCTGAGCCTGTTGCAGCCAGTGATCCCATGCCTGGCGGGCGTAGCCGGGGTGTTGGTAGAACCACAGCTGTTTGAGCTCATCGCGCATCAGATAAGCGGTGAGCAAGGGCTGGTTGGCCTGGAGCAACTCGTCCAACTTTACCGATTGGCACGGATCGAGGTTTTTGCGATTGCGCAGCAGTAGCCAGCGACTGGACTTGATCACCCGGCGGGCCGGCTTGTCGTGCCGCAACTGGTTCGCTTGGTCTACACGCACCCGGTCTATCACTTCACGGCCGTACTTGGCCACGACGTGGAACAGGTCGTAGACGATCTCGGCGTTGGGGCAGTTGGCCTGGATCTCCAGCTCATAGGCCGTCGTCATGTCGATCGCTACGGCCCGGATCTGCTGGGCAACCCCAGTTGGCAGTTGTTCGAAGAAGGCTCTGGCCGTCTCGCGCGAGCGGCCATCACCGATCCATAGCACCTGACGGCGGATCGGATCGACAACGACCGTGGCATAACGATGGCCCTTGTGTAGAGCGAACTCGTCCATCGCTAGGTAGTGGATCTGGCTCCAGTCCGGCTCTTGGATCGCCCGTCGCAGCAGGGCCTTGTCCAGCGCCTTGACCGTGTGCCAACCCAGTTGGAAGAAGCGCGCCACGGCCAGAATGTTGCTGGACTCAAGCAACTGGCTGACCGCCTCGGCCAGCCGGTCGGTCACTCGCTGGTAACGGCCCAGCCAGCTCAGCCTCTCCAGATGCGGTCCACCGCACTGCTCGCACCAGACCCGCCGACGCGGCACTACCAGCGTCACTCGCAGCGCCATTAGCGGCAGATCCCGCACCCGGCGCGTGGTCGTCTCATGCACCTGCCGACATCGGTTGCCGCAGTGCTCGCAGTGCATCGTTCGCGCTGAAGGCTTCAGGTAAATCGTGACCGTCCGGCTCTCACCTTCAGGCCACACGACCCGCTCCACCCGATAACCTTCCCACCCACCCAACCTCTCGATCGTCTTGCGGTCCAGCATGATCCCGGCCTTGATCCTTGAAAATCAAGGATCAAGCGTAACGGCAATCAAGCACGGCTCCACGCTATTCCGCGATGAACCTATTTTTTGGCCGGACTGGGAGCCATCCTGTTTTCTGCCAAAGCCGTGGTTGTCAAATTTACCTATCGCTATGGCATCGATGCGGTGACGCTAATTGCCTTTCGCATGCTGTTCGCCATGCCTTTTTTCGCAGCGGTGGCCTGGTGGGAGTCGCGCCGGGCTGCGCGCGGACAGATCGCCACGCTGACGACCCGTGAGCGCATCCAGATCTGCGTGCTGGGTCTTATCGGTTATTACTTGTCCAGCTTTCTGGATTTTCTCGGGCTGCGGTATGTCAGCGCCAGCCTCGAGCGCCTGATCCTGTTTCTGTCGCCCTCGCTGGTGGTTCTGTTATCGGCCTGGTGGCTCAAGCGGGCCATTACGCGGCGCCAGCTCTGGGCCATGATCCTTTCCTATATGGGGGTAGTTCTGGTCTTTGCTCACGACTTATCGGAAACCGGTGGCGGGTCTGATGTCGTTAAAGGGTCTTTGTTCGTTTTCGCTTCGGCGCTGAGCTATTCTGTTTACCTGATCTGCTCCGGCGAGCTGGTCAAGCGCGTCGGAGCCACGCGCCTGGTCGCCTATGCCATGCTGGTGTCGTGTGTGTGGCCTGCGTGATTCAGTTTTTTGTCGTGCATCCGCCTTCGGTGTTGGTGCAATCCGCCGGCGTCTATGGTTATTCCCTTATCCACGCCACGCTCAATACGGTGTTGCCGGTGTTCATGATGATGTGGGCAGTCGCGCTGGTGGGCGCGCCCACGGCCTCGTTGCTGGGCATGTTGGGGCCGGTTTCGGTGCTCTTTCTTGCCGCCTGGCTGCTGGCCGAACCCATCACCGTCTGGCAGCTCGCCGGTACGGCGCTGGTGTTGGCAGGGGTTTTCGTTCTGACAGGCAGGCGCCCCGCCAAAGCGGGATAGCGCGGCCTTCAGGTTGTTTTGCCTAAATGTCATTTCAGAAAGGAGGCCAGAATGGCCAACAAGCTCGTCAAGGCAGTCCGTATTGAACAGCACGGCGGCCCCGAGGTCCTGAAGGTCGTGGAGGTTGAGGTTCTGCCCCCGGCTGCCAATGAAGTCACCATTCGCCAGCACGCCGCGGGCCTGAACTTCATCGACATCTACTACCGTACCGGGCTTTATCCGCACCCTCTGCCGCACGGTCTGGGCTTTGAAGCCGCCGGCGTGATCGAGGCAGTCGGCGCCGAGGTCAAGCACCTGAAAGCGGGGGACCGTGTTGCCTACGGGCAAAGCCCGCTGGGCGCTTATGCTCAGGCACGCAACGTGCCGGCTGCGCAAGTCGTCAAATTGCCCAAGGGAGTGAGTTTTGACGATGCCGCGGCCCTCATGCTCAAAGGCCTGACCGTTCAGTACCTGTTCCGCCAGACCTATCGCCTGCAAGGTGGAGAGACCATTCTGTTTCATGCAGCCGCAGGCGGCGTGGGCCTGATTGCCTGCCAATGGGCCAAGGCGCTGGGGGTCAAGCTGATCGGTACTGTCTCCAGCCCCGAAAAGGCCGAGCTGGCCCGCGCCCATGGCGCCTGGGAGACTATCGACTATTCGCGCGAAAACGTCGCTGAGCGTCTACTCGAACTGACGGGCGGCAAGAAGGTGCCGGTGGTTTATGACGGCGTGGGCAAGGACACCTGGGAGACCTCGCTGGATTGTCTGGAACCGCGCGGACTGATGGTCAGCTTTGGCAATGCCTCCGGTCCGGTCACCGGCGTGAACCTTGGCATCCTCAACCAGAAGGGTTGCCTGTATGTGACACGCCCCTCGCTGGGCCTGCACATCAATACCCCGGAAAAGCTCAAGGCCGCTGCCGATGAGCTCTTTGGTCTGGTGCAGAAAAAGAAAATCAAAGTCCGCATTGATCAACGCTACAGCCTCGAGCAGGCCGGTGACGCCCAGACGGCCTTGGCTGGCCGCAAAACTACGGGTGCGACGATCCTGACCTTGGATTGAGGCCGGGTTATCGAGTGTGAATGAAGACAGGGCCGGCATATGCCGGCCCTGTCTTTTGCGGATCCGTTCTTGTCGGCTTGGCGCCCGGCAAACAACCGACGGGCGCCGGGTAGGGCGAGATCAGGAGACCCGCATCTGCTGCAGCGCTGCGATACGCGAGGGAATCGGCGGGTGCGAAGAAAATAGCGCCGAGATGGCGCGTCCACCGGCTATGCCCGAGGCCTGGAAGGACTTGGGCAGTTCACCGGGCTGCTCTCCACCCAGGCGGGCCAGTGCGTGGATCATCGGTTCGCGGGCGCCCAGCAATTGGGCCGAGCCGGCATCCGCGCGGTACTCGCGCTGACGCGAGAACCAGGCCACGATGATGGTAGCCAGCACGCCGAAGGCGATCTCACAGACGATCACCGTGATGTAAAAGCCGGGCCCGACGCCGCGCTCGGTGCGGAAAACCGTGCGATCGACGAAGTAGCCGACTACGCGTGCCAGAAATACCACGAAGGTATTCACCACGCCCTGGATCAGCGTCAGCGTCACCATGTCACCGTTGGCAATGTGGGCGACCTCATGGCCGAGCACGGCGGCGACTTCTTCTTCGCTCATGCTATCGAGCAGGCCTGTGGAGACGGCCACCAGCGCGTCATTCTTGAACGCGCCGGTCGCAAAGGCGTTGGGCGCGCCCTCGTAGACGGCGACCTCCGGACGGCCAATACCCGCCCGGTCAGCCAATTGATAGACGGTGTCCAGCAGCCAGGCTTCGCGCTGGTTGCGCGGCGCGTTCGGGTCGATGACTTGAGCGCCGGTGCTGTACTTTGCCATGGGCTTGCTGATCAACAGCGAAATGATGGAGCCCGTAAAACCCACCACCACGGAAAATACCAGCAGGGCATTGACGTTCAGGCCTTCGGCCGTGATGAAGCGATCCAGACCCAGGATGCGCAAAGTGGCTGACAGCACCAGCATCACGGCCAGGTTGGTGATCAGGAACAGGAAGACGCGTTTCATTCTGTTGAGTTTCCTCTGCGAGCGGAAAAACGATTTTTTAGCCCCGATTTGACCAGCCCCGTGCTGGTCGGTTCCCCGGGGGCTCCCGGCGGCCAATCAGGCGCGCCGGGATGGGGAGTATAGTATCGCTTTCCCCTATATCTCCTCTCGCCCTTCCTTTATTTCAGGTACCCATGCAGGCACTCTGGATGTTGTTGGCATCTGCCATGTTCGCCATCATGGGGTCGTTCGTGAAGCTGTCGGCTGAGCACGGCGCCTCGTTGGCCCAGGTTGTCCTGTTTCGTGGGCTGCCATCAATAGTTCTTCTGTTGATATGGGCGCGCGCCGCGCGCCAGTCCATAGTGCCCACGTCCTGGCGCCTGCATTTCTGGCGTAATCTTTCGGGCGTGACGTCGATGTGGCTGGGCTTCTATGCGCTGTCGCATCTGCCGTTGGCGACGGCCACCAGCCTGAACTACACCGCGCCGCTGTTCATCGCCTGCTGGATGCTGGGTTGGGGCGGGGCGCAGCGCGATACGATTCGTATCGTGGCGGTGGCGCTGGGTTTTCTGGGGGTTATTGCGGTGCTGCGCCCCAGCATCAATGACGATCAATGGTTGGCTGCCATGCTGGGCCTGTCGGCCGGCGCACTGTCGGCCATCGCCATGATGCAGATCCGGCAGCTGGGCCGCGTAGGCGAGCCCGAGTGGCGCACGGTGCTGTTCTTTTCCGTGGCGGTCTGCGTCAGCAGCGTCGTCGGGTTGGCCTGGCAGGGCTGGGGCACCGCCGATATGACTGGCTATGCGGCTCTGGTCGGCGTCGGTACCGCCGGCTTGTTCGGTCAGTTGGCCATGACACGCGCCTTCGGGCATGGAGCGGCGTTACTAACTGCCGCGTTGCAGTACTCCACCATCATTTTCGCGGCGCTCATCGGTGTGGGCTTTTGGGGCGATATGCTCGACGGCCTGGCCTGGGCGGGCATGGTTCTGATCATTGCCGCAGGCCTGCTGTCGGTTTGGCGTACCATGCGAGATTCGGCGCGCAATTGATACTGCGTAGCCTGTTGTAGAGGGAGCTTCAATGACCAAGCCTTTGATTTCCGTTGATGATCTGGCCGCTCGCCTGGGTGAAGCCGACCTGCGGATTTTTGATCTGCGCCATGACCTGATGGATCATGCTGTCGGGCCGCGTGCCTACGAGCAGGCGCATATTCCGGGCGCACGTTACCTCAATCACGAGACCGAGCTCTCGGCCGAGCGTACGGGGCAGAATGGCCGTCATCCCCTGCCGCCGCGCGACCAGGTCGCGGGTCTGATGGCCGCTCATGGCATCAAGCCGTCCACTCTGGTTGTGGCCTACGATGCCAGTGGCGGCATGTATGCCGCCCATCTGTGGTGGATGTTGCGCTGGATAGGGCATGAGCGCGTTGCCGTGCTGGATGGCGGCTGGCAGGCCTGGAATGGCGCAGGCCGGCCTACCGAGAGCGGGCCGGTGAGAACGGTGGCGCCGTTGTCCGGCATCGTGCCGGCTCAGCCCCTGGTGGGCACGGTCGATGCGCAGGCCGTGCTGCAGAACATCCCCGCCCAGGCTTTCACCGTGATCGATGCCCGCGCGGGCAATCGTTATCGCGGCGAAGTCGAGCCCATGGATCCCGTTGCCGGCCACATACCGGGCGCCTTGAATCGGCCCAATGTTGAAAACTTGACGCCCGAAGGGCGTTTCAAGGATGCCGCTGAGCTACGGTCAGAGTTCACGCTTCTGTTGGATGGCCGCGATCCGCATGAAATCGTGCATCAGTGCGGCTCGGGTATCACCGCCTGCCACAACCTGCTTTCCATGGAGATCGCCGGCCTGACGGGGTCGCGCCTGTATCCCGGTTCCTGGAGCGAATGGTGTGCCGACGCCTCACGGCCTGTTGCGAAGGGCTGAGCCTGGCGCAACAACGAGGCGGCCCTGCAGGGCCGCCTTTTTTTAGGTTCATCGCGGAATAGCGTGGAGCCGTGCTTGATTGCCGTTACGCTTGATCCTTGATTTTTCAAGGATCAAGGCCGGAATCATGCTGGACCGCAAGACGATCGAGAGGTTGGGTGGGTGGGAAGGTTATCGGGTGGAGTGGGTCGTGTGGCCTGAAGGTGAGAGTCGGACGGTCACGATTTACCTGAAGCCTTCAGCGCGAACGATGCACTGCGAGCACTGCGGCAACCGATGTCGGCAGGTGCATGAGACGACCACGCGCCGGGTGCGGGATCTGCCGCTAATGGCGCTGCGAGTGACGCTGGTAGTGCCGCGTCGGCGGGTCTGGTGCGAGCAGTGCGGTGGACCGCATCTGGAGAGGCTGAGCTGGCTGGGCCGTTACCAGCGAGTGACCGACCGGCTGGCCGAGGCGGTCAGCCAGTTGCTTGAGTCCAGCAACATTCTGGCCGTGGCGCGCTTCTTCCAACTGGGTTGGCACACGGTCAAGGCGCTGGACAAGGCCCTGCTGCGACGGACGATCCAAGAGCCGGACTGGAGCCAGATCCACTACCTAGCGATGGACGAGTTCGCTCTACACAAGGGCCATCGTTATGCCACGGTCGTTGTCGATCCGATCCGCCGTCAGGTGCTATGGATCGGTGATGGCCGCTCGCGCGAGACGGCCAGAGCCTTCTTCGAACAACTGCCAACTGAGGTTGCCCAGCAGATCCGGGCCGTAGCGATCGACATGACGACGGCCTATGAGCTGGAGATCCAGGCCAACTGCCCCAACGCCGAGATCGTCTACGACCTGTTCCACGTCGTGGCCAAGTACGGCCGTGAAGTGATAGACCGGGTGCGTGTAGACCAAGCGAACCAGTTGCGGCACGACAAGCCGGCCCGCCGGGTGATCAAGTCCAGTCGCTGGCTACTGCTGCGCAATCGCAAAAACCTCGATCCGTGCCAATCGGTAAAGTTGGACGAGTTGCTCCAGGCCAACCAGCCCTTGCTCACCGCTTATCTGATGCGCGATGAGCTCAAACAGCTGTGGTTCTACCAACACCCCGGCTACGCCCGCCAGGCATGGGATCACTGGCTGCAACAGGCTCAGGGCAGCGGCATCGCCGCCTTGGCTCACTTCGCGCTCAAGCTAAAAGCCTATCTGCACGGGATTCTGTCTCGCTGTCGCCACCGGCTCAACACCAGCATCGTCGAGGGCATCAACAACACCATCAAAGTCATCAAGCGCCGCGCCTACGGCTACCGCGATCAGGAGTACTTCTTCCTCAAGATCCGGTCTGCATTCCCCGGTATTCCTCGATGAACCTTTTTTTAGGGATGCCTACGCGGCGAGAAGTTTGTGCCGTTCGGAGATGCCGGCGGCCAGTTGCAGGAAGTGCGCCAGCGAGCCGGTGATCATGGTAGGCGATTTGGCTTGGTCATCCCAGCGGCGCAGACGTATTGCGTCCGCAGCCCCCGGAAGGCTGGCAAAATCCATGGCCTGCGCGGCATCGAAGCTGCCGCCTTGCAGATTCAGGCTGCGCCGCGAGTCTTCCGACAGGGTGCAGGCATAGTCGGCCTCCACGTAGCAGAGATACCGTTTGGCCTCGACGTGCAGGCATATCGGGTCGAGCACGCGTGTATCGAACAGACCACGCAGAAAAGGCAGTACGAAATACTGATGCTTGTCATCCACGCCGCGTAACGTCGGGGTGCCGGGGTGGTCAGCAATGAGGTGGCCCAGGTCGTGCAACAGGCAGGCGGTCACCAGGTGCGCCGAGGCTCCAGCTTGCTCGGCCAGCGTCGCGGTTTGCAGCGCATGTTTGAGATGGCTGACCGGCTCGCAGTCATAGCTGCGGTGGCCCGTTCAAGAAAGATCTGTTCGATGTCGTACAGACTCAAGGGCATGGAAGTCTCCTGAGTGATCCGTGCGCCAGAAAGGAGACTCAGTAGACCAGAGCGTCTTGACCGTTTGATGACAGATATAAGGCACGCTGTGCGCGGGGGGAAGCCGGCGGCTGAACCGCCCCTCAAAGCCAGGATCCATGTCCTGTATTCAGGGGCAGCTCAGGCAGCCGGGTTTCCGTCACGGGGTAGGGGCCGGGTCAATCGCCCTTTTCATCCATGATGCGCCGGTACCATTCGTGGAAGTGCTGCATCCCGTCTTCCATGGGGGATTGGTAAGGACCGGCTTCGCTGACCCCGCGCAGCATCAGTGCACGACGTCCGGCGTCCATGCGTTCAGCGATTTCATCGTCCTCGACGGCCGTTTCCATGTAGGCGGCGCGTTGCGCTTCTACGAATTCGCGTTCGAAGGCGACGATCTCCTCGGGATAGTAGAACTCGACCACATTGACGGTTTCCTGAGGGCTCTTGGGATAGAGGGTCGACAGGACGACGACGTGGGGTAGAGCTCGATCATGTGAGTGGGGAAGTACGTCGCCCACACCGCACCAAAGTCAGGGGTCTGCCCGGCACGGAAGTCCAAGAGCCGGTCATGCCATTTGCGATAGACATCCGAGCCGGGCTGTGCGAGGGCCTGGTGCACGCCGACTTTCTGCAGGCTATACCAGTCATTGAATTCCCAGCTCAGATCGTCGCAGGTGACAAAGCGTCCCAGGCCGGGATGGAAAGGCCCGACGTGGTAGTCCTCCAGATAGACCTCGATGAAGGTCTTCCAGTTGTAATTGCACTGATGTACTTCGACGTGGTCGAGTACATAGTCGCCAAAGTCGAACTCGGGACGCGCAAACAGCGGGGCCATGTCGGCGGCAGGATCGCGTGGGCCTTCGAACAGCAGCCCGTGGCAATCACGCAGCCGGAAGCGCTGCAGATTCATGCAGGGGGTGGCTTCGAATTGAGGCGCACCCAGCAACTCACCCTGGTTGTTGTAGGTCCAGCGATGCAGCGGGCAAACGATGTTGCCCCCGTGTGCTGCAGTGAGCCACTGGTGTTGACATTGCCGGTGACGTTGCCAGCCTCGCCGCCGAGCATCAGCGCCTGACGGTGGCGGCATACATTCGAGATGAGCTCCACGCCGTTCTGGTTGCGAACCAGAACGCGGCCTCCATTCTCCTGAACCAGGCTACGCCAATCTCCAATCTCGGGCACGAGCTTTTCGTGACCGACATACAAGGAGGATTGCTTGAAAATGAGTTCTTGCTCGCGCGCAAAGCGGGCTTCGTCGAAATAGGCGCTTACCGGAAGCTGGGTGCGAGCTGGCACCACATGTGCCATCCGACCTATGTCGGTCATGATTCCCTCCGCTCGGATGAAAAAGCCAGGACGGGGGAAGGCATTCCTTGTAGAGCCCTCAGTCCGCTGGCGCGAAGAAAAATCGGACTGGCCGATCCAAACCGTCGATTGTACCCGATCGCCTACGTTAAAGGGGGCTCAAACGAGAGGACGTGTCAGCCTGTGTTGCCGCAAGGCCCAGACCACGGCGGCGGACAGGCCAAAGACCAGGATGGTGACCAATGGCAGGCGCCAGATGGCTGCCGCATCGTGCGGCACCAGGCCGGCGCGCTGGGTCAGATCCAGTAACGCGGGGTGAACCAAGTAGACGCCAAAGGTCAGCGGTGCCAGTGCGGGTAGACGGGGCAGGGCAGGCGTGTCTACGAACCATTGAAAGGCAGCCAGCGACATCAGCGGCACCGTCAGGCTGAAGTAATCATAAAAATAGAGGTTCAGACTTTGGGCGCTCGACAGCCACAGTACGCCCGCTGCGGTCAATGCGATGCCAGTCAGCAGAACCAACCCGGGGCGCGGCATGCGCCATTGCCCTTCAAAAATCATCCGCCCGGCAACGAAATAGCCCAGATAGGGCAGAAACCAGGTCAGGAAGAAGCCGGGGTCGGCGCCCAGCGCCTGTCGGTACAGGCTGTCAAGGATTGCCACGCCTAATATCCCGATCACCCAGAGTTTCCGGGCTGCCGGTGTGCTGCGTGCATATAGCAGGCGCACGGCAGGGGCGAACAGGTACAGGCCCACAATCATGTAGAGGTACCAGAGGTGATAGTAGGGGCGCCCCTCGGCCACTTTGCGCGGCCAGAACGAAACATCCAGCCGGCCTTGGTCGAATCCGGCGAGCGTCGTGCTCCACAGCAGATAGAACACTGTCCAAAAAACCAACGGGATCTGAATGCGCGCCAGGCGGCGCCGATAGAAGACCCGCGGTGAGAGGGGGCGCTGCGGATCGAGCAGAAGCGCGCCGCTGATCATGACGAAGACGGGTACGCACCATCGCACCGCCGAGTCGTACAGGTTGGCGGCCAGCCAGCCCCCGCTGGCATAGATGGCCGGGTCGGATACCGTCTGCGCGGCGCTGTGGAGCATGACCACGGCAAGCGCGGCCAGCCAGCTCGCCGCATCCAGTCGTTCATATCGGTCTGACGTCATGGCGCTCCGCTGGGTCGGGCGTCAAAGCCCTTTGCCCGACCTTATCAGCGCCGCTGGCTTGGTCTGTATCCAGCCGTTAGTCAGTGTATGCCGGCGTGAGTTTGTCCCGGGGTGGACGCCGGCAGAAACGGAAGAGTTTGTTGCAAAAGCCTCTGATCATTGCAGTGCAATATTCGCCTGTTTGATCAGTTGCTGTACCAGAGGTTGTTCGTTGCGGATCTGTGCCTGCAGGTCGGCCGCACTGCCCGAGCGCGGATCTATGCCCATGTCCAGCATTTTGGCGCGTACCGTTTCATCACTGAGCGTGGTCTGCAATGCCTGCTGCAAGCGCGCCAGGACGTCCGGCGGAGTGCCTTTGGGGGCAACGAAGCTGAACCAGGCGCTCATATCGAACGTGGGCCAGCCCTGTTCGGCCAACGTGGCCAATGCCGGCTCGGAGGGCAGGCGGGCTTTGCTGGTAATGCCAAACACATTTATCTTGCCGGCCTTGGCCTGCGGCATGCCGGTGGCCACCATGTCGAAGAAAACATCCACGTCGCCGCTGATCAAGGCGGGCAAGGCTTGTGTGGCACCCTTGAAGGGTACATGCAGGATGTCAATGCCTGCTTGATCTTTGAACAGTTCGCCGGCCAGATGCGAGGAGGTGCCAGGCCCGAAGCTGGCGAAGGTCAGCTTGCCCGGGTGGTTTTTGGCATAAGCGACCAACTCCCGGGTGCTCTTGAAAGGCTGCTTAGGGCTGGACAGCAGCACCAGCGGGCCGATGCCGACCAGGCCGATGGGAGCGAAACCGTCCGGATCATAAGGCAGGTCTTTATAGAGAAAGCGGTTGGTGACCAGCGTGGAGTTGGTCGCCATCAATATGGTGTAGCCGTCAGGTTGTTCGCGCGACACATAGGAGGCGCCAATCGACGTGCCTGCTCCCGCCTTATTTTCGACGATCAAGGTCTGCTTGAGATCCTTGCCCATGCGCTCGGCCAGGATACGGGTAAGCACATCGGTCGCGCCGCCTGCGGGGAAGGGCGAGATGACTTTGATCGGTCGTGTCGGATAAGTGTCGGCCACCGCTGGGGAGCCGGCGCCCGCGGCCAGCAGGGCGGCGAGGCAGAAAGTCAATGTGCTGCGGAACATAGTTTTCCCTTGATAATTCCGTTATACGGAATTAAATTTTGTAATTCGAAATTCAAATATAGAAATCCACGGCGCGAAATGCAACCCCTTTCGACACCCTCCGGGCCGGCGCGGCGCAAGCGACAGGCAGGCAGCGCCGGCGCAGATTCTCCTGATTTCATTACCGCGCTGGCACGCGGTCTGCACGTGTTGCGCTGTTTCCGGTCGGGGCCGCAGCCCCTGGGCAATCAGGAGCTGGCGCACTTGACCGGGCTGCCCAAACCTACGATCAGCCGCATCACCTTTACTCTTACCGAACTGGGCTATCTGCGCTATCACGCCGACACGGGCAAGTATTCGCCCGGGCATGCCGCGTTGGCCATGGGCTTTGGCCTGTTGGCCGGGCTTGCGATCCGCGATCTGGCCAAGGCCGATATGACCGCCCTGGCTGCGCAGACCGGCGCGGCTGTGGCGCTTGGCGCGTTCGATGGCGACGCCATGGTCTATGTCGAAGCCATGCATGGATCGTCCGCCCTGTATCTGCGCCTGCCCGTCGGCTATCGTGCCAGTCTCGATACCGCCATGGGCCGGGCCTATCTCGCCGCGCTGCCCGAGCCGGCGCGCCAGGAGCTCGTATCGCAAGCAGGAATAACGTCGCACGCCATGGACGAAGCCTTGCGCGACCGGCAGGCCTCGGGGTGCTGTTTTGCCATAGGGCAATGGCAGTCCGGCATCAATGCCGCCGCCGTTGCCTTCAGTGCCCTGACCGGAGAGGGCGTGTTCGTGATCAGTTGCGGCGGTCCGGCGCAGCTATTGCCCGAAGCCACCCTGCGCGACCGTGTGGCCCCGGTGCTCAACCAGATTGCTCGACGCCTTGAGGGCGGCTGACGCGGTCGCTTACGCTATCTCGTACAATTCAGGATTGCCCGATAAATCCTTCCCGAGCCCCGGAGACCCGTTTGGCTTCAACTTCTCTGCCGCAAGATTTCGAAACCGCTCTGGCCGAGCTCGAGGCGCTCGTGCAGGCCATGGAGAACGGTTCCCTGCCGCTGGAGCAGTCGCTGGCCGCTTATCGCCGTGGCGTTGAACTCACCCGTATCTGTCAGGACCGCCTCTCGCAGGCCGAACAGCAGGTCAAGGTGCTCGAAGGTGAATTGTTGCGCCCCTTGCAGCCGGGCGCCCTGGATGACGAATAGAGCCTCGGATGAAGCAACCCCACCTCGCTTGCGCCGATTGGCTGCGCGACCGCGCCGACCATATCGAGCAGGTTCTCGAAGAATTGATTCCCGCGGCCGATGTCGCGCCCGCGCGCTTGCATGACGCCATGCGTTATGCGGTGCTGGGCGGTGGCAAACGCGTGCGCGCTGCGTTGGTATACGCGGCCGGGCAGGCCTGCCCGGTCAGCGGCAACATGCTGGCCATCGAGGCCTCCATGGACCGCGCTGCGGCCGCTGTCGAGCTGATCCATGCGTATTCGCTGGTGCATGACGATCTACCCTGCATGGATGACGACACCTTGCGGCGGGGGCGTCCCACCACGCATGTGCAGTTTGACGAAGCCACGGCCATGCTGGCCGGCGATGCGCTGCAACCCCTGGCCTTCGAGCTCCTGGCAGGTATGCCTATCGCGCCGGCGCTGGTGGTGCAGGCCACTCAGGTGTTGGGCCGCGCGGCAGGCAGTCTGGGCATGGCTGGTGGCCAGGCCATAGACTTGCACAGCGTGGGCAAGACGCTCAGTCGCGATGAGTTGCAGACCATGCACAGCATGAAAACGGGTGCGCTGCTGGCAGCCAGCGTCGCGCTGGGCGGAATCGTGGCGGGCGCGAGTTCGGCGGCGCGCCAGGCGCTGGACAACTATGCACAGGCCATGGGTCTGGCGTTCCAGGTGGTGGACGATATTCTTGATGTGACGGCCGACAGCGCCAGCTTAGGCAAGACGGCAGGCAAGGATGCGGTCGAGAACAAGCCCACTTATGTTTCGTTGCTCGGGCTGGATCAGGCGCGCGAGCTGGCCGAGGAATTGCGTCAGGCCGCGCTGCTGGCGCTTGGCCCGCTGGGCGAGTCGGGTGCAAGATTGGCCCAGATCGCAGACTTCATCGTGCTGCGCGACCGTTGAATACCGCGACGCCAGGCGGCGTGGATAACTACTTAAGCTTCAAATGACGACGACAGAACACCTGGACCGCATTCATTCGCCGGCCGACCTGCGCAAGCTGGACAGGCGCGATCTCAAACCCATCGCCGATGAGTTGCGGGCTTTCGTGCTGGAATCGGTCTCAAGAACCGGCGGGCACCTGTCGTCAAATCTGGGCACGGTCGAGCTGACGCTGGCCTTGCACTATGTCTTTGACACCCCTCACGACCGGATCGTATGGGATGTCGGCCACCAATCCTATCCGCACAAAATTCTGACGGGCCGCCGCGATGGCATGGCGCAGTTGCGTCAGCAGGGAGGCATATCCGGGTTTCCCAAGCGCAGCGAATCCGAATACGACGCCTTTGGTACTGCGCATTCGTCGACGTCGATCTCCGCAGCGCTGGGCATGGCGGTGGCTTCGCGCAATGCAGGCGTGGCGCGCCAACACATTGCCGTGATTGGCGACGGCGCGATGTCGGCTGGCATGGCGTTCGAGGCCATGAACAACGCCGGTGTCACACCGAACATCAATCTGCTGGTGATTCTGAACGACAATGACATGTCGATCTCCCCGCCGGTCGGGGCCTTGAATCGTTATCTGGCGCGCTTGATGTCGGGACGTTTTTACGCCACGGCGAAAAACGTCGGCCGTGCGGTGCTGCAGCACGTGCCGCCCGTGCTCGAACTGGCGCGGCGCCTCGAAGAGCATGCCAAGGGCATGATCACGCCGGCGACCCTGTTCGAAGAATTCGGCTTCAACTATGTCGGTCCGATCGACGGGCATGATCTGGAAGCGCTGATTCCTACTTTGCAGAATCTCAAGACCTTGCAGGGCCTGCAGTTCTTGCACGTCGTCACGCGCAAGGGCCAGGGCTACAAACTGGCCGAGGCGGATCCTGTTCTGTATCACGGGCCGGGAAAGTTCGATCCGGCTGTAGGGATCCAGAAGGCCAAGACCCGAGCAAGCAGACGTTCACGCAGGTGTTTAGCCAATGGTTGTGCGATCAGGCGCAAGCCGATGTCCGGCTGGTCGGCATCACGCCGGCCATGCGGGAAGGCAGCGGCCTGGTGGAGTTCGAAAAGCGCTTTCCCATGCGCTATTTCGACGTCGGCATCGCCGAGCAGCATGCGGTGACCTTTGCCGCCGGCCTGGCCTGCGAAGGGCAGAAGCCCGTTGTGGCCATCTACTCGACGTTTCTGCAGCGCGGCTACGACCAGCTCATTCACGACGTGGCCCTGCAGAATCTGGACGTCACGTTCGCGCTGGATCGCGCCGGTTTGGTCGGTGCTGACGGCGCGACCCATGCAGGCAATTACGACATTGCCTTTTTGCGCTGCGTGCCCAACATGGTGATCGCCACCCCATCGGACGAAAACGAAACCCGGTTGTTGCTGTCGACCTGTTACGCCTACCCGGGGCCGGCTTCCGTTCGCTATCCACGGGGGGCAGGCTGCGGCGCCGAAGTGACCTCGGGGCTGGAGATCGTCGCTCTGGGCAAGGGCAGGGTGCGCAGGCGCGGCCGCAAGATCGCCATATTGGGTTTCGGCACACTGGTGCAGGCGGCGCTGGCCGCCGCAGAAGGCCTGGATGCCACCGTGGCGGACATGCGTTTTGTCAAACCGCTGGATCGCGAACTGCTGCGCGAGTTGGCCGCCAGTCATGATGCGCTGGTCACGCTCGAAGACGCGGCAATCATGGGTGGGGCGGGTAGTGCCGTCACCGAAGCGCTAAACGACATGGGTTTGGTCTTGCCGGTGCTGCATCTCGGCCTGCCCGATGAATTCATCGACCACGGTGACCAGCTGGGGCTGTTGGCGGGGCTCGGGCTGGATGCCGCGGGCATAGAGAGGTCGGTGCGCGAGCGCTTCAGCGCGTTGCTCGACAAGCACTGAATCAAGCCTTGTTTTCCGCCTGGGTGGAACACAGTGTTCCGCCCGGTTTACATACGACAAAAAGGGTTTTCCCGGCCCGCAGCCGGAGTTTGGGCGATAATGCCCCTCCGGTTCTTAATTCCAGGGTTGGCTGTATCCCACGCCCTGATAGGTAAGCGACATGAATTCCCCCATCGATCCCGCCATCGTGATGCCCGACGTCCAGAGTTCGGCTGACACGCGCCATATCCCGATTCAACGCGTGGGTATCCGCGGCGTGCGTCATCCCATGTTGGTCGTGGCCGGCGACGGCGACGCCCAGCCCACGGTGGCCAATTGGACGCTGACGGTTGCGTTGCCCGCCGAAGAGAAAGGGACGCACATGTCCCGTTTTGTGGCGCTGCTGGAGCAATACCGTGCCACGCCCATGACGCCGGCGTTGTTTTCGCAGATGGCGCGCGACATGCTGCCGCTGCTGCACGCCGATCGTGGTGACCTGACGGCGTCGTTTCCGTATTTCATCAACAAGTCCGCGCCAGTCTCCGGGGTGCGCAGCCTGTTGGATTACGAGGTCACCTGGACGGCGCGCGCCGCCGGTGATCAGGTCGAGTTCGAGCTGCGCGTGCTGGTGCCTGTCACCAGCCTATGCCCGTGTTCGAAGGCCATTTCGGAGTACGGCGCGCACAATCAGCGCTCGCACGTCACGGTCTCGGCCATCCTGGGCAGCGAGGTCGCCATGGATGCCATCATCCGCCTGGTCGAAGATGAGGGCTCTTGCGAGTTGTGGGGTTTGCTCAAGCGCCCCGACGAGAAGTACGTGACCGAGCGCGCCTACGATAACCCCAAGTTTGTCGAAGACCTCGTGCGCGACGTGGCTGCCCGTCTCAAGGCCCATCCGGCGGTTACGCGTTTCTGTGTCGAGGCCGAGAATTTCGAGTCCATTCACAACCATTCGGCCTACGCCGTGGTTGAGGGCTGATTACTCGGCACGTCTGTTTAGCGAAACGGCCACGCCCGGCGCGGCCGTTTGCTTGAAGCGCCACCTTGAACCGTCCCCCTATGCTTGGCATAGTGGCGGGAGCATATTGCTTGCATATGCACGGCCCATGAGTGATAATCGAGGGCTTTCTTGCTCGCACCATTTCGATGGCGGGCTGACCCTTCTGCGGGTTTACATGTTTCCCGCGAAGACATCCACAAGGAGTAATACATGCGTCACTACGAAGTAGTGTTTATTGTTCACCCCGATCAAAGCGAGCAAGTGCCCGCCATGGTCGAGCGCTACCAAGCACTTGTCACCGGCCAAAGCGGCTCGGTGCATCGCCTGGAAGACTGGGGTCGTCGCCAATTGGCTTACCCGATCCAGAAGCTGGTCAAGGCACACTATGTTTGCATGAACATCGAGTGCAACCAGGCTACCCTGGACGAGCTCGAGCATTCTTTCCGCTACAACGACGCCGTGCTGCGCCACCTGGTCATCAAGACCAAGAAGGCCCCTGCTGGCGCCTCGATCATGATGAAGTCGGTCGAGCGTGAAGAAGCCCGCAAGGCGTCGGCTGAAGCCGCCGCTGTCCAGGCCGAGTAAGCGTCGGTACAGCATCGCAGGGTCGGTTAGGCAGTAACCGGCAGCGCGATACAAGCAGGCAACATTGCCCAGCCCCATGAATCAACTGCAACTCAGCGTCCGTGTTCTCGAATGCGAACCGCTGCGCCACACGCCGGCCGGAGTGGCGGCCCTGGAAGTGCTTCTGGGGCATGAGTCCGAAGTCATCGAAGCGGGACATCCCCGCCGGGTTGAACTGACGATACACGCAGTGGCTCTGGGAGATCTGGCGCAAATGTTGGCCGGCATTGCACTGGGGACCGAAATGCAGGTGGAGGGCTTTCTGGCCCCGGCCCGCAAAGATTCGGTCAAGCTGAAGCTGCATTTGCAGCGGGCCCGAAAAACGGGTGGCAGCGCCGGTGTCGATCCCATGCTTGCTTGAGTTGCCTGACGCTGACCCGGTACAGATTACGGCGACAGGATCCATTGATGGATCGGTCCCATACAAACTAAGAGGCACATATCATGGCTTTCTTCGGAAAACGCAAAGAAAAACGCAAGTTCACTCAGCAGAACCCGCTGTTCAAGCGCCGCAAGTTCTGCCGCTTCACCGCTGCCGGCGTTGAAGAGATCGATTACAAGGATCTCGACACCCTGCGCGACTTCGTGCAAGAAAACGGCAAGATCATTCCGGCTCGTTTGACCGGCACCCGGGCAATCTACCAGCGTCAGCTGGACTCCGCCATCAAGCGTGCGCGCTTCCTGGCCCTGTTGCCCTACACCGACAACCACAACTAATCCGGGGCAACGTCATGCAAGTTATCCTGCTCGAAAAAGTCGTCAATCTGGGCAACCTTGGTGAAGTCGTGCGTGTGCGTGATGGTTACGCCCGCAACTTCCTGATTCCCCAGAAGAAGGCCCGCCGCGCCACCGAAGCCGCCCTGAAAGAGTTCGAAGCCCGTCGCGCCGAACTGGAAAAGGTCCAGGCCGAGAAGCTGGCCATCGCCCAGGCTCTGGGTGAGCGCCTCAGCGGTCATCAACTCAAGATCGTGCAGAAGGCCGGTGTTGACGGCCGCTTGTTCGGTTCGGTCACCAACGCCGATATCGCCGAAGGCCTGCGTGCCGGCGGTTTCGAAGGTGTTGAGAAGTCGCAGGTCCGCCTGCCCAACGGCCAACTCAAGTCCGTCGGTGAGTACCCGGTTCAAGTCGCGCTGCACGCTGACGTGCTGGTCGACGTGACCATCCTCGTCGAAGGCGAGATGAACTGATCGGTTTACGCCGATCGGTAAGAAGAAAAGCCGGCCTGGTGCCGGCTTTTTTTCTTGATACGCTTAGCTATATGCTGATGGCGCGCTGCCGTCAGTGCATGAAACCGTGCAGAGGAATCGCGTGACACAGACGCCGTTGCATCACCAGGCCCCTGCGGGATTGCAGGCCTGGCTCGACGGGCCGGAGGCGGCCGCAGTGAAGTCGGTGAAAGAGGTCGTCATTGATGGCGAGCGTTGCGTCATCAAGCGCCGCGAAGCCGGACTGGGCCGTGGTCTCAGCTATGTGTTGCGCTATCTGCGCGCATTGCTGCTGGCGGTAGGCTGCAAACTCGCATTGGGCGAGTTCCCTCGCCCCAGCGTGCTGTTGCGCAACGGCCTGGCCTACGAGGCGGAGCGCCTGCGCCATCTGTTGCTGGCCGGCTGCCGTGTGCCCGCGGTCTGGTGGCAGCAACCCGGCTTGGTCGTGCTCGAGCACGTAGGTGACGATCTGCCATTTTTCTTGCGTCGCGCCGAGTATGACGAGCGACTGGGCCTCGTTCGCATGCTAGCCGCCGATCTTGCGGCTTTTCATATGCGCGGCTTCTGGCATGGTGGCGCACAGGTGCGCAACGTTACCCTGCGCGAGGACGGGCAACTCTGGCGCATCGATTTCGAAGAGAACATCGGTGCGGCGCTGTCGCTGCCCATGGCACAAGCCTACGACCTGTTCCAGACATTGAGCTCGGTCGTTTCCTTGAGCAAAATACCGCGCGAGCAAGTTCCCATCATAGGTAAACTGATCCTAGAGACATATTTCGAGGCCAATCCGGATCCCGCCGTACGTGCGGCGCTCAAGCGCCTGGCTCGCGTGGTCTGCGGCCTGGCCGGTATCCTCAAACCCCTGGCCGGCAAACTGCCGTGGCGCGATGTGCGCACCTTTTTCCAGGTCAGCGACACCCTGAGGTCAGTATTGCAATGAACACTCCTGCCGATTCCCAACTTGAGTACCTGCGAGTACCGCCGCACTCCGTCGAGGCCGAGCAATCGGTGCTGGGCGGCCTGCTGCTGGATAACGGGGCCTGGGATCGTATCGCCGACGTACTGGCCGAAGATGACTTTTACCGGCATGACCACCGCCTCATCTGGCAGCATATTGCGCGCCTGATTGCACTGGCCCGTCCGGCGGACGTGATCACCGTCAATGAGTCGTTGGTCAGCGCGGGTAAATCCGAAGATGTGGGCGGCCTGGCCTACCTCAACGCTTTGGCTCACAACACGCCGTCAGCAGCCAACATCCGGCGCTACGCCGAGATCGTGGCCGAGCGCGCGACCTTGCGCAAGTTGGTGAGCATCGCCGACGAAATCTCGGCGGCGGCCATGAGCCCGCAGGGCAAGGAAGCCCGGCAATTGTTGGACGAGGCCGAGTCCAAGGTTTTCAAGATCGCCCAGGAAGGCGCGCGGGGCTCTGGCGGTTTTCAGGAAATCCAGCCGCTGCTGACTCAAGTGGTCGAGCGCATCGACGAGCTTTATCACCGTGACAGCGAATCGGATGTGACGGGTGTTCCCACGGGCTTTACCGATTTGGACAAGATGACTTCGGGGCTGCAGCCAGGAGATCTGGTCATTGTCGCTGGCCGTCCTTCCATGGGTAAAACCTCGTTCTCGATGAATATCGGTGAGCACGTGGCCATCGAGCAAGGTCTGCCGGTTGCGGTGTTTTCCATGGAAATGGGCGCGGTGCAGCTGGCCATGCGTATGCTCGGTTCCGTGGGCATGCTTGACCAGCATCGCATGCGTACCGGCAAACTCGTCGCGGAAGACTGGCCGCGTGTCACCCATGCTGTGCAGCTCATGCAGGAGGCCCAGGTCTACATCGATGAGACGCCTGCTTTGTCGGCCATGGAAGTCCGCGCACGCGCCCGGCGGCTTGCCCGGCAGTGCGGCCAGCTTGGCCTGATCATCATCGACTATATTCAGCTGATGTCGGCCAGCTCGGCCGGGGAGAACCGCGCTACCGAGGTCTCGGAGATCAGCCGTTCGCTCAAGGGTTTGGCCAAGGAGCTGAACTGCCCTTTGATCGCGCTGTCCCAGCTCAACCGCAGCCTCGAGCAACGCCCCAACAAGCGGCCCGTGATGAGTGACTTGCGAGAATCTGGCGCTATCGAACAGGACGCTGATGTGATTCTGTTCATCTACCGCGATGAGGTATACAACCCTGACTCGCCGGACAAAGGTACGGCTGAAATCATCATTGGCAAGCAGCGTAACGGGCCTATCGGCACCGTGCGCCTGACGTTCCAGGGTATGAGCACGCGTTTTCTCAACTTTACCTCGGCACCTCAGTACTGAGCGTCAAGGCTCAAAAAACCCCAGCCCTGGCAGCATGCCAGGGCTGGGGTTTTTTGACATTGCTGCCTTGATGCGCTTACTCCGGGCGCCGGGCGTAGCGGGCGGCGAGCACGGCGCAGACCATCAGCTGAATCTGGTGAAACAACATCAAAGGCAGCACGATGGCACCGACTGCCTGACCAGCAAAAATCACCTGTGCCATGGGAATGCCGCTAGCTGTGAAGATTCAATAGGTTGTATGCATGGTTCATCCGAACCGGATTTGAGAAACTGGAAATCGCCAACCCCCCAGTTCACTCAAGGAGCCCGGCCGGATGAACACCCATAAGCATGCCCGATTGACCTTCCTACGTCGACTCGAAATGGTCCAGCAATTGATCGCCCATCAAGTTTGTGTGCCTGAAGCGGCCCGCGCCTATGGGGTCACCGCGCCGACTGTGCGCAAATGGCTGGGCCGCTTCCTGGCTCAGGGCCAGGCGGGCTTGGCCGATGCGTCCTCGCGCCCGACGGTCTCGCCCCGAGCGATTGCGCCGGCCAAGGCGCTGGCTATCGTGGAGCTGCGCCGCAAGCGGCTGACCCAAGCGCGCATCGCCCAGGCGCTGGGCGTGTCAGCCAGCACCGTCAGCCGCGTCCTGGCCCGCGCCGGTCTGTCGCACCTGGCCGACCTGGAGCCGGCCGAGCCGGTGGTGCGCTACGAGCATCAGGCCCCCGGCGATCTGCTGCACATCGACATCAAGAAGCTGGGACGTATCCAGCGCCCTGGCCACCGGGTCACGGGCAACCGACGCGATACCGTTGAGGGGGCCGGCTGGGACTTCGTCTTCGTGGCCATCGATGACCACGCCCGCGTGGCCTTCACCGACATCCACCCCGACGAGCGCTTCCCCAGCGCCGTCCAGTTCCTCAAGGACGCAGTGGCCTACTACCAGCGCCTGGGCGTGACCATCCAGCGCTTGCTCACCGACAATGGCTCGGCCTTTCGCAGCCGCGCCTTCGCCGCGCTGTGCCATGAGCTGGGCATCAAGCACCGCTTTACCCGACCTTACCGCCCACAGACCAATGGCAAGGCCGAACGCTTCATCCAGTCGGCCTTGCGTGAGTGGGCTTACGCTCACACCTACCAGAACTCCCAACACCGAGCCGATGCCATGAAATCCTGGCTACACCACTACAACTGGCATCGACCCCACCACGGCATCGGGCGCGCTGTACCCATCTCCAGACTCAACCTGGACGAATACAACCTATTGACAGTTCACAGCTAGCCAGGCTTTTCTTCGAGCCGCAGAACAGGAGGGTGATACGGTCTTCAAGGTCGAATTTGAAGACTCGGCCCAGCAGCTGCGACACGCCCAGCGCGACGGCGAGAATAAGGCAGCACGCAGCCACCAGGCCGATGAGCGCCGGCACCGGCGTGTTGTGCCACAGACCTTCGTTGACGGCTTCCGAGAACGCCGTGTAGACCACCAGCAAGATGGAGCTCTGATCCACCCATTTGAGCATGGCCTTGCGGCGGTGCACCCACGCGCCGATCCAGGGGCGCAACACCTGGCCCAGCACGAAGGGCAGCAGCAGTTGCAGCATGATTTTGCCCACTGCATCGAACGAGATCGGAGCGGCGGCCGCGCTGGCCACGACCGTTCCTACCAGCAGCGGGGTAAGAAAAATACCGAACAGGCTGGAGGCCGAGGCACTACATACTGCGGCCGGCACGTTGCCGCGTGCCATCGAGGTAAAGGCGATGGCCGATTGCACGGTGGCGGGCAGGCAGCATAGGAAGAGAATGCCCAGATAGAGTTCGGGAGTGACCAGCGGTTCGAGTACCGGCTTGAAGATCACACCCAGAAGGGGAAAGATCAGAAACGTCACCGAGAAAATCGTCAGGTGCAAACGCCAATGCGTGACACCGGCCACGATGGCCTCGCGTGACAGACGGGCGCCATGCAGAAAGAAGAGCAGGGCGACTGCGATATTCGTGATCCACCCGAAAATCTCGATACCCTGGCCGTGCGCGGGTAAAAGACTTGCAATGATGACGGTCGTGATCAGCAGCAGGGTAAAGCGATCGGGCAAGAAGCGCATAGATAGGACAAATGTAGGAACAGGACAGCGCGCCTATTGTAGTCGGACTGGATCCAGTTTTCTCGCCCCGATATTGTCAGTGCATTGTCAGCCAGGTGTCATCGCCAGCGCCAGGTCGAACGCCACGAGCAGCGAGCGCGCATCCGCTACGCCTTGACCAGCAATATCGAAGGCGGTGCCGTGGTCGACGCTGGTGCGCACGAACGGCAGCCCTACCGTCACGTTCACGCCGTGATCGATGCCCAGATACTTCACAGGGATAAGCCCCTGGTCATGATATTGGGCCACGACGATATCGAACTCACCGCGGCGTGCCCGCATGAATATGGTGTCGCCTGGCCAGGGTCCAGATGCATCGATGCCGCACGTACGCGCCTCGGCCACGGCCGGAGCGATCTCATCGCGGTCTTGGCAGCCAAATTTGCCGTCTTCGCCGGCATGCGGGTTAAGGCCGGCGACTGCGATGCGTGGATGGGCGATACCCATCTGGCGACAGGCGCGTTCGGCCAGACGGATGGCTCGCAATTCGGCCTCGCGCGTGATGTGAGCTGGCACGTCGGCCAATGCCATGTGGATGGTAACCAGCAACACGCGGAGTTCATCGTTGGCCAGCATCATAGCGTAGTGCTTCGTGCCCGAACGCTCAGCGAGGATCTCGGTGTGACCGGGTTGGTCGATGCCGGCCAGATGCATGGAATGCTTGTTCAGCGGCGCTGTGACGATGGCGTGGATCTCGCCGGCCATCGCGGCATCGATGGCGCGGCAGAGGCAGTCATAGGCGCCTCGACCTGCCGCGGCACTGACCTGGCCCAGCGGCAGATCGGTGGGCAGCGGGGCGCTGGCTTGCACGACTTCGATGACGTCACGCCTGCCGCTGGCCTGAAGCGCAGAGCCGATCTGCTGCACCGGCAAAGGGGTGCCGACCTGTCGAGCGGCGCGCTCCATCGCGCCGACATCGCCGAAAACGATGGCCGGTACGCTCAATCCGTGAGTAAAAGCCTTGACGATGATTTCCGGGCCGATGCCCGCTGCATCGCCCATGGTGAAGCCGACAGGTTGGATCATGAAGCTGGTGAAGCCTGAGTGGACTGCAAACCTTCATCCTACACCGCGCCGCCAAGGCTGCGCGCAGGAGGCCAGCATAAAAAAGGCTCCGCCTAAGCGGAGCCTTGCAGGGATTGGACGACGCTCAGAGTACGTCGCCGGCGTAGTCGGCTAGGCGTGAGCGTTCGCCGCGCTGCAGGGTGACATGGCCGGAGTGCGGCCAGCCCTTGAAGCGATCGACCACGAAGGTCAAGCCGGAGCTGCCTTCGGTGAGATAAGGCGTGTCGATCTGAGCCACGTTGCCCAGGCAGACGACCTTGGTGCCCGGACCGGCCCGGGTCACCAGGGTCTTCATCTGCTTGGGCGTGAGGTTTTGCGCCTCGTCGATGATGAGATATTTGTTCAGGAAGGTGCGGCCCCGCATGAAGTTTAGCGATTTGACCTTGATGCGTGAGCGGATCAGGTCCATGGTTGCCGCGCGGCCCCAGTCGGCGCCACCTTCGCCGTCACCCATATTCAACACATCGAGATTGTCTTCGAGCGCACCCATCCAGGGCAACATCTTTTCCTCTTCGGTGCCAGGCAGGAAGCCGATGTCCTCGCCGACCGGCACCGTGACGCGCGTCATGATGATCTCGGTGTAGCGCTTGGTTTCCAGGACCTGGGTGATGCCCGCAGCCAAGGCCAGCAGGGTCTTGCCGGTGCCTGCCTGCCCGAGCAGCGACACGAAGTCGCATTCGGGATTCATCAGCAGATTCAAGGCGAAGTTCTGTTCACGGTTACGGGCCGTGATGCCCCAGACGTTGTTCTTGCCGTGGGTGTAGTCGCGCAGCGTGGCGAGCACTGCGGTCTTGCCACTGACTTCGCGCACCTGCGCGTACAGCGGCATCTGGCCTTCGAAGTAGACGAACTGGTTGACGACAAACTGTGAACACAATGGGCCGCGGATGCGGTAGAAGGTCGTGCCACCCTGCTGCCAGGACTCGACATCTTTGCCGTGGCGGTTCCAGAAGTCGTCGGGCAAGGGCATCACGCCCGAGTACAGGAGATCCGAGTCTTCGAGGACGTGATCGTTGTAGTAGTCTTCGGCGGCCAGGCCAAGCGCCCGGGCCTTCAGGCGCATGTTGATGTCTTTGGACACCAGCACGACCTCGCGCTGCGGGTACTTTTCGGCTAAGGCGCGCACCACCCCCAGAATCTGGTTGTCGGCCTTGCCCATGGGCAGGTCTGACGGCAGGGTGCTGTGGATGGCAGTGGTCTGCAAGAGCAACCGGCCGGTGGCGTCCTTGTTGCCGAGCTTGTTCAGGATAATGCCTTCATCGAGCTGCGTCGTGTCCTGCACCAGGGCGTCCAGCGAACGGCTGACCTGGCGGGCATTACGCGCCACTTCAGACATGCCTTTCTTCTGGTGATCCAGTTCTTCCAGCGTCATCATGGGCAGGAAGATGTCGTGCTCTTCGAAGCGAAAGAGCGAGGACGGGTCGTGCAGCAGGACGTTGGTGTCCAGCACAAAGAGTTTGCTGGGTTCGCCAGCAGCCGCCTTGCCGCCGCGCTTGGCAGCAGGCTTGGCGGCCGGCTTGGGTGCGCGAGCCGGCTTGGCCGCCACGGGTTTCTGAGCCGGTGCCTGCACCGGGGCTTTGGCTTGTGGCACGAGCACGGCCGCGGGTTTCATCCCGTCGAGTTCGGGTTGTACCGGCGCGACATCCTCGTCGTCGTCTCGCGTGGCGTGCGCGGTGGCGGATTCGCCGGTCGGGAAACTGAGGATAGCTGCCGGTCGGGTCGGCATCTTCGGAAGCGGCATAAGGGCAATCTCCTGTGTAAGCCGGTACCTATTACGGTTGCCCGAAGGTCAACCGATGCTCTTTGCAGCCTGAAGCACTTCTTTGGCGTGGCCGGGCACTTTCACCCCGCGCCATTCCTGCACCAGGACGCCATAGGCATCGATGAGAAAGGTGCTGCGTTCAATGCCACGCACCTGTTTGCCATACATATTCTTCTGCTTGATGACACCGTACAGATTGCACACGGTTTCGTCGGCGTCGGAGATTAAGGGGAAGGGAAGCGCGTACTTGGCCTTGAAGTTCTCGTGGGACTTGATGGAGTCGCGCGAAATTCCGATCACGATGGCGCTGGCGGCCAGAAAGTCCGCATGCAGATCGCGGAAGTCCTGGCTTTCGGTGGTGCAGCCCGGCGTGCTGTCTTTGGGATAGAAGTAGAGAATTACCGCACGGCCCTGGCATTGCTCGAGATTGATCGGGCCGATGGTGCTTTCCGCCGTGAACTGAGGGGCGGGCTTGCCGATGGTGGCGGTCATGCGGGGGTATCTCCGTCGGTGGGCAGCAGGGCGACGACCACGCGCCGGCCTTCTGCCATCAGAATGTTGTAGGTACGTGCGGCAGCCTGCGTGTCCATGACCTCGACGCCCACCCCTGCCATCAATAAGGGACGCAACACTTCGGCCGGTAACAGGCGCTGCTTCAGGCCGGTGCCGACGATCAGTACTTCCGGGGTATCTGCGGAACGTTGCAGCAGGCCGGACTCCGGCTCATCGAGAAACGCCAGCGGATCCCGCTTGGCGGCCACCAGACCGGCGGCTTGCTGCAGGTGAGCGGAGGAGATATGGGCCGGTGCAAGCACGGGCCATTCGGTGACAGCGCCTTCGGGGCCGAAGGCGACCGCGTGGGAAAATCTAACCTGATTGACCTCAATGTAGCCTTCGCCGTAGGCGGTGACGGTATTGAGGGCCGTCGCAGGATCAGTATGCAGCTTCAATAAACACTCCGGCTATACACCTGCGATGATAGCTCATCGGACTTTACCCATGTTGCAGGGTATCCACTGAATGGGCGGGGAAGGAGTGCCCATCATTTGCCCGGCAGGCGTGCTTGCGATAGATTACAAGGTTTTGTTGCATCGCAAAGCTGCTGCGCCATTTCTATGGCGCTTGGCCGCGTCCCTGCGACCCTGCCCCCTCGCCAATTTAGGATCTGTCCCATCATGAGGAAGTTCTCGCGTATCGAGCGTTTGCCGCCCTACGTTTTCAACATCACCTGTGAGCTCAAGATGGCGGCGCGTCGTCGGGGAGAGGACATCATCGACATGTCGATGGGTAATCCGGATGGTGCCACGCCGCAGCATATCGTCGACAAGCTGATCGAGGCTTCGGCCCGCCCGACCACCCACGGCTACTCGGTTTCCAAGGGTATCCCGCGTTTGCGTAAGGCCATCTGTGACTGGTATCAGCGCCGTTACGCGGTGGAGTTCGACCCGGACTCCGAGGCCATTGTCACGATCGGCTCGAAGGAAGGCCTGGCCCACCTCATGCTGGCCACGCTGGACCGCGGCGACACCGTGCTCGTGCCCAATCCCAGCTACCCGATTCATATTTACGGCGCGGTCATTGCCGGTGCCAACATCCGCTCGGTGCGCATGACGCCGGGCATCGATTTTTTCGAGGAGCTGGAGCGCGCGGTGCGCGAATCCATTCCCAAACCCAAGATGATGATTCTGGGTTTTCCGAGCAATCCGACCGCCCAATGCGTCGATCTGTCTTTCTTCGAGCGCGTGGTCGCTCTGGCCAAGGAACATGACATTCTGGTGGTGCATGACCTGGCGTACGCCGATATCTGCTTTGACGGTTATGTGGCGCCGTCGATCATGCAGGTGCCTGGCGCTCGAGACGTGGCCGTCGAGTTTTTCACCATGAGCAAGAGCTACAACATGGCGGGCTGGCGTATCGGTTACATGGTCGGCAACCGCGAGCTGGTCAACGCACTGGCACGCATCAAGAGTTATCACGATTACGGCACCTTCACACCCATTCAGGTGGCGTCTATCGCCGCTCTGGATGGTCCCCAGGATTACGTGTCGGAAATCGTGCAGCAGTACCAGAGCCGACGCGATGTGCTGGTGCGCGGTCTGCATGAAGCAGGTTGGAATGTGGAGATTCCAAAGGCGTCCATGTACATATGGGCGCAGATCCCCGAACCCTACCGGGCAATGGGCTCTTTGGAATTCGCCAAGCGTGTCCTTTCGGATGCGAAGGTGGCCGTGTCCCCCGGGATCGGCTTCGGCGAGTACGGCGACGATTATGTCCGCTTCGCTCTTATCGAGAACGAGCAGCGCACCCGCCAAGCGGTGCGAGGCATCAAAGATATGTTCCGCAAGGACGGTTTGTTGAAATGAATCCTATGAAGGTAGGCCTGTTGGGCCTGGGTGTGGTCGGAGGCGGCACGTGGAGCGTGCTGACCCGCAACGCGGAGGAAATTGCGCGCCGCGCCGGGCGGCGTATCGAGGTCAGCCGCATTGCGGTGCTCGACGTTGAAAAAGCGCGCGCGCGCGTCGGAGACGCCATTGAGGTCACGACCGATGTGCAGGCTCTGGTCCACGACCCTGAGATCGATATTGTCGTCGAGCTGATCGGCGGAGACACCCTGGCTCGCGAGCTGGTGCTGCAGGCGATTGCACAAGGCAAGCACGTGGTCACGGCCAACAAGGCGTTATTGGCCAAGCACGGCAATGAAATCTTCGCTGCGGCTTCCGCGCGGGGGGTGATGGTGGCCTTCGAAGCTGCCGTGGCCGGTGGGATCCCTATCATCAAAGCCATCCGCGAGGGGCTCACGGCCAACCGTATCCAGTGGGTCGCGGGCATCATCAACGGCACGACCAACTTCATTCTTTCGGAGATACGCTCGCGCGGGCTGCCCTTTGCCGAGGTGCTTGCCGAAGCTCAGCGACTCGGCTATGCCGAGGCGGACCCGACCTTCGATGTCGAAGGCGTGGACGCCGCGCACAAGCTGACGTTGCTGGCTTCGTTGGCCTTTGGTATCCCGGTGCAGTTCGACCGGGCTCACATCGAAGGCATTTCGCAGCTGGCGCAGGAAGACATTGCGCATGCCGAGCGTCTGGGTTATCGGATCAAGCTTTTGGGTATCACCAAACGACGCGCCGAAGGCATTGAGCTTCGCGTGCATCCTGCCCTGGTGCCGGCTCAACGTCTGTTGGCCAACGTTGAAGGCGCCATGAATGCCGTGCTGGTGCGCGGCGATGCTGTCGGCCCGACGTTGTATTACGGCCAGGGCGCCGGCGAAGAGCCGACGGCCTCGGCGGTGGTGGCTGATCTGGTGGACGTCACGCGCTTGCATACGGCGGACCCGGGCAATCGCGTGCCGCATCTGGCCTTCCAGCCCGACGCCATGGCGGACACGCCGATACTGCCCATTGATCAAATCAGCACGTCTTACTACCTGCGCCTGCGCGTAGATGACCAGCCTGGCGTGCTGGCGGACATTGCCCGCATCCTGGCCGATCGCACCATATCGATTGGTTCGATGATCCAGCAGCCCTCGCATATTGGCGGCGCGGATATCATCTTCCTGACTCATGAATCGCTCGAAGGCGATGTCAATCGAGCAATCGCGGAAATCGAATCGCTGGCGTTCGTGCGCTCCAAGGTGACTCGCCTGCGCGTGGAGAACCTCACATGAAGTATGTGTCGACCCGGGGCGGTATGGCCCCCCAGGAGTTCTCCGATACCCTGCTCGAGGGCCTGGCCCCCGATGGCGGGTTGGCGGTTCCGCAGCAATTGCCCAAGGTGGGTACGGCCACGCTGGAGTCCTGGCGTGCGCTGTCCTATGCGGATCTGGCCGTCGAAGTGCTGTCGCTGTTTGCGACGGACATCCCGCGTGAAGACCTGAGCCGCCTGGCGCACGCGGCATACAACGAACAGGTTTTCTCCAGCGAACAGATTGTTCCTTTGCGGCCGCTGGCCGGCGGGCTGCAATTGCTGGGCCTGTCCGAAGGGCCGACGCTGGCCTTCAAGGACATGGCCATGCAGTTTCTGGGTCAGGTCTTCGAGTATGTATTGACCAAGCGCGGCACCACCTTGAACATCGTGGGGGCCACGTCGGGCGATACCGGTTCGGCGGCCGAGTACGCCCTGCGCGGCAAGCACGGCGTGAGCGTTTTCATGCTCTCGCCTCATGGCCGGATGAGTTCCTTTCAGCGTGCCCAGATGTATTCGTTGCAAGACGAAAACATCCACAATATCGCAGTCAAGGGCGTGTTCGATCAAGCCCAGGACATCGTCAAGGCGTTGTCGGCGGATCTGGCCTTCAAGACCCGCTATCGCATTGGCGCAGTGAATTCCATCAACTGGGCTCGCATCGCCTCGCAGGTGGTGTATTACTTCCACGGCTGGTTGCGTGCAACCTCCGGGGCCGGGCAGGAGGTTTCCTTTGCCGTGCCGTCGGGCAACTTCGGCAACATTCTCTCCGGCCATATTGCTCGACGCATGGGCTTGCCTGTGCGCCGTTTGGTTCTGGCGACCAACGAGAACAATGTGCTGGAAGAGTTTTTCCGCACTGGCGTTTACCGGCCGCGCGCGCCCGAAAATACCTATGCGACGTCCAGTCCGTCCATGGATATTTCGCGAGCGTCCAACTTCGAACGCTTCATCTACGATCTGATGGGCGGTGATGGGGAGCGTGTACGGGCGCTGTGGCAGGAGCTGGCCGAGAAAGGCAGTTTCGACCTGTCGGCGCAGCGTAACTGCCTGGCGCTGGATTATGGCTTTGCGGCCGGCGCCAGTACCCATGATGGCCGCTTGAGCACCATACGTGCCGTGTTCGACGAGACGGGCGTACTGATCGATCCGCACACCGCCGATGGTGTGCACGTGGCTCGCCGCTTTGTCGAGGACGGCGTTCCCATGCTGGTGCTGGAGACGGCGCTGCCCGCGAAGTTTTCCGACACGATAGAGGAAGCTCTGGGCCGCGCGGTTCCGCCTCCTGCCGAACTCGCCGGGCTTGAGTCGCTGCCGCAACGTGTGACGGTAATGGACTGCGACGCCGGGCAGGTGCGTGCATTCATCGAGGCTCACGCGCAAGTGTGATTTTATTGCGGCGTTTCGAGACCCGCAGTTGATCCCCCTTTGTCTTGTATGGCAGAGGGGGATTTTTCAATAAAGTTACATATTGGCGCGCGCATGGTTGCTCTATTTACAGTCTCACGCACTTTTTCCACATTGACCTGCTCCCCGTGATTAGTACGAAATCGATGTAGAGTCCGTTCCCAAAGGAATGGCAATGAAGAAACGATTTACGGAAGAGCAAATCATCGGCGTGCTCAAGGAAGCCGATGCAGGTGCCAAGCCCGCAGAGTTGTGCCGCAAGCACGGAATCTCCGAGGCAACGTACTACAACTGGAAGGCGAAGTTCGGTGGCATGACGGTGTCGGACGCTCAGAGGCTCAAGGAGCTGGAGCAGGAGAACAACAAGCTCAAGAAGCTGTTGGCCGAGTCGATGCTGGACAAGGCGGCGCTTCAGGATCTGCTAAGCCGAAAGTAGTCAGCCCGCAGGCCAAACGCGAGGCGGTCAGGACATTAATGACCGAGCGCAGCATGGGTGTTACCCGGGCCTGTGGGCTGGTAGGAATTTCGCGGTCGCTGTTTGCCTACGAGAGCACACGCTCAGGCGATGCTGCGCTGACCGAGCGCATGAAAGAGATGGCAGTGGCGAAACGACGCTACGGCTATCGGAGGATCCATGTGCTCTTACGTCGCGAAGGCTGGCAAGCAAATCACAAGCGAATCTGGCGGCTGTACAGTCTGGCAGGGTTAAGCGTGCGAAAACGAAAGCGTAAGCGAATCGCGGCGACCGAGCGCGTGGTTCGCCCAGCGGCAATCGCGCCGAATCAGAGTTGGTCAATGGACTTTGTGGCCGACGGCCTAGCCTATGGCCGCCGATTCCGCTGTTTGACTATCGTCGATGACTACACTCACGAATGCCTGGCCATCGAGGTCGATACGTCGTTGCCGGGACTGCGTGTTGCCATGGTGCTGCAACGGCTGGCGGAGATGCGTGGCCTGCCGCGATCTATTACCGTGGACAACGGGCCAGAGTTCGCCGGAAGAGCCTTGGACGCCTGGGCCTACCAAGCAGGCGTAAAGCTGTCGTTTATTCGGCCGGGTAAGCCGGTGGAGAACGCTTATATCGAAAGTTTCAACGGCAAGTTCCGCGACGAATGCCTTAACGAGCACTGGTTCTTGTCCCTGCGACAGGCTAAAAGCTTGATCGAAAACTGGCGAGTCGAGTACAACACCGATCGGCCTCACAGCGCGCTCGGATATTTAACGCCGGCGCAATTCGTGCAGGCTCATCAGAAAGAAGGTCTTTTACCCCTGGGCTCTATGTCGGTGCCGTACTAAATCTGGGGGCAGGTCAAAGAGGTGAAGTAATTTCTGCTTAATTGAGTAGCAGACATTAAAAACCCCGCCAGTGCCGGATTATTGATCCGGTACTGGCGGGGGTTTTTTGATTCTGCCGAGTTTTGCGCCGTGGTTTATTTGGCGTCAGTCTCTGTGTGGTATTTACCCACGAGTTCCACTTCATTTTTGGAGCCGAGCACGACGCTTACGCGTTGATGGAGCTGGTCGGGCTGGATATCGAGGATGCGTTGCGTGCCGTTGATGGAGGCGCCGCCGGCCTGTTCAACGATAAAGCTCATGGGATTGGCTTCATACATCAGCCTCAGCTTGCCTGCCTTGCCGGGCTCACGGGCATCCCAGGGGTACATGAAGATCCCGCCGCGGGTCAGAATGCGATGCACGTCGGCCACCATGGAGGCGATCCAGCGCATATTGAAGTCTTTGCCGCGGGGGCCTGTTTTGCCAGCGAGGCATTCGTCGATGTAACGTTTGACCGGTGCTGCCCAGTGCCGCATGTTGGACATGTTGATGGCGAACTCTTTGGTGTTCGCAGGGATGCTCATCGACTCGTGCGTCAGAACCCAGGAGCCCATTTCGCGATCCAGGGTAAAGCCTACGACACCACGGCCGATGGTGAGCACCAGCATGGTTTGCGGTCCGTAGACGGCATAGCCGGCGGCGACCTGGTCTCGGCCCGGCTGAAGGAAGTCGGCTTCGGAGACGTCGGCGCCGGACACATGATGGGGCGCGCGCAGTACCGAGAAGATCGTCCCGATCGAGACGTTGACATCGATATTCGACGATCCGTCCAGCGGATCGAACAGCAACAGATACTCACCTTTGGGATAGCGGTTCGGGATGCGATGGATGGTCTCCATTTCTTCCGAGGCCATTGCGGCCAGATGACCGCCCCATTCGTTGGCTTCGAGCAGGATCTCGTTGGACAGCACATCCAGCTTTTTCTGCACCTCGCCCTGGACATTTTCGCTGTCCAGACTGCCCAGTACGCCACCCAGTGCCCCTTTGCTGACGGCATGGCTGATGGCCTTGCAGGCACGGGCCACGACTTCGATCAGCAATCGCACTTCGGGCGCGAGCGCCTCGGCCGAACGTTGCTGTTCGACCAGATATTGAGTGAGGGTTTTACGTTTCATCGACCTTCCTAAGCGGAGAATTCAAGAGATTTGGAGACGATCTCGGCGACATTACGCGACAGGCCTTGCTGGCTGCGGACGCGCTCGAGCGCGGTGTGCATGCTTTTGCGCAGCGCGGGCGTAAAGCGCGACCAGTTATCCATGGCGCGAGCCAGGCGCGCGGCAATTTCCGGGTTCAAGGCGTCCAGCGCGAGTACCTGGTCGGCCCAGAAGGCGTGACCCGAACCGTCGGGGACGTGCATGCCGCGGGCGTTGGTCAGGCAGAACTGGAACACCAGGGCACGTGCGCGATTGGGATTGCGCAAGGTAAATGCCGGATGTCGCATCAGCGCGAGCACCTCGGTCACGCCCGTGGAACGCGCGGTAGCCTGCAGGCTGAACCACTTGTCGATGACCAGCGGATCATCCTGCCAACGCTCGTAAAAGCGCGTCAACGCAGCCTGGGCGACGGGCCCTGGCGCAAAATTGACCAGGCAACCCAGTGCAGCCAGGCTGTCTGTCATGTTGTCGGCCTGCTCATACTGCCGTTGGGCGCGCGTTTGCGCATCGTCCACACCGGCAGCCATCAAATGCGCCAGCGCTTGATTTTTCAAGGCGCGCTGGCCCGCCGGCCCGGGAGCGGGGCTGTAGGGCCCTGCGACCTGATTGGCCTCGAAGGCCGCGACCCATTCGCCCGCCAACTGCCGGCCGAGTTCGGCACGCAGGAAATCCCGCGCTACCGTCAAGGCAGGAGGGTCGATCGCCTGCATCCGCTCGGCCAGGGTTTTCTCGGACGGTAATGCCAGGACTCGGGCGCGATAGGCTGCGTCAATCGACGGATCGATCAGGAGGGCGCGCCAGGCGGCAATGAAGGCCGGGTCGGCCTGCAGCGGTTGACCCGCCTGTTGGCGGGCGGCCAAAGCAAGCAATTGGCGGCTGGCCAACTCTTGGCCTGCCTCCCATCGGGCAAAGGGATCCTTGTCATGCGCCGAGAGCAACGCCAGTTCGGCATCGCTCCAGTCATACTCGACGATCACCGGAGCGGAAAAACCGCGCAGCAACGACGGCACCACCGGCACCGTGATGCCGTCGAAAACCCAGCTTTCCGTCTCTTGACGCAACTCAAGCAGTACGGTTTCGCGGGCGGGCGCCCCGGATAGCATCACAGGCACCGCCTTACCTTGGCGGTCCAGCAGTCCCATGGCAAATGGGATATGAAAAGCCTGTTTGGCCGCCGCGCCCGCGCGACGCTCCACCCCGACCGGGGCGCAGCGCTGGCTCAGGGTGACCGTCAGCCGGCCTGTTGCAGCCTCGTGCGCCAGTCTCACCGCCACGCACGGCGTGCCCGCCTGGCGATACCAGTTGCGGAACACACTCAGGTCGCGTCCGGGGTATTGTTCGCGGTAGACCGAGTCCATCGCATCGACGAAATCGTCGCAGGTCACCGCCTGACCATCATGACGGCGGAAGTATTCGTCCATGCCAGCGCGAAACCCGGCTTCGCCCAGCAGGGTGTGCTGCATGCGAATGACTTCAGCGCCTTTTTCATAGACAGTGGCGGTGTAGAAGTTGCCGATCTCCTGATAGCTGTCTGGACGGATGGGATGCGCCATGGGGCCGGCATCTTCCGGGAACTGGGCCGCGCGCAGGGTGACGACGTCGTCGATGCGCTTGACGGCTCGGGCGCTGGCCGCGGCAAGCGCAGTCATGTCGCGCGCCATCATGTCGGCACTGAACTCCTGATCGCGGAATACTGTCAGGCCTTCCTTAAGACTTAACTGAAACCAGTCGCGGCAGGTTACCCGGTTACCGGTCCAATTATGAAAGTACTCATGGCCGATGACCGATTCGATGCCTTCGTAATTGACGTCGGTTGCGGTCTGCGGGTCGGCCAGCACATAGGCGGCGTTGAAAATATTCAGTCCCTTGTTCTCCATGGCACCCATATTGAAGTCGCGTACGGCGACGACCATGAAGCGGTCCAGGTCAAGTTCCAGGCCAAATCGGGTTTCATCCCAACGCAGGGCACGTTCCAGTGATTCGAGCGCCCATTCAGTGCGATCCTCAGAGCCGGGATCGCTGTAGACCTGAAGGAGGACGTTTCTTCCCCGGCAGGTTTCCACCCTTTTTTCCCGGTGGGTGAGATTGCCTGCGACCAGGGCGAACAGGTAGCAGGGCTTTGGGAAGGGATCTTCCCATTCCGCCTCCTGGCGCCCGTCGGGCAGTTGCCGCGTGGCCAGCAGATTGCCGTTAGACAGCAAAACGGGGTAGCGGGAGTCCGCAAGCAGGGTGACGTGGTAGCGCGACATGACGTCAGGCCGGTCCGCAAACCAGGTAATACGACGGAAGCCTTCGGCCTCGCATTGCGTAAAGAAATTGCCGCCAGACACATACAAGCCCATCAACGTCGAATTGACAGCGGGGCGGCAGCGGCTGGTGATTTCCAGGGTGCACGCCGCCGGCAGTCCATGAACGTGGAGCTGATGCTCGCCGAGCTGATAATGCCGGGTGGGCCAGTCCTGGCCGTTGACGCGAAGCGATACCAGTTCCAACTCTTCGCCATCGAGCTCGAGCGCGGCATCGGCCTGCGCTTCGGGCTTGCGTTGCAACTGTAAAGTGGCGGTAACCCGTGTGCATTCGGGATCGAGCTCGAAACGCAGCGCGACCTCGGGAATCGCGTAAGGATAGGGTTGATAATCCTTGCGATATACGGTGACGGGCGTATCGGTGCGCATGAAATCCCTTATGGTCGGTAGACAACCTCACTATTGTAGTAGGTGGCGGGCAACGGCTGGCCCTTCCGGTGGCGATGCAACCTTTTCTTGTCAGGGCAGGTCGAATTATGATTGCTGCGCATGTTCGAGGAGTAATGAAATGTTCAGTTCCCGGGGTCCGGTGCGTTGGAGCCGCCTGGCGGCAGTGTCGCTGGTTTTGGCTGTGGCGGGAGTGGTCAGTGGATGCGCGACGCCTACCGTCGCCGCGCGCGTGACATCTTTTCAGCAATGGCCGCAAGGCGTTCAAGGGCAGACCTATCGTTTCCAACCGGCCAATGCCGGCCAGAAAGATAATCTCGAATACCAGGCGTTCCAGGATATGGTGCGAGCCGGTATCGGGCCGACTGGCTTGGTCGAGGCGCAGGCCGGGCAGAATGCCCGCTTCTTGGTGAGTTTCACCTATGGTGCAACGCAGACCCAGATTATGGTGCGTCGTGCATATGACCCCTATTTTTATGGGGGTTATGGCGGACCGTATTTCGGCCCACGGGTATGGGGAGGGCCTTGGGGGCCGGCACCCTTCTGGGGCCAGGATTGGGTGGAGGTCCCGGCGGTCGCGTTCCGCAACGGCCTGAATCTGCAGATTTACGACACGACTCGTGGTAACGCTGAGGTTTACCGCTCGTCGGCCTATATTGTCAGTCAGCGGGAAGATATCCTGCGGGCTATGCCATATCTGGTGCGGGCAATTTTCGATAACTTCCCCGGGAATAACGGAAGCGAGCGCGAGGTCGAGTTTCCACTAAACCGCTGAAGGTTCCGCCCCCAAAAAAATAACGGCGCCCTTGGGCGCCGTTTCTCATTAAATAATAATTATCATTTGATGAGAAAGCTATCACGGCTTGCGCCGTTGCTTTCTTCTGCTACCAGCCAACGGGGAGCTTTTCCGCGGCCACTCCAGGTATCGCCAGAAACCGGATGATGATACTTGGGAGCCACGGCGCGTTTGGCACCGTCAGCCGCAGCCTTGCGGCGCGGTGAAGATGCGCGCGGAGACTTGGCGCTGCCCAACGCGGCGACGATCTCTTCGGGGGTGATATTGTATTCACGCATCGACTTCACGATGGACGCAATGACCGGTTTGCGACGGCGCGTCTGCAGCGCTTCGGCGCGCTTTTGAAGACGGGTGATTTCTTTCTCGATCTTGGCTTGCTGTGCTGCGTAAGTCTCACGGGGCATGTTTCTTTCCTAGTTTTGGACTTCTTTGGACTTCGATTCGCCGGCTTGCTTGTATATATAGTTCTTGTTTTTCAATAATACATAATTTGTCTACGGCAGTCTTTAAGTTTATCTCCAGATAAGTGTTTCGGATGATCGGAAAAGCCGACAGCTTCCTGAAAGAATCCTCGTTGGGCTCTCGGGCAGACATCGATTGTCGGGTGTCCGCATCAAATACCTAAAATCAGCTTGTTCTGAATTATCCGTACCTTTGGGCGGTGCATGGTTAAGCGATGAGGCATTGCGACTTCGCGTAGAACAGAATGAGTGCGGACAAGTCTGGTGTGGTTTGCCCGTTATGCCGGTTAAAAATCCGTAACGTGGCAATACTGAATTAAGTAGTCGTATGATGAGTCCCGCTGACAAATTGTGTTTTAAAAAGTGAAAACTTTTGCTGCACCATTTTGGCGCATGAGCTTTGGCTGCACTGGCTGGTCTGGATCGGCGGTACGATAGAGCCTGCATGTCCGCCCATGGCTAGGCGGACCGCCCGCCGCGCGCTGCACGGGTCTTATATACGGAATTCCATGAAACTGATCGATCCTGCGATTCAATCCCTGGCAACCGCCAAATCCCTGCTGCTCGACCCTTGGGGTCTCACCGAGGCCGATCTGGCGCGGGCGTTGGGCGAAATCTTCGCTCACAAGGTCGATTATGCGGATCTGTATTTCCAGTACACGCGCAGTGAGGGATGGAGCCTGGAAGAGGGCATAGTCAAGACGGGAAGTTTCTCGATCGGACAGGGCGTCGGGGTGCGGGCCATCAGTGGCGAGAAAACCGCCTTCGCTTATTCCGACTCGCTTTCGCCCGAAGCATTGCTGTCCTCGGCGCACACCGTGCGCGGCATTGCGCGTCAGGGCGCAGGCAAGGTCAAGGTTGCCGCGCATCGGCCCGTTCAGGACAGCCGCAGTCTGTATGCCGATATCGATCCGCTTGCCACGCTCAGTGCGCCGGATAAGGTTGCCTTGCTGGAGCGCCTCGAACGCATGGCTCGGGTGCGGGATCCACATGTCATTCAAGTGATGGCCGGATTGGATGCGGAGTATGACGTCATACTTGTTGCGGGTAGCGACGGCCGGCTGGCGGCCGATGTGCGACCTCTGGTGCGGTTGTCCCTGACGGTGATCGCCGAGCGTAACGGCCGCCGCGAGATGGGCCATGCAGGCGGTGGCGGGCGTAGCGGCCTGGAGTATTTTTCGGATGAAATCCTGCGTGACTACGTCGAACGCGCGGTCCACGAAGCGATGGTCAACCTCGAGGCGCGTGCGGCGCCGGCAGGCGAAATGCCAGTGGTGCTGGGGTCGGGGTGGCCCGGGATTCTGTTGCATGAAGCCGTCGGTCATGGTCTTGAGGGAGATTTCAACCGCAAAGGGTCCAGCGTGTTTTCCGGCCGGATTGGCCAGCGCGTGGCCTCAAAGGGGGTGACCGTCATCGATGACGGCACGCTGCTGGGCCGGCGCGGCTCGTTGAACATCGATGACGAGGGCAATGCCTCTCAGCGCAATGTCCTGATCGAGGATGGCATTCTGCGCGGCTATATGCAGGACACGCTCAATGCCCGTTTGATGAAGACCCAGGCCACCGGCAACGGTCGGCGCGAGTCCTTCGCGCATTTGCCTATGCCGCGTATGACCAACACCTATATGTTGAGCGGTGACAAGGTGCCCGAAGAGATCATTGCGTCGGTCAAAAAGGGCTTGTACGCCGTCAATTTCGGAGGCGGACAGGTGGATATCACCAGCGGCAAGTTTGTTTTTTCCGCCTCCGAAGCCTATATGATCGAAAACGGCAAGGTGACCTATCCGGTCAAGGGGGCGACGCTGATCGGCAACGGTCCGGACGCGATGAACCGCGTGAGCATGATAGGCAATGACATGCGCCTGGATTCGGGCGTGGGTACCTGCGGCAAGGAAGGGCAGAGCGTGCCGGTGGGTGTGGGTATGCCTACGCTGCGCATGGATGGACTGACCGTTGGCGGGACTGCCTGAGCCGGGCTGGGCCAGAATTCCGGATGACGGTGCGGTTTTTTTGTGCTAGAGTTTTTCCCTATGAATTTCGCGTCCACCACCTTTTATTTTTATTTTTTTGGTTTTCTGAAGCCGCTGGCGGAGGAAGGGACGCGCTCAACCTAGTACAGAATCCCCCCGAAAAAGCCGCCAGCGTCACTGGCGGCTTTTTTGTTGCCGTCAGCCTGGTGGGTTTGCGGGAACGACCAAACCATCCATACCGATCCCACCGCAGGAGTACACCGTGTCACACAATACCGACGACCTTCGCATTCGTGAAATCAAAGAGCTCAACCCGCCCGCGCACGTGATGCGGGAGTTCCAATGCACCAAGGAAGTGTCGGAAACGGTATTTGCCGCGCGCAATGCCATGCACCGCATTCTGCACGGCATGGACGATCGCCTGATCGTGGTCATTGGTCCATGTTCCATTCATGACACCGAGGCGGCTCTCGAGTATGCCCGCCGACTCAAGCCCCTGCGTGACCAGTTGTCGGCCGATCTGGAGATCGTCATGCGCGTCTACTTCGAGAAGCCGCGCACCACTGTGGGCTGGAAGGGGTTGATCAACGACCCGAACCTGGATGGCAGCTTCGACATCAACAAGGGTGTGCGCGTAGCGCGCGAACTGTTGCTGGAGATCAACAGCCTGGGATTGCCGGCGGGATGTGAGTTTCTCGACATGATCACGCCGCAGTACATTGCGGATCTGGTGGCCTGGGGCGCCATTGGTGCGCGTACCACCGAGAGTCAGGTGCATCGTGAACTGGCCTCCGGTCTGTCCTGCCCGGTGGGCTTCAAAAATGGCACCGACGGCAATGTAAAAATAGCGGTCGATGCCCTCAAGGCCGCCTCGCAGCCGCATCATTTTCTGTCCGTGACCAAGGGCGGGCATTCGGCGATTGTGTCGACCGCCGGTAATGAAGACTGTCACGTCATCTTGCGGGGTGGCAAGGCGCCCAATTACGACGCTGCCAGCATCGAGGCAGCTTGTCAGGACCTGTCCAAAGCAGGCCTGGCCCAACGGGTGATGGTCGACGCCAGCCACGCCAACAGCAGCAAGAACCCCGAGAACCAGCCGCGGGTGGCCGACGACATCGCGCGTCAGATGGCATGCGGCGATTCGCGCATCGTCGGCATCATGATCGAAAGTCACCTCGTGGGCGGGCGCCAGGATCTCGTGGCGGGGCAGCCGCTGACCTACGGCCAGAGCATCACCGATGGTTGCATCGACTGGGATGCGTCGGTGCAGACGCTGGAGCGGCTGGCGCTGGGGGTGCGCGAGCGCCGCCGTGCCACGCAGGTCAGTGGTAAATAAAAGGTTCATCGCGGAATAGCGTGGAGCCGTGCTTGATTGCCGTTACGCTTGATCCTTGATTTTTCAAGGATCAAGGCCGGGATCATGCTGGACCGCAAGACGATCGAGAGGTTGGGTGGGTGGGAAGGTTATCGGGTGGAGCGGGTCGTGTGGCCTGAAGGTGAGAGCCGGACGGTCACGATTTACCTGAAGCCTTCAGCGCGAACGATGCACTGCGAGCACTGCGGCAACCGATGTCGGCAGGTGCATGAGACGACCACGCGCCGGGTGCGGGATCTGCCGCTAATGGCGCTGCGAGTGACGCTGGTAGTGCCGCGTCGGCGGGTCTGGTGCGAGCAGTGCGGTGGACCGCATCTGGAGAGGCTGAGCTGGCTGGGCCGTTACCAGCGAGTGACCGACCGGCTGGCCGAGGCGGTCAGCCAGTTGCTTGAGTCCAGCAACATTCTGGCCGTGGCGCGCTTCTTCCAACTGGGTTGGCACACGGTCAAGGCGCTGGACAAGGCCCTGCTGCGACGGGCGATCCAAGAGCCGGACTGGAGCCAGATCCACTACCTAGCGATGGACGAGTTCGCTCTACACAAGGGCCATCGTTATGCCACGGTCGTTGTCGATCCGATCCGCCGTCAGGTGCTATGGATCGGTGATGGCCGCTCGCGCGAGACGGCCAGAGCCTTCTTCGAACAACTGCCAACTGGGGTTGCCCAGCAGATCCGGGCCGTAGCGATCGACATGACGACGGCCTATGAGCTGGAGATCCAGGCCAACTGCCCCAACGCCGAGATCGTCTACGACCTGTTCCACGTCGTGGCCAAGTACGGCCGTGAAGTGATAGACCGGGTGCGTGTAGACCAAGCGAACCAGTTGCGGCACGACAAGCCGGCCCGCCGGGTGATCAAGTCCAGTCGCTGGCTACTGCTGCGCAATCGCAAAAACCTCGATCCGTGCCAATCGGTAAAGTTGGACGAGTTGCTCCAGGCCAACCAGCCCTTGCTCACCGCTTATCTGATGCGCGATGAGCTCAAACAGCTGTGGTTCTACCAACACCCCGGCTACGCCCGCCAGGCATGGGATCACTGGCTGCAACAGGCTCAGGGCAGCGGCATCGCCGCCTTGGCTCACTTCGCGCTCAAGCTAAAAGCCTATCTGCACGGGATTCTGTCTCGCTGTCGCCACCGGCTCAACACCAGCATCGTCGAGGGCATCAACAACACCATCAAAGTCATCAAGCGCCGCTCCTACGGCTACCGCGATCAGGAGTACTTCTTCCTCAAGATCCGGTCTGCATTCCCCGGTATTCCTCGATGAACCAAATAAAATGCCAGGCGGGCCCGCGATGCGGGCTTTTCCCGGCTGACGGGCAGGCCTGCAGCGGCACGCTACGGCGTAGAATGGCCGGGTGCCAACCCCATCCTGTTACTTGCCATGAACGCACCTCTGCACTCTGAAACCTTGCGCCGTCCCGTACCCGCTGCCTGCCTGGATGGCCTGAAGGCAATCTTTGGCGATCGTTTGTCGCTTGCGGCGGCTGTTCGAGAGCATCATGGCAGGGACGAGTCGCCGTATCCGCCCATGCTGCCCGACGCCGTCGTGTTTGCGCACTCCACCGAAGAAGTCGCGCAGGTGGCTCGGCTGTGCAATGCGCACCGCGTACCGTTGATACCCTATGGCGCCGGTTCTTCGCTGGAGGGGCATCTGCTGGCAGTGCAGGGTGGGATAAACCTGGACCTGTCGCAGATGAATCAGTTGCTCGCCGTCAACGCTGAAGACCTCGCCGCCACGGTGAAGGCCGGCGTGACGCGCAAGCAACTCAATGAAGAAATCCGCAGCACTGGCCTGTTTTTTCCGATTGACCCGGGAGCTGACGCGAGCCTGGGGGGATGGCGGCGACTCGGGCTTCGGGCACCAACGCCGTCCGGTACGGGACGATGCGCGAGAACGTGATGTCGCTGACCGTCGTGACGGCCGACGGGCGCATCGTGCGCACCGCGGGCCGGGCGCGCAAGTCGTCGGCGGGTTATGACCTGACGCACATCTTCGTCGGCAGCGAGGGCACGTTGGGCATCATTACCGAAGTCACCATCCGGCTCTATCCCCAGCCGGAAGCCGTGTCGGCCGCCATCTGTAACTTCCCGACCCTGGATGACGCCGTCCAAAGCGTCATCGAGATCATCCAGATGGGGGTGCCGGTTGCGCGAGTCGAGTTCATGGACGCGGCGGCGGTCAAAGCCGTCAATCTGCACAGCAAACTGTCGCTGCGCGAGACCCCCATGCTGGTGTTTGAGTTCCACGGCAGCCCCGCTGGTGTACAAGAGCAAGCCGAGACGGTGCAGGCCATTACGGCCGAGCACAGTGGCATGGACTTCGAATGGGCCGAGCGCCCGGAGGACCGCAATCGCCTGTGGACTGCGCGTCACAATGCGTATTTTGCCGGGCTGCAATTGCGGCCGGGCTGCCGCGCCAGCACCACCGATGTGTGTGTGCCGATTTCTCGCTTGGCGGACTGCGTGCGCGAAACAGTCGACGAACTGGACCGCGCCAGCTTTCCGTATACCATCGTGGGGCACGTGGGCGATGGAAATTTTCACGTATTGATGTTGCTCGACGGAGAGAACGAGACCGAGTGGCAATAGTCGGAAGCCATCAATCACAGTTTGGTGCGGCGCGCGATTGCCGCCGACGGCACATGCACCGGAGAGCACGGGGTAGGGCTGCATAAGATGCAGTTCATGGAGGAAGAGCACGGCGAAGATGCCTTGGCGCTCATGCGCAGTCTCAAGCATGCCTTCGACCCCAACAATATCCTCAATCCGGGAAAAATCTTCGCCTGGTAGTGAGTTGCGTGCGGCAAGCAAAGGCGCCCCTCGAGGGGCGCCTTTGCTTTGGATGGTGGAAAACCCGCTCTGCGGGTAAATACCGGCATGAACAAAGTGTTTGTGCGCGCTATCTTTCCATTCATGACTTCACTTGTCGAAGCCGGCCTGAGCCACACCCAGGCGTCATTTTCTCCGCGTACCCTGGTGCAGTCATTATTGACTGTCGTGCCGGTGACCTGCCCCCAGATTTAGTACGGCACCGACATAGAGCCCAGGGGTAAAAGACCTTCTTTCTGATGAGCCTGCACGAATTGCGCCGGCGTTAAATATCCGAGCGCGCTGTGAGGCCGATCGGTGTTGTACTCGACTCGCCAGTTTTCGATCAAGCTTTTAGCCTGTCGCAGGGACAAGAACCAGTGCTCGTTAAGGCATTCGTCGCGGAACTTGCCGTTGAAACTTTCGATATAAGCGTTCTCCACCGGCTTACCCGGCCGAATAAACGACAGCTTTACGCCTGCTTGGTAGGCCCAGGCGTCCAAGGCTCTTCCGGCGAACTCTGGCCCGTTGTCCACGGTAATAGATCGCGGCAGGCCACGCATCTCCGCCAGCCGTTGCAGCACCATGGCAACACGCAGTCCCGGCAACGACGTATCGACCTCGATGGCCAGGCATTCGCGAGTGTAGTCATCGACGATAGTCAAACAGCGGAATCGGCGGCCATAGGCTAGGCCGTCGGCCACAAAGTCCATTGACCAACTCTGATTCGGCGCGATTGCCGCTGGGCGAACCACGCGCTCGGTCGCCGCGATTCGCTTACGCTTTCGTTTTCGCACGCTTAACCCTGCCAGACTGTACAGCCGCCAGATTCGCTTGTGATTTGCTTGCCAGCCTTCGCGACGTAAGAGCACATGGATCCTCCGATAGCCGTAGCGTCGTTTCGCCACTGCCATCTCTTTCATGCGCTCGGTCAGCGCAGCATCGCCTGAGCGTGTGCTCTCGTAGGCAAACAGCGACCGCGAAATTCCTACCAGCCCACAGGCCCGGGTAACACCCATGCTGCGCTCGGTCATTAATGTCCTGACCGCCTCGCGTTTGGCCTGCGGGCTGACTACTTTCGGCTTAGCAGATCCTGAAGCGCCGCCTTATCCAGCATCGACTCGGCCAACAGCTTCTTGAGCTTGTTGTTCTCCTGCTCCAGCTCCTTGAGCCTCTGAGCGTCCGACACCGTCATGCCACCGAACTTCGCCTTCCAGTTGTAGTACGTTGCCTCGGAGATTCCGTGCTTGCGGCACAACTCTGCGGGCTTGGCACCTGCATCGGCTTCCTTGAGCACGCCGATGATTTGCTCTTCCGTAAATCGTTTCTTCATTGCCATTCCTTTGGGAACGGACTCTACATCGATTTCGTACTAATCACGGGGAGCAGGTCACCGGCACATTGCGTGCTGTATCGGGAGGAAGATACACGCCCCTATGAGTGCGATGGCCTGTCCCTGTTCCGTGCATTGCCCGCCGCGGTGGTCTTGCCAGAAACCGAAGCGCAATTGCAGGCCGTGCTGCGGCTGTGCAAGCGGCTGAACGTGCCGGTTGTGGCTCGCGGTGCCGGCACGGGCTTGTCAGGCGGCTCGCTGCCACATGCCCAGGGCGTGCTACTGGGTTTATCCAAGTTCAACCGTATCAAGCGTCTCGATCCGGCAGCGGGATTGGTGGTCGTCGAGCCCGGGGTGCGCAATCTGGCCATCTCGGAGGCCGCATCTGCCTACGGTCTTTACTATGCGCCGGACCCTTCGAGCCAGATCGCTTGCTCGATAGGCGGTAATGTGGCCGAGAACTCGGGGGCGTGCACTGTCTGAAATACGGTTTGACCGTGCACAACGTACTCAAGGTGCGCATCATCACTATCGATGGCGACGTGGTCGAGCTAGGCAGCGAGGCGCCGGATGCACCCGGACCTGAGTTGTTGCCGTTATTCATCGGCTCTGAGGGCATGCTGGGCGTGGTGAGCGAAGTCACGGTCAAACTCATTCCGAAGCCGGCCTGCGCGCAGGTGGTGATGGCGAGTTTCTCCAGCGTCGAGGCTGCAGGTCACGCCGTGACGCAGATCATTGCGGCCGGCATCATTCCTGCCGGGCTCGAGATGATGGACCGGCAGGCTACCCGCATGGTCGAGCCCTTCGTGCAGGCAGGCTACGACCTGGATGCCCAGGCTATCTTGTTGTGTGAGTCGGATGGCACCCCTGAGGAAGTCGCGCACGAGATCGAGCGCATGGAGGCGATCTTTCGTGCGGCCGGGTCCACTCGCTGCCAGGTTTCGTCATCGGAGGCCGAGCGCTTGCGTTTCTGGGCCGGCCGCAAGAATGCCTTTCCGGCGGCAGGGCGGGTCTCGCCGGATTACTACTGCATGGATGGCACGATTCCGCGCCGTCATCTGGCTCGCGTGCTCAATGCCATCGAGCAGATGGAGGATGAGTTCGGGCTGCGGTGCGCAAATGTGTTTCATGCCGGGGACGGTAATTTGCATCCCCTGATTCTGTTCGATTCAAACAAGCCAGACGAGGTGGAGCGTGCCGAGAAGTTCGGCGCAGCCATCCTCGAACTGTGTGTGCAAGTCGGAGGCACCGTGACCGGAGAGCACGGGGTAGGAATGGAGAAGATAAACCAAATGTGCGTGCAATTTTCGCGTGACGAGCTTGACGCATTTCTGGCGGTCAAGCGGGCATTCGACCCGCCGGGCTTGCTGAATCCTGAGAAAGTGATATCGACCCTGGCACGCTGCGCCGAATACGGCAAGATGTATGTGCATGCCGGGGAGATGCGATTCCCTGACTTGGCTCGATTCTGAAAGGCGGATCCCGATGGAATTCGTCCTGTCGGACTTATGCGACCAGGTCATGACCGCCCACGCCGGCCACAAGCAGCTCATCATTGCCGGAGGAGGAAGCAAGCGCTTCTATGGCAATACGCGCCAGCCCGGCTCGGCGCATTATGTGCTGGACATGACAGCGTATCGTGGCATTGTGAACTACCAGCCTTCGGAGCTGGTCGTCACGGCTCGCGCAGGTACGCCACTGGCCGAGTTGGAGGCGGTGTTGGCCGAGCAGGGGCAGATGCTGGCGTTTGAGCCGCCCCATTTCGATTCGGGTGCGACCGTGGGCGGCTGCGTGGCAGCTGGACTGGCCGGGCCACGGCGTCAGGCCTGTGGCGGCGTGCGCGATTATGTGTTGGGCGTGCGTCTGCTGGATTCCCAAGGTCACCTGCTGTCGTTTGGCGGCGAGGTCATGAAGAACGTCGCCGGCTACGATGTTTCGCGCCTGATGAGTGGCTCGCTGGGCATGTTCGGTGCCTTGATTGACGTGTCACTCAAAGTGGTGCCCAAGCCCGTTTGCGAGCTCACCGTGCACGGCCAATCCACGCAGCAGGACGCGCTCGCGCTTTTCGCACGATGGCGCAGATTGCCTCTGCCGGTCTCGGCCACGGCCTGGGTGCCCGACGGAGGTGGCAGCGACGGCGGTGGATGGCTGGCGCGTCTGTCGGGTTCCGCGCCAGCCCTGCGTGCGGCGCGCGCGCAGGTCGGCGGCAAAGAACTGGAACCCGCTGTGGCATGTTCGGCTTGGCAGGCGTTGCGAGAGCAGACCCATGCGTTCTTTCAAGGGGGCGTTCCGCTGTGGCGCCTGGCCGTCTCGCCCACCGCCCCGCCATTACGCTTGGGCCCCATGCTGCTGGAGTGGGGTGGCGGGCAACGTTGGTTGAGCGCCCGTGCCGATGCGCAGGCAGTGCGTGCCGCGGCCCAGGAAGCGGGTGGCCATGCGACCTTGTTTCGCGCCCATGGCGGTCCAGTGCCTGCCGACGGTGTCTTTCATCCGCTGAGCCCGGGCGTGGCCCAGATCACCCGTCGGCTCAAGCAGGAGCTCGACCCTGCGGGATTGTTCAACCCGGGCCGCATGGTGCTGGAGCTATAGGCCAATGCAGACAAATCTCGCTTCCTGGGCCCGCGGTACCGATCTTGGCCAAGAGGCCGACGCCATCCTGCGCCGTTGCGTGCACTGCGGGTTCTGCACCGCAACGTGCCCCACCTATCAAGTGCTGGGCGACGAACGTGACAGCCCCCGCGGGCGCATCTATCTGATCAAGCAGGTTCTGGAAGGTGCGCTGCCCACGCAGGCCACGCAGTTGCATCTGGATCGTTGCCTGACCTGCCGCAACTGCGAATCCACCTGTCCGTCCGGCGTCGAGTATGGCCATTTGATAGATCTGGGACGCAAGGCGGTCGACGAGAGGGTCGCTCGCAGGTGGCCAGACCGTTTGCGACGCTGGCTGCTGCGCAAAGGAATGAATTCGGCTCTCTTTGCTCCGGCCATGCGTCTGGCGCAGACCTTCCGGCCGTTGCTGCCTCACGCGCTCAAGCTGAAGGTTCCGACATGGCGGGCGCCTGGGCTGCTGCCCGATCCGACACGTCATCCGCGCCAAGTCCTCATGCCGCTGGGCTGTGTGCAGCCCAGCATGATGCCGGCCATCGACGCAGCAACGCTGCGGGTACTCGATGCCGTGGGTATCGGGGTGCGCCAGATCGCGGGGGCGGGCTGCTGTGGGGCGGTTAATTTTCATCTCGATGCTCAATCGGACGCGTTGGCGCAGATGCGCGCCAACATCGATGCATGGTGGCCCTTGCTCATGGATGGCAGTGTGCAGGCCATCGTCATGAACGCATCCGGTTGCGGGGCCATGATCAAGGACTATGCCCATCATCTGCGTCATGATCCGCTTTACGCCGCCAAGGCTGCGGATGTGGTGGCGCGGGTCAAGGATATCGCTGAGCTGCTTGCGCCGCACGCCGGCGAGTTGGCGGCCAAGCTTGGTCCTGCCCCGGATGCCGTGTTCCATCCTCCCTGCACACTGCAGCATTGGCAGGGCCTGCGGCCTTTGAGCGAAAAGCTTCTGGTTGACCTGGGTTTCGCGCTGCAACCCTTTGCCGATGCGCAGCTGTGTTGCGGCTCGGCCGGCGCCTATTCGCTGCTGCATCCGGGCATGTCACGCTCGCTGCGCGACCGTAAGCTGTCTGCCATGGCGAGCGTGCATGCACAGGTCATTCTCTCGTCGAACGTCGGTTGTATCGGTCACCTGCAGGGCGGAACCGATATGCCTGTGCGGCATTGGGTGGAAGTCGTCGACGAGCGGCTGCGCGCCGGTGCCGTGCCCGCTGCCAGGCTCGTCTAATCGATGGCCCGGCCCATCTCTTCGACCACTTTCTTGGCGTCGCCGAAAACCATCATGGTGCGATCCATGTAGAAGAGTTCGTTGTCCAGGCCGGCATAGCCTGCAGCCATCGATCGCTTGTTGACGATGATATTGCGCGCTTTGTAGACGTCCAGAATGGGCATTCCGGCGATGGGTGAGGCAGGGTCGTTTTTTGCGGCCGGATTGACGACGTCATTGGCGCCGAGCACGAGCACCACATCGGTCTGGCCAAATTCGGCGTTGATCTCATCCATTTCAAAGACCTGGTCGTAAGGTACCTCTGCTTCGGCCAGCAGCACGTTCATGTGACCTGGCATGCGGCCGGCCACCGGATTGATGGCGTACTTGACGGTGACTCCTCGGGCAGTGAGCTTGTCGGTCAGATCTTTGAGGGCGTGTTGCGCACGCGCTACTGCCAGGCCGTAGCCGGGCACGATGATCACGGACTCGGCGTTGGCCAGCAAAAAGGCCGCATCTTCGGGGCTGCCCGACTTCACTGGCCGCTGGGCTTGTTCGGCTGTGTTGCCCGTGGCCGCCGGCTGTCCGCCAAAGCCGCCCAGGATCACGTTGAAGAAAGAGCGGTTCATGGCCCGGCACATGATGTATGACAGGATGGCGCCGGATGAACCCACCAGCGAGCCGGCAATGATGAGCATGGGATTGTTCAATGAAAATCCTATGCCTGCGGCTGCCCAGCCAGAGTAGCTGTTGAGCATGGATACGACCACTGGCATGTCGGCGCCGCCGATCGGAATGATGATGAGCACGCCAAGCACGAAGGCCAGCACGGTCATCAGGATAAATGGCGTCCACGATTGCGTAGCCATGAACCAGAGGCCGCAGGCCAGCATGAGGATGGCGAGCATCAGGTTGAGCGCATGCTGGCCTTTGAAGGTGACCGGCGCACCCTGAAAAAAACGGAATTTGTATTTACCGGATAATTTTCCGAATGCGATGACCGAGCCAGAGAACGTGATGGCTCCGACAAAGGTGCCGATGAAAAGTTCTAGCCGGTTGCCAGAGGGGATGGGCATGCCGGCTGCGGCGATGCCGAAGGCGTGGGGTTCGGCGACAACGGCGGTGGCGATGGCCACCGCTGCCAGGCCAATCATGCTGTGCATGAAGGCGACCAGTTCAGGCATCTTGGTCATCTCGACGCGCCGGGCCATCAGCGTGCCAACGCTGCCGCCGATTACCAAGCCCAGTAGCACCCATCCCAGACCGATGGCGGGGCTGGCGCCGTCCTGGCGGGCCAAGCTTACGATGAGCGCGGCGGTAGTAAGCACGGCGATACCCATGCCGGCCATGCCGAACGCATTGCCCATCCGCGAGGTGGCGGGATGGGACAGACCCTTGAGCGCCTGGATGAAGCATACCGAAGCGACCAGATAGAAGAGCGTGACCAGGTTGAGCGAGATCATTGGCTGTGCTCCTTGGCGGGACGTTCCTTCTTGCGGAACATCTCCAGCATGCGGCGGGTTACCAGAAAACCGCCAAATACGTTGACCGCGGCCAAGGCCACCGCCAGCACGCCCATGGTTCGGGCCAGACCGCCTTCGGTCAGCGCCGCGGCCAGCATGGCACCCACGATGATGATGGCCGAGATCGCATTGGTGACGGCCATGAGCGGGGTATGCAGCGCCGGAGTGACGTTCCAGACGACGTGGTAGCCGACATAGATGGCCAGCACGAAGATGATCAGATTGATCAGGGTGGGGCTGATGCCTTCCATCTTAAGACCTCCGCGTCAGTTGGCCGTTTTCGCAGACCAGGCAGGCGGCGACAATGTCGTCGTCGCGCCGGATGTTAAGTGCTGCGCCGTCGCCGGTGATGAGTTTGAGAAAATCCAGCAGGTTGCGCGCATAGAGCGCTGACGCATCGGTAGCCAGCATGCCTGGCAGATTGACCAGGCCGATGAGCGTGACGCCGTGCTTTTCAACGATTTTGCCTTTCTCGCTCAGAGGACAATTGCCTCCGCGCTCGACAGCCAGGTCCACCACGACGGCTCCGGGCTTCATTGCAGCGACGGTTTCTGCGCTGATGAGTACGGGGGCCGGTCGTCCCGGAATCAATGCCGTTGCGATTACCACGTCGGCCTGCTGGCAACGCTGGGCTACCAGGGCAGCCTGACGCGCCATCCACGCGGCAGGCATAGGCCGGGCATAGCCGCCTGCCCCCTGGGCAATCTCGCGCTCTTCTTCCGTTTCGAAGGGGACATCAATGAATTTGGCGCCCAGGGATTCAATCTGTTCCCTGACGGCCGGTCGTACATCCGACGCCTCGACCACTGCGCCCAGCCGCCGGGCCGTGGCGATGGCCTGCAGGCCGGCCACTCCGGCTCCCAGCACCACCACTCGCGCCGCTTTCACGGTGCCGGCGGCGGTCATCATCATTGGAAAAAGGCGCGCGCTGTGGTCGGCCGCCAGCAGGACGGCTTTGTAACCGGCCAGATTGGCCTGCGAGGACAGGACATCCAGGCTTTGTGCCCGCGTAGTGCGCGGGGCGGATTCCAGTGCGAAAGCCGTCAATCCGGCCTGGGCCATCTGGGCCAGGCTGTCGGCGTCAAAGGGGTCCAGCATGCCGGCCAGTACGCTACCGGCACGCATGAGTCGCAGTTCTTCTGGCGCGGGAGCACGGACTTTGAAGACCACCGGCGCACCCAGGGCGTCGGCAGTGTTGGCCAGTGTGGCGCCCGCGGCGAGGTAGGCCTCGTCGGGGTATCGGGCTGCGGCGCCCGCGCCGCGCTCCACGATGACCGAGTGCCTGGCGCTCACGCATTTCTTGACCGTCTCGGGGGGCGGCAACACGCGTCTCCCCGTCTCGGGTTTCTTTGGGTATCCCGATCTGCATTGGCTCTTCTCCTCCGAGGGCTTGCCTAGTTATACACGAAAGCTCCACGCCTACGCGCAAGCTGCGGCGCGGCCCGGCAATTCTGTCGGAGGATAAAAAAGGTTCATCGCGGAATAGCGTGGAGCCGTGCTTGATTGCCGTTACGCTTGATCCTTGATTTTTCAAGGATCAAGGCCGGGATCATGCTGGACCGCAAGACGATCGAGAGGTTGGGTGGGTGGGAAGGTTATCGGGTGGAGCGGGTCGTGTGGCCTGAAGGTGAGAGCCGGACGGTCACGATTTACCTGAAGCCTTCAGCGCGAACGATGCACTGCGAGCACTGCGGCAACCGATGTCGGCAGGTGCATGAGACGACCGCGCGCCGGGTGCGGGATCTGCCGCTAATGGCGCTGCGAGTGACGCTGGTAGTGCCGCGTCGGCGGGTCTGGTGCGAGCAGTGCGGTGGACCGCATCTGGAGAGGCTGAGCTGGCTGGGCCGTTACCAGCGAGTGACCGACCGGCTGGCCGAGGCGGTCAGCCAGTTGCTTGAGTCCAGCAACATTCTGGCCGTGGCGCGCTTCTTCCAACTGGGTTGGCACACGGTCAAGGCGCTGGACAAGGCCCTGCTGCGACGGGCGATCCAAGAGCCGGACTGGAGCCAGATCCACTACCTAGCGATGGACGAGTTCGCTCTACACAAGGGCCATCGTTATGCCACGGTCGTTGTCGATCCGATCCGCCGTCAGGTGCTATGGATCGGTGATGGCCGCTCGCGCGAGACGGCCAGAGCCTTCTTCGAACAACTGCCAACTGGGGTTGCCCAGCAGATCCGGGCCGTAGCGATCGACATGACGACGGCCTATGAGCTGGAGATCCAGGCCAACTGCCCCAACGCCGAGATCGTCTACGACCTGTTCCACGTCGTGGCCAAGTACGGCCGTGAAGTGATAGACCGGGTGCGTGTAGACCAAGCGAACCAGTTGCGGCACGACAAGCCGGCCCGCCGGGTGATCAAGTCCAGTCGCTGGCTACTGCTGCGCAATCGCAAAAACCTCGATCCGTGCCAATCGGTAAAGTTGGACGAGTTGCTCCAGGCCAACCAGCCCTTGCTCACCGCTTATCTGATGCGCGATGAGCTCAAACAGCTGTGGTTCTACCAACACCCCGGCTACGCCCGCCAGGCATGGGATCACTGGCTGCAACAGGCTCAGGGCAGCGGCATCGCCGCCTTGGCTCACTTCGCGTTCAAGCTAAAAGCCTATCTGCACGGGATTCTGTCTCGCTGTCGCCACCGGCTCAACACCAGCATCGTCGAGGGCATCAACAACACCATCAAAGTCATCAAGCGCCGCGCCTACGGCTACCGCGATCAGGAGTACTTCTTCCTCAAGATCCGGTCTGCATTCCCCGGTATTCCTCGATGAACCATAAAAAAACCCCTGGGATCTTATGGATCCCAGGGGTTGAACGGATGGCCGCAGCAATGGCAGCCGGGTCCATCCCGTGCGCGCAAGCGTCCGGCGTTAGGCCGTTTGCGCGCGCGTCCAGTCGATCAGCGCGGCGGTCAGTTCGCGCAGATCCGATTTGAGCCGTGGATAACCGTCGGTGGGGCGCAGGCTGACCTCATCCATATACAACTTGCGATTGATCTCGATCTGCAGGCTATGGCGGCCTTGGGCCGGGTTACCGAACGCGCGTACCAGTTCGACACCTTTGTAGGGATCGTTGACGGTGACGTTGTAGCCACGCTGGCGCAGCCACTTGGCGATGAATTCACGGAAGGCCGGGTCGCTGGTCGAGCCATCGCGGTCGCCGAGCACAAAATCAGGATGCACCAGGCCGGGGCGATCTGTCGCGAAGGCGCCGGCGACGCTGGGCATGGAGTGGCAGTTAATGTGCCAGACCTTGCCAAAGTGGGCGTGAGTCTGGTCCAGAACCTCGGCGAGCTTGGCGTGATAGGGCTTCCAGCAGGCGTTGATGCGATGGCGGACTTCATCGATCGAAAGCTTACGATCGTAGAGCGGCGTGCCGTCATCGAGCATGCGCCAGATCAGTCCCTTGCCAAGCTTGACCTTGGGTGAATCGGTCATTGGGCCGTCCCACGGGGTATCGAGCAGCAGCGGGTCGACCTCTTCGGCCGAACGGTTGGCGTCGATGTAGGCGCGCGGGAAACTGGCGGCAATCAGTGGCACGCCCAGGTCGATCGCATCGCCCCAGAGATCGTCCACCCAGGTGTCCTCTGCCGTGCGCAGGGCGCCAAAGTCGACCGATGCAGCGAAATCCGGCGGGTAGCTCGTGCCGCTGTGCGGCGAGTCAAGCACGAGGGGAGCAGCTTGCGGAAAGCTCTGCGGCAGGTCGAGGCGATAGGACAAAGGATGGATGATAGGCATGACAGAGGGTGCGGCAGAAAGTAGGATGGGTCCCCGCAGCGCGCGGGGACCGAAGATCGTTTAGTCGATCTTCACGTTGGCTTCTTTGGCAATGCGCTTGTTCTTGGCGATTTCCTCGGAAATCTGCTTGGCGAACTCGGCGGGCTTGTTGCCCACTGGCGCGGCGCCCAGACCTTCCAGGCGGCTCTTGACGTCGGGATCGGCGCTAACCTTGACCACGGCCGCGTACACCTTGTCGGTCACGGCTTGCGGCAGCTTGGCGGGGCCGACAAGGCCAAACCAGGACGAGTCGTTGACCGGGGCCAGGCCAACTTCGGCGAAGGTCGGCACGTTGGGCAGATTGGCCACGCGCTGGGGCGAGGCCACGGCCAATGCGACCAGGGCGCCGGACTGGATATGCGGCAGCGACGACGGCAGATTGTCAAACAGCACGTCGACCTGGCCGGCCAGGGTGTCGTTCAATGCCGGACCCACGCCACGGTAGGGCACGTGCATCAGATCCACGCCAGCGGACATCTTGAACAGTTCGCCCATCATGTGCGAGACCGAGCCGTTGCCGGCCGAGGCGTAGGTGATCTTGCCGGGTTGGCTCTTGGCCAGCTTGACGAAATCGCCCATGTTCTTGGCGTGGACCTTGGGGTTGACCGACATCACGTTGGGCACGGAGGCCAGATTCGAGATGGGGGTGAAGTCCTTTTCAGCGTCGAAGGCCAGATTGGAGTAAATGGCGGGATTGATGCCATGGGTCGACACCGTGGCGATACCCAGCGTGTAGCCATCGGGAGCGCTGTTGGCCAGGAAGGCCGAGCCGATCGAGCCGCCGGCGCCGCCACGGTTTTCCACCACGACCGTTTGGCCCAACTCCTTGCCCAGCTTGTCAGCGAACAGGCGGCCGACGATGTCGGTCGTGCCTCCGGGAGGAAAGGGCACGACGAGGCGGATGGTCTTGCTGGGATAGTTGTCTTCGGCGTGCGCGGCGGTCAAAGGCGCGGCCAGGGTGGCGGCCAGGGACAGGCCCAGGATGAGATGGCGACGTTGCATGATTTCCCCTGAATTGAGTGTGGGTCTTTGTGACTTACTGCGCGATTCTGAGAGCCAGCGGCAGGTTTGCGCAAACGAAAGATTCTCCGTAAGCTATTACTTTTTTTCATGCCAGGGAAATCTTCATTTCCGCCCGGGCTACCCACATGCGCCGATTCTGTCCCTCGCTAACCGACCTGCAAGCATTCGAAGTGGCTGCCCGGCATAGCAGTTTTACTCGCGCGGCCCAGGAACTCTGCGTCACGCAAGGCGCGGTCAGCAAACAAGTGAAACATCTTGAAGAGTTTGTTGGTGTCGAATTATTCCTACGGATCAGGCAAGGCCTGGTTCTGACCGAGGCCGGGCGCAGTTACCTCACGCAGGTCCAGGCCGGTCTGAGCCAGATCGAAGCGGCCACCGTCGAGCTCATTGCGCACCAGGGCAGGGGCGGGACGGTACGTCTGACCTCGATGCCCACTTTCGGGGCGCGGTGGCTCATCCCGCGTCTGACGGCCTTCCGGCGCTTGCGGCCCGACATTCATGTGGAGTTTCTGCCGCATCGGCAGGGGTACGACTTTTCGACGCCCGAACTTGATGCGGCAGTGCGTTTCGGCGAAGGGGTATGGCCCGGCAGTGGGGCGGACTATATTGTCGGCCGCGAGATTGTGCCCGTTTGCAGTCCGCGTCTGATCCCTCAGGCCTGTAGGGAGGCAGAGGAACTGCTGCGCTACCCGTTGCTGCATCACACCTCGGCGCTCGAGGGCTGGCGCGACTGGTTCGAGCAGGCCGGGTGTGACGCACGGCGCGCTCTGGAGGGGGCCCGTTTTGATCAGTATTCGCTGTTGTCGCAGGCTGCGGCAGCAGGATTCGGGATCGCGTTGATTCCACGTTGCCTGATCGAGGATGAACTGCGTGACGGCAAGCTCGTGGTGCCGCTGCAGTTGCCCATCCGAGCGCGGCAGGGCTATTACCTCTGTTATCCGGAGCAGAAGGCCAGTTCGCCCACCTTGCAGGCCTTCCGTTCCTGGCTCATGGAAGTCTCGCGGGCTGCCGAGCCGACTCCCGACAATGGCCTGCCTATAAAATAAGCTGCATCATGGTTCACACATCACAGAAGAAAGGCCGGGTCGTTGTCGGCATGTCTGGCGGAGTCGATTCGTCGGTCACCGCATGGCTGCTCAAGCAACAAGGCTATGAAGTCATCGGCCTGTTCATGAAAAACTGGGAAGACGACGACGACTCCGAGTACTGCTCCACCCGGCAGGATCTACTAGATGCGGCCAGTGTGGCCGATCTGGTCGGGGTGGAATTCGAATACGTCAATTTCGCCACCGAATACAAGGATCGGGTCTTTGCCGATTTCCTGCGTGAGTATTCCGCTGGCCGCACGCCCAATCCGGACGTCCTGTGTAATGCCGAAATCAAATTCAAGGCATTTCTGGACCACGCAATGGCTTGGGGCGCCGAGCATATCGCCACGGGCCATTATGCGCGCGTGCGTGGCGTCGATAATGATCGAGGACGTCGTTTCCAACTGCTCAAGGCGTTCGACGCCTCCAAGGATCAGAGTTATTTCCTGCACCGCTTGAATCAGGCACAGTTGGCGCGCACGCTGTTTCCGCTTGGAGAGCTGCACAAGACGGAAGTGCGGCGTATCGCGCATGAGATCGGGCTGCCTAATGCAGCCAAGAAAGACTCCACGGGTATTTGTTTCATCGGCGAACGGCCATTTCGTGAGTTTCTCAACCGCTATCTGCCGACTGCACCCGGGCCCATTTTGACGCCGCAGGGCAAGCACCTCGGTCAGCATCATGGACTGGCCTTCTATACGTTGGGCCAGCGCAAGGGCCTGGGGATAGGTGGCGTCAAAGGGCAGCAGCGCGACGATGGCACCGCGGATGCCTGGTACGCCGCGCGCAAGGACCTTGAGAAAAATGCGCTTTATGTCGTGCAAGGGCACGAGCATCCCTGGCTGTTGAGCAGGCGCCTGCATGCGCAGGACGTCAGTTGGATCGATGGCCATGCACCCGAACCCGGCGCTTATGCCGCCAAGACCCGGTATCGCCAGGCCGACGCCGCCTGCCACCTCAGCCTCGAGGCACAAGGCTTTTCCTTGTCGTTCGACCAGGACCAATGGGCCGCCACCCCTGGGCAGTCCGCTGTGCTCTATGACGGCGATGTCTGTCTCGGTGGCGGCATCATCAACTGATTGTTCCCCGGCGCTCGGACGCCGCTGCGGGCCGCCGACGGTCTGCCTGCACCCTATTCAAAACGACGAGAGGAGACGAGTGTGGATCTGACGATGGTGGTTTGCCTGCTCATTCTGGGAGGGGCAGTGGGTTTTGCAGCCGGCCTGCTGGGCATTGGAGGGGGCATGCTGCTGGTGCCCTTCCTGACCATGCTCTTTAGCTGGAAAAACGATGTGCCGCCAGATCTGGTGGTGCATGCCGCCATTGCCACGTCCATGACGTCGATTCTATTTACCTCGATCTCCAGCGTGCGGGCGCATCAGAAGAAAGGCACGATCAATTGGAAGATCGTCTTTGCGTTGGCGCCCGGCATTATTCTTGGCGGCCTGCTCTCCGGAGGCGCAGTGTTTGCCGCGATCAACACGGCCTGGCTGTCACTTTTCTTCGCGCTCTTCGTCGGCTACTCGGCCTGGAGCATGCTGCGCAGCAAAAAACCCAAGCCGAGTCGCCACATGCCGGGGATGGTCGGAACCACGGCGGCTGGCGCGGGCATAGGGTTTGTATCGGGGCTGGTGGGGGCCGGCGGCGGCTTCCTGTCGGTGCCCTTCATGGTGTGGTGCAATGTGTCCTTGCTCGTGGCCGTTTCCACCTCGGCCGCTCTGGGTTTTCCCATCGCGCTGGCCAATAGCATAGGCTATGTCGTCTCTGGATTATCGGAAGGGGTGCACCGGCCGGGCATGTTGGGTTTCATCTATTGGCCGGCACTGCTGGCGCTCATCTGCACCAGTGTTCTGACGGCCCCGATGGGGGCTCGCCTGGCGCACCGCCTGCCCGTGGCCACGCTCAAGCGGGTGTTTTCAGGCCTGTTGTTCTGTCTGGCCGCCTACATGCTGTTTAAGGCTTGCCAGGCGTTCTTGGCCTGAGGTGTTGCCGCTTGACAAAAAGCCCCTGGCACATTGTGTGGCAGGGGCTTTGGGCTGTGGAGGCCGCGGAAGCTATCAGGCCGGCGGCAGTGTGTCGGTGAAGGACGTTCGCGCCGACAGCTTCTCGTTCAGGCGCGCCAGATTGGCGTGATCTGCACGCCAGTTCAGGCTGGCAAAGCGCAGATCGAGATAGCCCAGCGCGCAACCAACGGCGATATCTGCCAGGGTGTAGTTCACGCCCATGCAGTGTGCGTTGTCGCCCAAGCTGCCATCCATGGCACGCAGCGCAGCGCGAATCTTGCCGTACTGGCGTTCGACCCAGTCGGTGCTGCGTTGCGCTTCGGAGCGCTGATTTTCTTTGACAATGGTCACGCAGGCGTCGAGCAGTCCATCAGCGATGGCTTCCCAGCACTTGACTGCGGCGCGTTCACGGCCGGGCTGCGGAATGAGGCGTGCCACCGGCGACAGCGTATCCAGATACTCCACGATGACGCGCGAGTCGAACAGCGCACCGCCATCTTCCATTACCAGGCAAGGAACCTTACCGAGCGGATTGAATTGCTGGGTTTGTGTATCGGGAGACCAGACGTTTTCGATTTCGAGCTGGTAGTCCAGCTTTTTCTCGGCCATGACGACACGGACTTTACGCACGTACGGGCTGGTAAGCGAACCGATAAGTTTCATGGAGTTATGGGCGGAGTCGGAAGCGGCCGCAGTATAGCAGGCTGGACCGGCCTCTCGGATTAAGGAGGGTGGGGCAGGGCGTTAGGCGACGGGTGATAAAATCGAGAACCGCTTTCAACCGCCATTTTTTTCCGATCATGCAGATTGCCGACCAGCTTACCCAACTCAATGCTCTTTCGCCACTGGATGGGCGCTATGCGTCGCGCAGCGATGCCCTGAGGGGGCTGCTGTCGGAAGCCGGTTTCATGGCCCATCGGGTCGAGGTGGAAGTGGCGTGGCTGGTTGCGCTGTCCGATGCCGGTCTGCCTGAATTACCGGTGTTTTCCGCGGGAGCCCGCAGCCGGCTGGCGCAACTGGTCGAGAACTTTTCCGAAGCGGATGCCGCGCGGATCAAGGACATCGAGCGCGTTACCAACCACGATGTCAAGGCGGTCGAATACTGGCTCAAGGAGCGTGTCGCGGATGACGCCGAGTTGGCCCGTGCCGCGGAGTTCATTCATTTCGCTTGCACCTCCGAGGACATCAACAACACGTCGCACGCGCTGATGCTCAGCCGTGCCCGCGATCAGGTCGTGCTGCCGCGCCTGCGCGATGTGCTGGCCAAGCTCAACACCCTGGCACTGGACAATGCTGCGCAGCCCATGCTGTCGCGCACCCACGGTCAGCCGGCTAGCCCCACGACCCTGGGCAAAGAGTTTGCCAACGTGGCCGCACGCCTGGCCCGCGCCATTGCCGCCATCGAGGCGGTCGAGCCTCTGGCCAAGCTAAATGGTGCCACGGGTAATTACAACGCCCACCTGTCAGCCTGTCCGGAAATCAATTGGCCGGAGTTCAGCCGCAAGGTGCTGGCGGGTCTCGGGTTGACGCAAAACCGCCACACCATTCAGATCGAACCTCACGACTGGATGTCGGCCCTGTTTGATGCCGTGGCGCGTGCCAATATCATTGTTCTTGATCTGGACCGTGACATCTGGGGGTATATCGCGCTGGGGTACTTCAAGCAGCGCCTCAAAGAAGGCGAAGTCGGCTCCTCGACCATGCCGCACAAGGTCAATCCCATCGACTTTGAAAACTCCGAAGGTAATCTGGGGTTGGCCAATGCCGTGCTGCGGCATCTTGCCGACAAACTGCCTGTTTCCCGCTGGCAGCGTGACCTGACCGACTCCACCGTGCTGCGCAATCTGGGGGTGGGCTTCGGCTATTGCCTGGTGGCTTGGGATGCCTGCCTGCGCGGCTTGAACAAGCTGGAAGTCAATACCGCCGCCATCGATGCCGATATCGACGCCTGCTGGGAGGTGCTGGCCGAGCCGGTACAGACCGTAATGCGTCGCTATGGTCTGCCTCAGCCCTACGAACAACTCAAGGCCCTGACGCGTGGCAAAGGCATCACCGAGCCCGCGCTGCGTGAATTTATCGCCGGCCTGGAGCTTCCGTCCGACGCCAAACAGCGCCTGCTGGACATGACCCCGCGCTCCTATCTGGGTCTGGCCGTCGAGCTCGCTCAGACGGTATAGTGTGGCGCAAGCCGGTGCGGCCTTCTGCCCGCCGGCTTTGTGCCTCGTCTCAGGAGATCCCGTGAAGAAGTTGACCGCCATAGTCGTTCTGGCCTGTACGGCCGCGGCCGCTCCGGCTGCCGCGCAGTTCGCCAAGCCCGAGGATGCCGTCAAGTACCGTCAGGCTGCCCTGACCGTGATGGCGTCGCACTTTAGCCGCATGCAGCCGGTGGTTCGCGGTCAGGCGCCGTATGACGCCGCGCAGATCAAGGCCAATGTGGATATTCTCAAGACGCTGGCGGCACTGCCTTGGGCGGGCTTTGGTCCGGGCACCGAAGGTGGCGGTGCCAAGCCGGAAGTCTGGAGCGACGCGGCCGGCTTCAAGGAGAAGCAGCAGCGTTTCATCGACAATGTCGACAAACTATCCGTGGCCGCTGACAGCGGCGATCTGGCCAAGGTACGTGCGGCTTTCGGTGATGTCGGGGCCAGTTGCAAAGCCTGTCACGACGCCTACCGAAAAAAATAAGTTCGCTTTGTGCAAAAGCATAACGCCCCATCCGGGGCGTTATGCTTTTGGGCGAACAGGGGCCTCTCAGTAAGCGGGTAGCGTTTGCAGGCTGTTTACCCACAGCACCACCCCGGCACAACAGGCGGCAATGAGTAGCGCACGCAGGCGCATGGCGGCGTCGTCGCGCGCAGGCACGCATCCCCGGGTCGCCGCCGCTTCCGAGGCGTCGCCGGTGATCATGGTTTTTATCAGCGGCTCACGGCGCACCAGGGTATGCCACAGCACCGCCAGCACATGCAAGCCAAGCAGCGCAATCAGCACCCACTCATTGGCTTTGTGCAGGCGTGTCAGTGTCGCAGCAAGATCGGCGTCGATATAGCCGTTGAGCGGACCCTGGATCATGATGTCATCGCTGACAAACAATCCGCTGACAGCCTGAAATCCCAGCGCCAGCAGCATGGCCAGCACGGACAGCGCTCCGAGCGGATTGTGGCCGGCAACGTGCAATCGGCCGCGAAGATAGGCGGCCAGCGCGGCCGGTCCGCGTACAAACTGTGCAAAACGGGCGTAATGCGAGCCGAACAGCCCCCACAGCACACGAAACAGGATGAGGCCCAGTGTGGCCAGCCCGAAGCGTACATGCCAGTCCATGTACAGGCCGCCCAGTTTGATCGTGATGAAAGCACCCGCAACACAGGCCACCAGGGCCCAGTGGAATAACCGTGACCTGCTCCCCGTGATTAGTACGAAATCGATGTAGAGTCCGTTCCCAAAGGAATGGCAATGAAGAAACGATTTACGGAAGAGCAAATCATCGGCGTGCTCAAGGAAGCCGATGCAGGTGCCAAGCCCGCAGAGTTGTGCCGCAAGCACGGAATCTCCGAGGCAACGTACTACAACTGGAAGGCGAAGTTCGGTGGCATGACGGTGTCGGACGCTCAGAGGCTCAAGGAGCTGGAGCAGGAGAACAACAAGCTCAAGAAGCTGTTGGCCGAGTCGATGCTGGACAAGGCGGCGCTTCAGGATCTGCTAAGCCGAAAGTAGTCAGCCCGCAGGCCAAACGCGAGGCGGTCAGGACATTAATGACCGAGCGCAGCATGGGTGTTACCCGGGCCTGTGGGCTGGTAGGAATTTCGCGGTCGCTGTTTGCCTACGAGAGCACACGCTCAGGCGATGCTGCGCTGACCGAGCGCATGAAAGAGATGGCAGTGGCGAAACGACGCTACGGCTATCGGAGGATCCATGTGCTCTTACGTCGCGAAGGCTGGCAAGCAAATCACAAGCGAATCTGGCGGCTGTACAGTCTGGCAGGGTTAAGCGTGCGAAAACGAAAGCGTAAGCGAATCGCGGCGACCGAGCGCGTGGTTCGCCCAGCGGCAATCGCGCCGAATCAGAGTTGGTCAATGGACTTTGTGGCCGACGGCCTAGCCTATGGCCGCCGATTCCGCTGTTTGACTATCGTCGATGACTACACTCGCGAATGCCTGGCCATCGAGGTCGATACGTCGTTGCCGGGACTGCGTGTTGCCATGGTGCTGCAACGGCTGGCGGAGATGCGTGGCCTGCCGCGATCTATTACCGTGGACAACGGGCCAGAGTTCGCCGGAAGAGCCTTGGACGCCTGGGCCTACCAAGCAGGCGTAAAGCTGTCGTTTATTCGGCCGGGTAAGCCGGTGGAGAACGCTTATATCGAAAGTTTCAACGGCAAGTTCCGCGACGAATGCCTTAACGAGCACTGGTTCTTGTCCCTGCGACAGGCTAAAAGCTTGATCGAAAACTGGCGAGTCGAGTACAACACCGATCGGCCTCACAGCGCGCTCGGATATTTAACGCCGGCGCAATTCGTGCAGGCTCATCAGAAAGAAGGTCTTTTACCCCTGGGCTCTATGTCGGTGCCGTACTAAATCTGGGGGCAGGTCACCTGGGCTCTATGTCGGTGCCGTACTAAATCTGGGGGCAGGTCAACCGGGTGGGAAGATTCCATATACGCGGCGTAGAGGACATCAGGCTGGATCCTGGTGTTTGCTTGAGGCGGCCAATGTAGCATGGGCCGACGCCACGTTTGACGCCGTTCAGGCCGACAGCCTGCGCTGGCGCGACACCGATTCGATGCGATGGACGTGTTCGTGGCGAAAGCGGATGCGCTGGCCGCGTTTTGCGCCGCAGGGCTGGATCAGCTCTGTGGTGTAAGTGGTCGTGCCGTTGATGGGCGCGTTGTAGATGACTGTGGCGCGAATGGCTTTGCCGTCGGCAAGTCTGAGGTGAACGACGTCACCGACATTGATGGGCGTATCGTTCAGTTGGGACTGGCTGGGGCGGCGCACCAGATCATTGGTGTTGAGCTGCTTGTTCATATGTTTTCCTAGTTAAAGTTGTTTTATGGAAACACGGCTCCGGCTTGACCGGATTGCGTACTTCTATGGTGGTGCGTGGAGATGCACCGATGCCCGGCGTTGGTGGGCGGTGGCCACAATGGCCTGTGGCGGAACGACAATGTCCCTGGATGCTTCTTGTCAGCCTGTCATGGGCTGCACAAGGTTGCTGGCCGACAAACCGCAGGCTCAGCTGTTGCGCGGTGGAAAACGAAAAAGGAAGAATGTGCCTGGCACAGACATCCCGAACGATATCGATGACGCGGCCGCCTGAATAAATGTTGGATGTGGCGGCAGCCCCATGGGAAGGCGGCATCGATGCAGGATTGGCGGCTGGCGCCCGCTGGGGGCGTCAGCTTCGGAAAACTTAGGCCTAATGCGCCCGAGCTACCGTCAGGTGTAAGCGTGCCAAAGGATCAACTCGATAAGCCGAAACAATGGACCTTTCACACCTGGGTTGATTGCCGTGTTGGTGCCGCGCGGCTACCCTAAATTGGCTGCCACTCGGGCGCCTGGGTCGCGTTGCGGCTGCACAGAAATCTAGCCAACCTTATCGATGCTATATCTAAGTAATTGTTTTGTCAAGTATTGTTGTGACATCGCGCTTACGTTCGCAACAAAGTCCCCCACGGCCCAAAGATGGGGACGGGTTGGGCTAAGCTTTGAGTTCGTCATTTGATAGGTCTGCCTGTTTGTTGATCTCGGTCCTGTCTCCTTTGGTGCGCCGTCTGGCCCGCATGTTGGCCGGGAGCTATGGGCTGCGCGCTGCGCTTATCGTCTCCGTTGCATTGGCCGTGGGGGGCTGCACTCAGAATGAGCCCCAGGAGCGCGCCGCGCTCATTGCGTGGCTGCAGCAAGACAGCAATGCCGCGCCGGACGCCGGGACGCTCAGGCGCTTTGGTGACTATCGGCAGCACCATGCGGTCATCGGTGCCTATCTGCAGGTGCAGGCAGGCGCCTCGCACAGCATCGAGCAGGCATTGAGCGAATTGCCTGCGCACAGTGTGCAGGAGGTCGCCTCCCGTCGCGAGCGTTTACTGGTTCTGCGTGCCAGCCTTCATCGCGAACAGCAGCACCTCGAACAGGCGTATCGTCAGGCCGTTTCGCAGCGCAAAGATCTGATGCAGGCGCCGGACCTCAAGGTGGCTTACGATCAGGCCTTTGAGCGGCTGGTGACCCACCCGCAGGCCGTCATGGTGTCTCTGATGGATCTACTGGAAGAGCCGCTTTCGGTGTCGTTGAAGGTCGCCGATTTTGTTGCTCTGCATCAGGATCAGATCACCGTGGCAGGGCCCGTGACACAGGTCATGGACCCCACGGTGCGCGATGCGCTCAATGCATTACTGGATACGCTCAACGCGCAGTCGCGCGCTCTGCAGCGCGCCGCCGCGCTCTGTAGGCAGTTGGAGCTATGTTCGACCGGGCCCGGCGGGGCCTCACCCTCAATGGCGCCCGCGCCGCGTTTTCAGGACGACTTATGACGCAATCGCCACCCATGCATAATCGGACGTTTATCGCCCTGTTGATCATCGTGACCCTTGCCTTTCTCTGGCTGCTCTGGCCATTTTTTGGCGCGGTGTTCTGGGGCACGATTCTTGCCATTATTTTCTCCCCCTTGCATCGGAAGCTGGCGCGCCGGATGGCGCCACGCACGACGTTGGCCGCGCTGCTGTCGTTGGGGCTGGTACTGCTGGTCGTGATCATTCCTCTGATCCTCATCACCGGATCCCTTGTCCAGGAAGGGGCCAGCCTCTATGAGCGCATGCATTCCGGGTCGCTGAATTTCGGTACTTACTTTCAGCAGATCATGGATGCGATGCCGCCAATCGTGCATGATCTATTGGCGCGTTTCGACCTGAACGACCTGGGCAGCATTCAGGAAAAACTGTCGGCGGGAGCGATGCAGTTGAGCCAGTTCGTGGCGACGCAAGTGGTCAATATTGGTCAGGATACGGCGCAATTTCTGATCAGCTTTGGCGTAATGCTGTATTTGCTGTTTTTTCTTCTGCGCGACGGCTCGCGACTTTCGCGCCGACTGCGGCGTGCTGTGCCGATGGATGAGGGCTACAAGCAGCATCTGTTCCGCAAGTTCACCACCGTGGTGCGTGCGACCGTCAAGGGCAACATTGCGGTGGCCGCGGCTCAGGGAGCGCTGGGCGGCATCATCTTCTGGGTGCTAGGCATTCAAGGGGCATTGCTGTGGGGCGTCATCATGGGGTTCCTGTCCCTGCTGCCGGCCGTCGGCGCGGGCCTCATCTGGGCGCCGGTGGCGATCTATTTCCTGGTGACTGGCGCCATCTGGCAGGGTGTCGTGCTGATTCTTTTCAGCGTGCTGATCATCGGCATGGTCGACAATGTTTTGCGTCCGATCCTGGTGGGCAAGGACACCAAACTGCCTGACTATGTCATCCTGATTTCGACGCTCGGCGGCATGGCCCTGTTTGGCCTGAACGGCTTTGTCATCGGGCCGTTGATTGCTGCGTTGTTCGTGGCGTGCTGGGATCTGTTTTCTCCGCCCGACCCCGAAAACCTGCCCAAGGACGCGGACAGTTTGCCCGCAGCCGAACCCCGCGGCAAACCCTGAATCGGCCGCGCCAGGGCCATGGCCGCTTGGGGCGCGGCCATGCCAAGGAGACTCGCATGACAGCCATTGCCAGTGATATCCAACTGCGCCCTTTGGAGCGCGGTGACCTGCATTTCGTGCATGCGCTCAACAACAACGACGCGATCATGCGCTACTGGTTCGAGGAGCCCTACGAGGCTTATGACGAACTGATGGCGCTCTATGACAGGCACATCCACGACCAGTTCGAGCGCCGTTTCATCGTGCAGCGTGAGGCCGGCCAGATGGTGGGTCTGGTCGAACTGGTCGAAATCAACCATATCCACCGGCGCGCCGAGTTCCAGATCATCATCGCACCGGGTTTTCAGGGGCACGGCTATGCCAAGGCCGCCACCCGGATTGCCATCGGGTAGGCCTTCCGGGTGCTGAACTTGCACAAGGTTTATCTGGTCGTCGACAAGCAGAATGAGGCCGCCGTTCACATCTATCAGGCCTGCGGTTTCTCGGTGGAAGGTGAGCTGCGCGAGGAATTTTTTCCAATGGACGTTATCGCGATGCTTACCGGATGAGTCTGCTGCAGTCTGAGTATCTGAGTACATATGGCAGCATTCCTGAGCATGCATCGGTGCTGCGCGATTGGCAGCCCCAGATTGACGGCGAGTGAGGTTTGGCGCCGTGCTGGCCGCAGCCATGTTTAATCGGCCAGTACACAGGTATTGCGCCCGCGTGCTTTGGCTGCATAGAGTGCATCGTCGGCGCGCTTGAGCAGGCGCTGATAGTCGGGATGGCCATCGTGGGTGGCCACCCCCACGCTCATTGTGACTCGCTTTTGTGAGCCGTCAGGCAGCAAAAGCGCCTTGTCCTGCAGGCGTTGGCGCAGATTCTCGGCTACGTGCTGTGCCTGTGTCGAGTCGGCGTCCACCAGTACCACCAGGAATTCCTCCCCGCCCAGCCTGAATGTGTAGTCGCCGCCGCGGCTGTACGTGGATACGAGCGCGGCGACCTGTTGCAACACGACGTCGCCGGCATCATGGCCATATTCATCATTGACGGTTTTGAAGTAATCGATGTCCACCATCAGCACCGACAATGGCGAGTCGGTTTTGCGGGCATAAGACACCTCCTTGCTCATGACGACATGCAGGAATTTTCGGTTCAGCAAGTAGGTCAGCGTGTCTCTGCCGGAGTCCAGGTGATTGGCTTTCTCGAACAGGGCGTCGACGAGGTAGGCCAGGGTCCTGGTGGCTTCACGTACGGCGTGCAATAGCCGCAGACGGTCCTGTGGGTCGTCGCTCTCATCGAGCAGCCTGTCGATCGCCTCGATCTGCAACCGTGCCTGCGTGGTCTCCTGGGCGCCTTCGAAAGCATGTGCGGCCTTGTGCGTGAACCATAGCCCAAACTCGGATTTTCGCAGCCGGGGAAGCATTGCCCGGCTGTCGCCGACCGACAGGCCGAACAACAACTGGTTCTCCCAATCCAGCAGGGCGGCGCGTTGACGTTCCTTTTCTGTGCCCACATTTTGAGACAGGCTGAGCAAACGATAGCCTTCTTCGGCGCGCGCATTGCGATCGTGCGAGTTGGCGTAGGCGAGCGACATCATCTCGATGGAGAACAGCATGATCTCGCCCAGATAGTCAGCCAGTGGCCAGCGCAACGTCTGCGGAACATCGTCGTCGTGAGCCACGCCGGCCCGCAGGTGATTGATCAGCATGCGGGTGCCCTGCATCACGAGATAGAAGGGGATGTCTATGCGCGCGTGCACCTCACCCACGCGCTGCTGAAACGTGACGGCACTCGCATAGTCATGATGAACTGCTGCGCCGAACACCGTTCGGAGCCAGCTTTGCAATGAGGCGTGCAGTTTCTGGTGGACGAGTTGGTCAGATAGAAAATAGGCGGCCGCCTCGTCGGCCAGCATGGTCTCGTAGAAGGCAGTGGCAAGCTCGCCAGCCTGTCTGTCGATGCGCTCAAGGGCCAGGTGGATGACTTCGGCGGGGTACGGCGCGCAGATTTTTTTCCAGCGCGCCACGAACATATCGGTGTGGAGTTTCAAGACAGGATACTTAAAGAAGAAAAGACGGCGCTTTTCAGGCCGTGGCTAGCAGAGCAGCCCGGTTGCGACTGCCGCGGGGCTTCTCCACATGATGTGCCGATCGCCGATCGAGGCTTACTGCGGCTGTAGTTTGCCCAGGATAAAGCCGTCGACCTGGGCCAGGCGGCCTCGCCACAGCGTCGGTTGCAGGCTGATCGGCTCGCCATCTGTGGTGAAGAAGAGCGCATCGCTCAAGTGGATGTAGTTGGGCCGTGGATCGACAGGTTGAGGCTGCCGGAAGACATCACCCAGTTCGGCCAGGGTAGTGCGCACGTGACCTGCCCCCAGATTTAGTACGGCACCGACATAGAGCCCAGGGGTAAAAGACCTTCTTTCTGATGAGCCTGCACGAATTGCGCCGGCGTTAAATATCCGAGCGCGCTGTGAGGCCGATCGGTGTTGTACTCGACTCGCCAGTTTTCGATCAAGCTTTTAGCCTGTCGCAGGGACAAGAACCAGTGCTCGTTAAGGCATTCGTCGCGGAACTTGCCGTTGAAACTTTCGATATAAGCGTTCTCCACCGGCTTACCCGGCCGAATAAACGACAGCTTTACGCCTGCTTGGTAGGCCCAGGCGTCCAAGGCTCTTCCGGCGAACTCTGGCCCGTTGTCCACGGTAATAGATCGCGGCAGGCCACGCATCTCCGCCAGCCGTTGCAGCACCATGGCAACACGCAGTCCCGGCAACGACGTATCGACCTCGATGGCCAGGCATTCGCGAGTGTAGTCATCGACGATAGTCAAACAGCGGAATCGGCGGCCATAGGCTAGGCCGTCGGCCACAAAGTCCATTGACCAACTCTGATTCGGCGCGATTGCCGCTGGGCGAACCACGCGCTCGGTCGCCGCGATTCGCTTACGCTTTCGTTTTCGCACGCTTAACCCTGCCAGACTGTACAGCCGCCAGATTCGCTTGTGATTTGCTTGCCAGCCTTCGCGACGTAAGAGCACATGGATCCTCCGATAGCCGTAGCGTCGTTTCGCCACTGCCATCTCTTTCATGCGCTCGGTCAGCGCAGCATCGCCTGAGCGTGTGCTCTCGTAGGCAAACAGCGACCGCGAAATTCCTACCAGCCCACAGGCCCGGGTAACACCCATGCTGCGCTCGGTCATTAATGTCCTGACCGCCTCGCGTTTGGCCTGCGGGCTGACTACTTTCGGCTTAGCAGATCCTGAAGCGCCGCCTTGTCCAGCATCGACTCGGCCAACAGCTTCTTGAGCTTGTTGTTCTCCTGCTCCAGCTCCTTGAGCCTCTGAGCGTCCGACACCGTCATGCCACCGAACTTCGCCTTCCAGTTGTAGTACGTTGCCTCGGAGATTCCGTGCTTGCGGCACAACTCTGCGGGCTTGGCACCTGCATCGGCTTCCTTGAGCACGCCGATGATTTGCTCTTCCGTAAATCGTTTCTTCATTGCCATTCCTTTGGGAACGGACTCTACATCGATTTCGTACTAATCACGGGGAGCAGGTCAAGAGGAATTAAAAAACACTTGCGAACGCAGCGTATGTTCCGCCATGCCAGACTGCACCATGCTGCCGTGTCAGGTGGCATTCCTGAATCCATTTCTATTCACGCCCGTCCAGCAGAGATTGCAGACCGCGCATTGCCGGGACACTGGGAGGGTGATCTCATTTCGGGAACAAATAAAAGTGTTATTGCCACGATCGTAGACCGAAGCACACGATTTACCGTGCTTTGTAAGATCAACGATAAGCGGGCCGAAACCGTCACCCAAGCTCTTGTCGAGCAGATGCGCCAGCTCCCCACGCAACTCAGGCAAAGCCTTACCTGGGATCGTGGAGCTGAGTTGTCAGCGCACAGACGTTTTAGTATGGAGACTAATATGGCCGTTTACTTCTGTGATCCGGGCTGCCCTTGGCAACGAGGAACCAACGAAAATACGAACGGCTTGCTACGTCAATATTTCCCTAAAAAAACCAGCTTGGCCAACTATACCCAGGACGACCTCAACGAAGTCGCCACCAAGCTAAACAACCGCCCCAGAAAGACGTTAGGGTTCAAAACCCCGGCCGAAGCGTTAGACGAACTGTTGCACTGACCGTCTGAATCCACATCATCGCTTTTGCGGGGGGATTACCATACGGGCTGCGCCAGGAGTTCATCACGCCGCACTGCCCACAGCAAAACGGCATGGTCGAGCGTGTGATCCGCACGTTGAAAGAACAATGCGCGCATCGGCGCCGCTTCGAGACCATCCAGCATGCCAGCCGTGTCGTAGGGGACTGGATACGCTTTTACAACTACCGGCGCCGGCATCAGGCGCTCGGCATGAAGACCCCGGCTCAGGCATTTGCTTTAGCCGCGTAACATGAGCAGGTTCTGCTGGGTCATTACACATTGAACAACGGTAATGTCAGACGCGATTGCGGAGCGCATAGCGTTTTGCGGAGCAAAACAAAAGGCCCTCACCGAAGTGAGAGCCTTGATATTCCTTGGTGGCGCATCCCTGATTCGAACAGGGGACCTGCGGATTATGATTCCGTCGCTCTAACCGGCTGAGCTAATGCGCCAATGCGGCTTGTCGCTGCATTTCTCGTCTACCCCGCAAAATCTGCGCGATCAACGAAGAACGAAATTCTAGCACAACTAATTTTTTTCGTGCAAGCGACGGCTGCGTTTTTCCGTTCAGTTATCGCGTGCCAGTCGGATGCCACTGAACTGCCAGCGCGCCTCGGGCGGGAAGAAGTTGCGGTAGGTGTTGCGGATGTGGCGTTGCGGGGTCACGCAGGATCCACCTCGCAAGACATACTGGTTGCACATGAACTTGCCGTTGTATTCGCCGATGGCGCCTGCGGCCGCGTGAAAGCCGGGGTAGGCGTCATAGGCGCTGGCCGTCCATTCCCAGACGTCGCCGATGAGTTGCACCGGCCCGCCCGCAACACCGGGCCGCGGTGCGGGGCAGGGGGCGTAGTGTCCGCTTTCAAGCAGGTTGGCCGTGGCTGCGGGATGGCGGAGCGCGGCGAGTTCCCATTCGGCTTCGCGCGGCAGGCGTACCCGCGACCAACGGGCATAGGCGTCGGCCTCAAAATAGCTCACGTGGCAGACGGGTGCTTGCAGATCGAGGGGCTGCAGGCCGGCCAGCGTAAATGCCTGCCACTCGTCCTGTTGGCCCTGCCAGTACAGGGGCGCGCGCCAGCCCTGGGCACATACGGTGTCCCAGCCCTGCGATAGCCAGAGGTCGGGCCGGCGGTAGCCGCCATCGAGCATGAACTGAAGGTACTCGTATTGAGTGACTAAACGATTGGCCAAATGGAAGGATGGCAGCAGCACGTCATGCGCGGGGCATTCGTTGTCGAACGCGAAACCGTCGCCAGAGTGCCCGATACGGGTCTGGCCGCCGGCATAGCGGGTCCATCCGGTTGGGGTGGCGGGTGGCAGCGTCAGCCCCGCCGCGGGCAAATAGGCGGGCAGCGCCGGGTTGCAGGATAGCAAGTGCTTCAGATCAGTCAGGATGAGCTCTTGGTGCTGCTCTTCATGGTTGATGCCCAGCTCCACGATTTGATGCAGCGCGTCATCGCCGGGGTGCTGGGTCAATAGATTGGCCACCGCGTGTTCGACCTCGTGACGGTAGTCCAGTACCTCTTTGAGGCTGGGGCGAGTAAGCAGTCCCCGCTGCGGGCGGGGATGCCTGTCTCCCACGGCTTGGTAGTAAGAGTTGAACAGCACACGGTATTGGGGGTGGCGCGCCCGGTACCTGGGATCATGGCGGGCCAGGACAAATGTCTCGAAGAACCAGGTGGTATGCGCAAGGTGCCATTTGACGGGGCTGCAGTCCGGCATGGATTGCGCCTGGCAGTCCTCCGCCGTAAGCGGGGCGGCCAGAGCTTCGGTCATTGCGCGCATCTGAAGCAGGCGCGCGGCGGCATCGGCAGGAGCGGCAACCGAGTGCGGATGGGTCAGCGCACAGGTCACGTTGCTGGCGGCGAAGGGGCGGGCGGACATCATGGGGTCCTTTCAACTGCGCGCGTGATAGACGGTGAACCAGTCGCGTGCATCTGACCAGTGTTGCACGTCGTGGAAGCCGGCCTCATGCAGCAAGGCTTCAAAGCCTTCCGTGGTGTATTTGTAGGAGCTTTCGGTGTGTATGGTTTCGCCGGTATTGAACTGTCGGCGTTCGCCGGGCCACTCGACCTTCACGTCGTGCAGGGCGCGCAGATGCATTTCAACCCGCTGCCGGGAAGCATCGTAGCGCGCCATGTGCTCCCAGTCGCGGGCGTCGAAATTGCTGTGCAGGATGTGATTGACGTGCCGCAACAGGTTCAGATTGAACGCTGCGGTCAGGTGCAATGCATCGTCATAAGCCTGCTCGAGGATGTCACGCGGCTTGACACGGTCCACGCCGATCAGCGCTTGGGCGCCAAGCCGGGCCATGCTGCGCAGCAGGCCAAGAGCTTGGGGGCGGTCCAGATTGCCGATGCTGGATCCGGGAAAGAAAATCAGTCGGCCCTCGCGTGCGGTGAGCGGGGGCAGCGTCAGGCCGGCGGCGAAATCCTGCTCGATGGGCAGGATGTCCAGTCGGGGATGGCTACGCTTCAGACGCTGCACGGCCTGACGTAGATAGTCGACAGAAATATCCACCGGCATGTAGCACTGCGGTTGTAGGGCGGGTAGTAGTTTCTCCGCCTTGGCGCAGTCGCCCGCTCCAAGATCGATGAGTGTGCGTACGGTGCCGGCCCGCTGCGCGATGGCTGCGCCATGCTCCGACAATATTTCTGCCTCGCAGCGGGTGGGGTAATACTCCGGCAGTAGCGTGATGGCGCTGAACAACGTCGAGCCCAGCCCGTCATAGAGATACTTGGGTTCGATGGAAGCGCGGCAAGCAAGCAGACCGGCTTGCAGGGCGAGGTGGCCGTCGGCGGGCTCTTGGGTGGCGCGTTGATTGATCAGCCGCAGGTGGGCTGAGTGAGTGCCGCCGGTTTTGATCAGGGGCGGCCTTGAGTGCTGCGGGTGCTTCTGTGGGGGGCCATGATGGATTCCCTTTGAAGTCGCGCTGAAATGTCATTGTGGGCGAGGTGGGGCGGTTGCTGTCAACAGCACGGGCCGGGTTGCAATGGTTTTTTACGAAATGCCGGGCTTGAGCAGACGTTGCATGCTGCAACACAGTCTTGCTGCTGCGCGCGGATCTGCCGCTTCAGAAATATGGATTTACGGCTAGTTGCCAAACCAGAGGACTGCGGGCCAGCGTCGCTGGAGAATAAGGGCCAGGTAGTTCCGCTAGGGAGGCCATATGACTCGCATTGTGCTTGCGCGTTTTGACAGTATGGCTTCGGCTCGCAGTGCGGCGCATGCTCTCATCGCCGACGGCATCACTGAGCAAGCCGTAAGCCTTCTGCTGGAGGATGGTTGCCACCCGGCTCCCAGCCACCGGGGCATGGATTTGCGTTTGCCCTCTGTCCGTTATGCCGCCATGGCTAGCTGTGAAGATTCAATAGGTTGTATGCATGGTTCATCCGAACCGGATTTGAGAAACTGGAAATCGCCAACCCCCCAGTTCACTCAAGGAGCCCGGCCGGATGAACACCCATAAGCATGCCCGATTGACCTTCCTACGTCGCCTCGAAATGGTCCAGCAATTGATCGCCCATCAAGTTTGTGTGCCTGAAGCGGCCCGCGCCTATGGGGTCACCGCGCCGACTGTGCGCAAATGGCTGGGCCGCTTTCTGGCTCAGGGCCAGGCGGGCTTGGCCGATGCGTCCTCGCGCCCGACGGTCTCGCCCCGAGCGATTGCGCCGGCCAAGGCGCTGGCTATCGTGGAGCTGCGCCGCAAGCGGCTGACCCAAGCGCGCATCGCCCAGGCGCTGGGCGTGTCAGCCAGCACCGTCAGCCGCGTCCTGGCCCGCGCCGGTCTGTCGCACCTGGCCGACCTGGAGCCGGCCGAGCCGGTGGTGCGCTACGAGCATCAGGCCCCCGGCGATCTGCTGCACATCGACATCAAGAAGCTGGGACGTATCCAGCGCCCTGGCCACCGGGTCACGGGCAACCGACGCGATACCGTTGAGGGGGCCCGGCTGGGACTTCGTCTTCGTGGCCATCGATGACCACGCCCGCGTGGCCTTCACCGACATCCACCCCGACGAGCGCTTCCCCAGCGCCGTCCAGTTCCTCAAGGACGCAGTGGCCTACTACCAGCGCCTGGGCGTGACCATCCAGCGCTTGCTCACCGACAATGGCTCGGCCTTTCGCAGCCGCGCCTTCGCCGCGCTGTGCCATGAGCTGGGCATCAAGCACCGCTTTACCCGACCTTACCGCCCACAGACCAATGGCAAGGCCGAACGCTTCATCCAGTCGGCCTTGCGTGAGTGGGCTTACGCTCACACCTACCAGAACTCCCAACACCGAGCCGATGCCATGAAATCCTGGCTACACCACTACAACTGGCATCGACCCCACCACGGCATCGGGCGCGCTGTACCCATCTCCAGACTCAACCTGGACGAATACAACCTATTGACAGTTCACAGCTAGCGCCGCCGCCTTGGCGACGGTCGGGGCCATCGTCGGTGGTGTTTTTTCAGCCGCACTGCATGTCCAAGGTATGGGGGGTATGCTCGTCGGTGCGGCAGCCGGCGCCTATGTCGGCGCCATGGCGGGCGCCATGTTTTTACTGCGTGCTTTGCGACAGACGCAGCGCAGACTGGTGCAGTCGGAGGATGAGGCGGCCAGCCGCGGTGTGGTGCTGGCCGCGCAGATCCATCCTGATGAAGAGGGTGCTGTTCTGAGCCTGCTCAATGATGCGGGTGGGCGGCATATACAGCGTCAGCAGCATGTCGGCCGTGCGCCGGCATCGTGGGCGCCGCGTGATCGCCGCCTGGATCGGGCCGGGCACACGCAGTGGCAGAGTTGAGGCGCTTTGCGCGCTTTTGCTGCGTGGTTGGCGTGCTGTGGCTGACAGGCTGTGCGACAGTGCCCGGCCCGCAGGCGTTGCAGGAGCGCCGCCAACAGGCAGCGCTGTCGGCAGCTTCTGCGCAGAGCAGCTATCTGAAAGGCCGGCGTGTGGTGGCTCGGGTCACTGACACCGGCGAACAGGCCGATTTTCTGGGGCGCCATCTTGCCGTCGAGGGTGCGATTGCCGGCACGGCGCTGGTGGCTGGAAACCACGTCAGGTTGCTGGCGGATGGGAGGGCGACGTATGAGGCCATGTTGCGCGCCATCTCCCGCGCCCGCGCTTACATTCACATGGAGTCCTATATCTTCGATGAGGGTGAGGCTGGCGAAGCATTTGCGGAAGCCCTGATTGCGGCTCGGCAGCGCGGCGTTCCGGTGGCGGTCATGGTGGATGCGGTGGGCACGCTCGATACGCCGGAATCGTTGTTCGACCGCCTGCGTGCGGCCGGAGTGCAAGTGCTCGTCTTCAATCCGGTCAATCCGGGTCACTCGCGCAAGGGTTGGTCGCCCAATCAGCGCAATCACCGCAAATTGCTGGTGGTCGACGGCGAAGTGGGGTTTCTTGGCGGGATCAATGTCAGCGATGTGTACGCTTCGGGCAGTTCGCTGGGGCAGGGCGAGCCAGGCCAGGCCCCGTGGAGAGATACGCACCTGGAAATCCGTGGGCCAGCCGTCACGCAGATCGAGGGCGTGTTGCTTGCTGGCTAGCAGTCCCAGCACGGGCCGTCCATGCAGGGCGGGCGGTTCTTGCGCGTCGTGCCGCGCCAGGGGGATACCGTGGTGCGCATCGTGGCCAACGATCCTGACAGCGAGGACGGCTACGCCGTCTACTTGACGTTGATGTCGGCTTTCGAGAGTGCGCAGCGCTCGATCCACGTCACGATGGCTTACTTCGTGCCCGACCCCGCCTTTGTCCAGTCTCTGGCGCAAGCCGCCGAGCGAGGCGTGGACGTGGTGCTGGTGCTGCCGGGCTTTAGCGACAGTGCCGTGGTGTGGCATGCCGGGAGGTCACATTATGCCGCGCTGCTCAAGGCCGGCGTGAAGATCTACGAGCGGCGCGACAGGCTGTTGCACGCCAAAACCATGGTCGTCGATGGGGTCTGGTCCACCGTGGGTTCCAGCAACATGGATTGGCGCAGCTTTGGCTTGAATTATGAGATCAATGCTGTCGTTTTGGGACCGACGTTTGGTAGTGAGATGGAGGCCTTGTTTGCGCTCGACCGCCAGGCTTCGGTTGAAGTGACGTCCGAACAGTGGCTGAAGCGCTCATTGGACGAGCGCTTCATGGAGACATTCTCGCGGCTATTCGAGCGTTGGCTCTAGGCTGGCTCGGACTGTTGGGGTTGCAATTCGGCCAGGGCTGTAGTGATGTCGGTGACAGGCTGGAAGGAATCGGCCGTGGCCATGCTCCAACCTACCTTGAACACGTTGTGGCGAAACTCTCCGCGCAGCAGTTCTCCCGGAGTGAGTTCCGGAAAAAGCGCGGATAGCAGACGCACTTCGCTGGAAGAAATGCGCCGAGCAATATGGTGCGTGCGCAGTTGGTTGGGGTGCGTCAGGCCCGCAGCTTCCAGGAGTTCTGCCAGCGCGTGCAATGTATTCTGATGAAAATGTGCAACACGCTGGGCTTTGTCGGGTACGACCAGCGCGCGTTGGCGCATGGGATCCTGGGTGGTCACCCCCGTGGGGCATTTGCCTGTGTGGCAGGCCTGGGCCTGGATGCAACCAATGGCGAACATGAAGCCGCGCGCCGCATTGCACCAGTCGGCGCCCATGGCCATGACGCGTGCCATATCAAAGGCCGTGATGATCTTGCCCGAGGCGCCGATACGGATGCGGTCGCGCAGGTTCACGCCCACCAGGGTGTTGTGGACCAGCCGTAAGGCCTCGCGCAATGGTGTGCCGACATGGTCGACGAATTCCACTGGCGCCGCACCCGTGCCACCTTCGGCGCCGTCGACCACGATGAAGTCTGGCGTAATACCCGTTTTGAGCATGGCTTTGACGATGGCGAACCACTCCCATGGGTGACCCACGCAGAACTTGAAGCCGACCGGTTTGCCGCCCGAGAGCGCACGCAGACGCGCCACGAAGTGCATGAGACCCACCGGCGTGTCAAAGGCGCTGTGGCTCGACGGCGAGTTGCAGTCCTGCCAAGCTGGCACCCCGCGTGCTTCGGCGATCTCCAGGGTGACTTTGCTCGCAGGCAAAATGCCCCCGTGTCCGGGTTTGGCGCCCTGAGAAAGCTTGATCTCGATCATTTTGACCTGCGGCGTACAGGCATTGCGAACGAACGCTTCTTCCGAAAAATTGCCTTGCTCGTCGCGGCAACCGAAATAGCCCGAACCAATATTCCAGACCAGCGCGCCACCCGGTTGGCGATGGTAGCGGCTGATTCCACCTTCGCCTGTGTCATGGGCAAAATTGCCGATGCGCGCGCCATCATTGAGAGCCAGCACGGCATTGGCCGACAAGGCGCCGAAGCTCATGGCCGAGACGTTGAAAGCCGACATGGAATACGGTTGGGTGCAGTCCGCCCCGCCGACCTGGACCCGGAAATCGGAATCGGTGATGTGCGAGGGAGCCATGGAATGGTTTATCCACTCATAGCGGTCTCCGTAGACGTCTTCCTGAGTGCTGAAAGGGCGTTTGTCGATTTCTTGCTTGGCGCGTTGATAGACGATCGAGCGCTGTGCGCGCGAGAACGGCGCGGCGTTGGTGTCATCCTCAAGGAAGTATTGCCGGATTTCCGGCCGGATGAATTCAAACAGAAAGCGCAGGTTGCCGATGACCGGGTAGTTGCGCCGAATCGCGTGCCGAGGCTGGACGATGTCGTAGATGCCAAGCAGGCTCAACGCCGCCAGCGGCAGGGCTGCCCACAGCCAGACCGGGCCGCGCAGTTCGGCAAGCGTGATACTTGCGGCCGCGCCAATGAGGATGAGAGCAAAAGCCGTGTGGCGGCCAGCGATCCAGTGCATATGCCTCTCCGAGGTACTGATTTGCTGCCAACCTTAACAGAATCGCCTGACAGCTCTCTCAAGAGAGGCACGGGCATGCCTCAACGGAAAAGCCCCGCCAGCCGGATTGCAGTCCGGATGGCGGGGCTGGTGCGCGGTGCCGCTGTGGCTAGCAGCTTGACGGGGCAGGTGTCTTTTCGACGGCTAGCGCGAAGTACGGACGCAGATGCACGCCTAGTGCGCTGCCCAGGAAGGCGGCAGGCAGCCACAGCCATGCGTGCAGGCTTCCTGACAGAATGCCGCTGAAATACGCGCCAATGTTGCAGCCGAATGCCAGCCGTGACCCATAGCCCAGCAAGAGTCCGCCGATGATGGCACCTGCCAGCGATCGGGCCGGGACCTTCCAGATTGGTGCGAATTTGCCCGCTGCCGAGGCGGCAGCAAGCGCTCCAAGCATCAGCCCGACATCCATGACCGACGTGACATCCCGGCTGATCGGGGCAGCCAGCGCGGCCTGCTGCTTGGTCCAATATGCCCATGTGGAAACGTCACCGCCAAAGGCGTCGAGAATTTTGGCTCCCCATAGCGCGAAGGCCGAGGTAATTCCCCACGGACGGCCGGCCAGCGCGAGCGTGGCAAAGTTGAGAATCACCAGTGCAATCCCGCCCCAGATCAGCGGCCAAGGGCCTTGCAGCAGGGTTGCTGGGCGGCTGGTGTGCGCCGCGGAAGAAATCAGGTGGCCATGACGACGCTTCTCCAGCACGGTGGTCAACCAGGCAATAAAGGCAAAGACGGCCAGATTGGCCACTAGCGCCGTAGGCAGCCCCCAGGTCTTGATAAGCGAAGTGGGCGGCAGCGCCGGAAGACTCGACCACCACGGGAAATTGGCTGTCGCGATGACCGAGCCGACGATGAAGAACAACAGCGTGACGATCATCCGAGTGTTACCGCCGCCCACGGCAAAGAGCGTGCCTGAGGCGCAGCCTCCGCCTAATTGCATGCCGATACCAAACAGGAAGGCACCCAGGAGCACGGAGACGCCAGGCGGCGACACCAATCCATTGACCGGCATTCCAAACAATGTGCCGGAGGCCAGGAAAGGGAAGAACAGAACGACACCGAAGGCCAGCATCACCATCTGCCCGCGCAGGCCCGCGCCGCGCCGATCGGAGACGAAGACCCGCCACGCTTGCGTGAACCCGAAGGACGCGTGATAGAGCGTCACGCCCAATAGCGCGCCGACGATCCACAGCGCACTCTGGCGCCAGCTTACCGTTTGCAGCAGGTAGAACGCGCCGGCGAGAACCAGCAGCAACGCGATCAACAGCGGTTTGCGGTTGACCTGAATGACTGCGGAGGGAAAGGGCAAGGTCGAGGCGGGTGTGCTCATGGTTGCACCGAGAAGGCAGAAGGAAGGCGTGCGGACGCCCCAAGAGTGGCAGTATAGAAGAGAGCTTTAATAACAAAAAATAATTGTTTATTGTTATAATATTTCTACTTGGTATATTTACATGCTTAGTCGCCATGCCAGGGCCGCAAGCGTGGCCAGAAGAACCGGCAGGGTCAGTACAAGGCCTACCCGGAAGTAATAGCCCCAGGAGATGTGCAGCCCCTTGCGCGCCAGCACATGCAACCACAGCAGGGTAGCGAGGCTGCCGATGGGCGTGATCTTCGGCCCCAGATCGCTGCCGATCACGTTGGCGTAAATCATGGCCAGGCGAGTGCCCTCATGGGCAACCTGCGCATCGGCAATAGACAATGCTCCGATCAGAACGGTGGGTAGATTGTTCATGACGGAAGACAGCAACGCGGTGGCAATACCCGTGCCCAGCGAGGCACCCCATATGCCGGCGTCGGCGCACCTCTCAAGCAAGTGGGTCAGGGCCTGAGTCAGCCCGGCGTTGCGCAAGCCGTAGACAACCAGATACATGCCGAGCGAGAACACCACGATATGCCAGGGGGCTTCGCGCATGATGCGCCGCGTACCCACGATATGGCGGCGCCCCGCGATCAGCAGCAGGCCTGCTGCACCCAGCGCAGCAATCGCGCTGACGGGTACTCCCAGCGGTTCGAGCAGGAAAAAGCCCGCCAGCAGCAAGGTCAGGACCACCCAGCCGGCACGAAACGTCAGGCTGTCGCGTATGGCTGTGTGTGGGGCAGGTAGATCGGCGATGTTGTAGCGGGCGGGAAGGTCGCGCCGGAAGAAGAGCCACAGCATGGCAAGAGACGATCCGACGGCCACGATGTTGACCGGCACCATGATCGCAGCGTATTGGCTGAAACCCAGCCCGAAGAAATCGGCCGAGACAATGTTGACCAGGTTGGAGACGATGAGCGGGATGCTGCCGGTGTCCGCAATGAAGCCGGCCGCCATGACGAATGCCAGCGTCGCTGCCGGGCCGAAACCCAGCGCCAGGAGCATTTCCATCACGATGGGAGTGAGGATGAGCGCGGCACCGTCATTGGCGAACAGTGCAGTGACCGCAGCGCCCAGCAGCACGATGAGCACAAACAGGCGCTGACCGCTACCGCGGCCCCAGCGCGCCACGTGCAAGGTGGCCCACTCGAAAAAACCGGCCTCATCGAGAATCAGGCTGGTGATGATGATGGCGATGAAGGTGGCGGTCGCATTCCATACGATGTGCCAGACCGCGCCAATATCCGCTAGCTGCACCACCCCGGTCAGCAAGGCCAGTGCGGCGCCTATGCAAGCGCTCCAGCCGACATTCAGACCGCGCGGCTGCCAGATGATCAGAGTAAGCGTAAAGGCAAATAGGGCGAGCGCCAGCATGGTTCAGATGGGATGGAATTGTTGGATCCAGGCGACCAGGGCCGAGATGGTAATGACAGACAGAACGGTCGACAGCAGGATAGCGCGTGACGTCGTGTTGGCGGCACGGCCATAGAGTTGGGCGAGCATGAATGGCCCGGTGCCGATAGGCAGTGCGCTGATGAGCACGGCGCACCAGGTCCATAAAGGGGGCATGGAAAACACCCAAAATGCGAGGATGGCCGTGACGGTAGGTTGAAGCAGCAACTTGCCGGCAACCAACCGGGCCACCGGACGGCCTGCGCCGCCCGGCTGCGCCTGAGCCAGGAACAGGCCGATGGTAATGAGTGCGCAAGGGCTGGCCGAGGCGCCCAACAGTTCGACGTATCGGTCCATGCCTTCGGGCAAGGTAAGCCCCAGACCGGCCCACAGCGCGCCGGCCATCGGGCCACGAGCAGAGGGTTGCGGGCCAGAGCGCGCCCGACGTGAAGCAACGTGCTCGCCCAATGGTGCTGCTGGCGCTGGTCGTACTCGATGAGGGCGATAGCACACGCAAACAAGGCGCAGGCCGTCAGTAGCGTGGCGATGATCGCCGCTGGCAAACCGGCCGGTCCCAGCACTGCCAGGCATAGCGGGATACCCATGTACCCCGCGTTGGAGTAGGCCGCGGCAAGGCCTTCTATGGTGCGATCCGTCAGGGGCCGGCGTGGCCCGATGGTGATCAGGTTCAGGCCGAAGGTGACGCAGACGCCGCCCCAGAACGCAGCAATGAAGCCCCAATGCAGCATATCGTCCATCCTGGCTTGGGCCATGGCACGAAACAGCAGGGCCGGCAGGGACAGATAAGCCACATAGCGATTGAGCGCGTCGGTAGCGGCCGGGCCCAAGACGCGCGCGCGAGCAGCGAGCCAGCCGGTCAGTATCAGGGCGAAGACCGGCAGCGTGGCATTGACGACGGCGGACATGGCGCAAGGCGGATTTCGAAAGCAGCCATTCTACTGAAGCCGCAGGTACTTGGAGGCGCTGCCGCTCCCTGAGACAATCGCAGCACCACAACTTGCTGGAACCGTCGTCATGAGCACTGTGTCTTCCTCACCCGTTCGCATCGTCATTGGTACCTGGGATCGTCTGCGCGAGCACGCCACCTCGGTCCGTCATGAGGTTTTCGTGCTCGAGCAAAACGTGCCTACGGAAATCGAGCTCGGCGATGAGGATGCCGTTTCGGTCCATGCTGTCGCTTACGATCTCGAGGATAGGCCGGTGGGTACGGGGCGGCTGCTGCTCGATGGCCACATCGGTCGCATGGCCGTACGTAAATCGGTGCGGGGCACCGGCGTGGGCGGGCGTGTGCTCGACGCGCTTATCGAGCAAGGGCATGGGGAAGGGGAAGGTCATCGCATGCTGGTGCTGCATGCGCAGACCCATGCCAAAGCCTTTTATGAGGCCCACGGGTTTCGTGCCGACGGCGATGAGTTCGTCGAGGCCGGGATTCCTCACGTTGTCATGGTCCGCGAGCTGACGCGCACTCCGTGAGAAGGTGGCTGGCTGCGCGCCGCCATATCTTCTCTTGCTAGGAGCGGGCGCGGTGCCCTATCGCTGGGGGCGCAAGCCCGGCCAAGCCGCGACGGGTATAAAAAAACCAACCTGATAAAAGGTCGGGTTTTTTTAAAAGCGGTGGTGCCCAGGAGAGGACTCGAACCTCCACACCTTGCGGCACATGGACCTGAACCATGCGCGTCTACCAATTCCGCCACCTGGGCTCTGTCGATTTTGCGTTGCCGCGCAATCAGCAGGACGCGAATTATGCCCCCTTTTTAAGGGGGGTGCAAGTCACCCTAAAAGATATTTTCGGCGGGTTGCCGCTATCCTTGAGGTTTTGCCGCGACCTGTGGCGTTTCTCGGATCACTGCTTTATGTCCCGTCCGCATTGTGGCCGTTGCGAGCGACCGCTTACGCATTGTTTGTGTCCGATGTTGCCCAAGTTGCCGTCCCAGACGCGAGTGCTTTTTTTGCAGGACCCACGGGAGGCCGGGCATGCGCTGAATACCGCCCGGCTCGCCTGGCTGGGGTTGGCTCGGGCTGCCCGAGTGGTGGCCGATGAGTTTGATGAAAGACTCTGGATGCGTCCCGGCCAACAGGCGCTGTTGTTGTTTCCGGGCCCGCGGCTGCGGTGGCCGCGCCGCCCGTGCCCGGCGGGTTGCCGCGCTTGCTGGTGGTGCCCGACGCGACCTGGCGGCGCGCCCGCAGCATGGTTGCGCGCCATCCCTCTCTGGCGGCGTTACCCAGGCTCACCATTGCCGGCGCAGGGCAGGGGCGCTATCGCGTCCGGCACGCAGACCTGCCAGGGGCGCTGTCAACGCTCGAGGCGGTGGTGGCGGGCCTAAATGCCATGGAGAGTACGGATCGCTTTGATGCATTGCTCGAGCCGCTGGAACGGTTGGTGCAAGGGCAGATCGAGGCAATGGGGGCGGCGCGTTATGAGGCGCATCATGTCCGCCGTGAGGGCAGTCGTTCGGGCCGGCGCGATCCTTGAGGCAGGTATTTTAGGCGAGACCAAAACAAAACCCCGGCTCGCTTGGGCGAGCCGGGGTTTTGAATTTCAACCAGGCAAGAGGTCTGATGACTCTGCCTTTTATCTCTCAGTTTGAGCTCAAACTGAGAGAAAGAAACTGTGGTGCCCAGGAGAGGACTCGAACCTCCATACCTTGCGGCACATGGACCTGAACCATGCGCGTCTACCAATTCCGCCACCTGGGCACTGTGTCTGACAACATTTTTGCGCTGAATTTCACGTAGACTAGCTACTCCGCAAATCGCTGTGTTTGACTTTCAGTGTCGCACTGGGCTGACCACAGAAGCTGCGCATTATATACGGGATTCTCAGCTTTGGCAAAACGATCGAACAACGACGCAAACAAAAATAATAGATCTACTCCGGTCGTGCCCGCTGCTCCGCCGGACTTTGATCCGGACGTCCCCTCTCGCGAAGAGATTCTGAATGCCTTGCGCACGGCCGGCGCGCCTTTGGCGCCTGCCGAACTGGCGCAGCGCATGGGTGTCGAGCGCGAGGCGACCCTGGTTGGCTTTGAGCGCCGGCTCGCCGCCATGGAGCGCGATGGCCAATTGTTGCCTAATCGCAAGGGCGTGCTGTTGCTGGCCACCAAATTGGATTTCGTTGCCGGTCGCGTACAGGGCCATCGGGATGGCTTTGGCTTTCTCGTCCGCGACGACGGCGGGCAGGATATCTTTCTGTCGCCGCGCGAAATGCTAAAAGTGCTGCATGGTGACCGTGTCCTGGTCAAGCCGGCTGGCGAATACCGTGGCAAGCCGGAAGGTACCATCGTTGAGGTGATAGAACGCCGCACCAACAAGTTGGTGGGCCGTTTCCTGCATGAGCACGGCCTGTCCATCGTCGCGCCCGAAGATCAGCGCATCAAGCATGACATTCTGATCCCTCCCGGCGATACCAATGGAGCTCAGCATGGACAGGTGGTGTCGGTCGAGATTATCGAACAGCCGACCCGTCACACGCAGCCGCTGGGCAAGGTGTTCGAGGTCCTGGGCGAGATTGATGACCCTGGCATGGAAATCGAAATTGCCGTGCGCAAGTTCGACGTGCCGGTGGAGTTCTCGGAGGCGGCGCGCAAGCAGGCCGCGCGCCTGCCAGACGTTGTTCGCAAAAGCGATCTCAAGCACCGTGTGGATCTGCGCGATGTGCCGTTGATCACCATCGATGGTGAGGACGCGCGCGACTTCGACGATGCTGTCTATTGCCAGCCGGTTGATCTGGGCACGGGGCAGCGCAAGCGTCCCGGTTGGCGGCTGTTGGTGGCTATCGCCGATGTCAGCCACTATGTGAAGCCGGGCGATGCCATCGATGATGACGCCATCGAGCGTGGTACCAGCGTATATTTCCCGCGCCGTGTCATTCCCATGCTGCCCGAGTCGCTGTCCAATGGGCTGTGCTCGCTCAATCCGAACGTCGATCGCCTGGTGCTGGTCTGCGATATGGTGATTCCGGCCACGGGCGCGAAGGCCGGCACGGTCACCGCTTATCAGTTCTACAACGCGGTCATGCATTCGCAGGCGCGCACCACCTACACCAGCATCTGGGAGGCTCTGCAGCAGCCGGGTGGGCCAGCCGCGGCGGCGCTGGGCAAGCTGCTGCCGGATGTTCAGCACCTGTACGAGCTCTATCAGTTGCTGTCGCAGCAGCGTAAGAAGCGCGGCGCCATCGATTTCGACACCATCGAAACGCGGATTGTTTGCAATGAGCTCGGCCGTATCGAGCAGATCGTACCTATGGTGCGTAACGACGCTCACAAGCTCATCGAAGAGTGCATGCTGGCGGCCAATACTTGCTCGGCCGACTTCATGCATCGCAGCAAGCACCCGGGCCTTTACCGAATCCATGAGGGCCCCACGCCGGAGCGGCTGCAGGCGTTGCGTGAGTTTCTGCGCACCCAGGCGCTGTCGCTCGGCGGCGGCGACACCCCCACGGCCAAGGATTACGGCGAGTTTCTCGATACGGTGCGTGGACGGCCCGACTTTCCGCTGTTGCAGACCATGAGCCTGCGCTCCATGCAACAAGCGGTCTATAGCCCGGACAATATGGGCCACTTCGGTCTGGCCTATCCGGCGTATTCCCATTTCACTTCGCCCATCCGGCGCTATCCCGATCTGCTCACGCATCGCGTCATCAAGGCGCTGTTGCAAGGGCAGCGATATATCCCCGAGTTGCAGTCACAGCCGCTGGTTATCGGACGCAGCCAGCGCGATCACGAGCATGCCATTTGGGAGAAGCTTGGCCTGCTGCTGTCGGCCAGCGAACGCCGCGCCGACGAGGCATCGCGCGATGTGGAGGCCTGGCTCAAGTGCTGGTTCGTCAAGGAGCGCGTCGGCGAAGACTTCAGCGGTACGGTCACGGGCGTGGCGAGTTTTGGTATTTTCGTGACATTGGATACCTTGCACGTCGAGGGTCTGGTGCATGTTTCTGAGCTGGGTGGAGAGTACTTCCAGTTCAACGACTCGCTGCACGAGTTGCGCGGAGAGCGCACCGGCATGCGTTATCGGTTGACGGACAAGGTGCAGGTGCAGGTGGCGCGGGTCGACCTTGAGGCCCGAAGGATCGAGTTTCGCCTCGTCAAGGGCACGAGCTACGAATCCTTGCGCAAGCAAAGTACGCGTAATCCGGATGAGCCGCGCCGCGTCAAGAAGGCCGCTGCGCCCAAGCCTGCTGCGCTGAAGGGGCAGACGGCCAAACAGCGCCGCGCCGAGGCCAAGAAAACCAATAAAGTGCCGCCCACGCCGCCGCAGCGGCCCGCCGAAGCCGCCAAGAAGACCCCGCGTGGCCGACGCTAGCATTCGGGCGCGTTAACATTGCGGGAATCCAGGGGTGCGTCGCAAGGCTGTGCCCCGGCCCGTCGCAGCCGCGACGGGCTTTTCTGTTTTCAAAGGTAGTCATCACCATGGCGTCGACCCAAGTCCTGGCGGGGTTTCACGCAGTCGTTGCGCGCTTACGTCACGCACCTGAGTCCATCAAGGAAATCTATGTCGAAGCATCCCGCCGCGACAAGCGCATGCAGACGCTCATCGAGCAGGCCGAGCGTGCGGGGTGCCGGGTGCATCCGGTGCCCGCCGAGCGGCTCGACGGCCTGGCGCGCGGTACGCGTCACCAAGGCGTGCTGGCATTGGCCGACGAGCGTCCGTTGGCCGTCGGCGTGGGCGAGGTCCTGGACGAAATCGACGGGCCTGCCTTTCTGCTCATCCTCGACGGTGTGACCGATCCGCACAATCTCGGCGCCTGCCTGCGCACGGCGGATGCCGCAGGTGTACACGCGGTGATCGCACCACGGGATCGTGCCGTTGGCCTGAACGCCACGGTGCAGCGCGTGGCCTGCGGCGCGGCCGATACCGTCCCGTACATCATGGTCACCAATCTGGCTCGCACCATGCGCGAGCTGAAAGAGCGCGGCGTATGGCTGGTAGGCACCGACGATCAGGCCAGTCATGACATGCATGCGGTCGATGCCAGGCAGCCCATGGCTTGGGTCATGGGCGCCGAGGGGGAGGGTATACGCCGCCTGACACGCGAGACCTGCGATGAGTTGGTCAGCATCCCCATGCTGGGGTCCGTCGAAAGCCTCAACGTCAGCGTTGCCAGTGCGGTTTGCCTCTACGAGACCGTGCGTCAACGCCGCAACTGATTCTTTTCTTGCTACTACATGCCGGAAAACCGGCGCCGGGTACACCATGCACCAGAACGGCTTTACCACCACCATTCTCCATTCCGATCGCACCCAGGCTGTCGAGCACGGCGCGGTGCACAAGCCCATGCATCCGTCTTCGGAGTTCGCCTATGAGGACTCGCGCGAACTCGCGGCCGTGTTTCAGGGCAAGGCCGGGTTTACGTACGCGCGCCAGGGCACCCCGACGACCACCGCGCTGGAAGCCAAGATCAGCCAGATGGAGCGCGGCAAAGGGACGGTGAGCTTTGCCACCGGCATGGCGGCGCTGGCGGCCATTTTCACGACCCTGCTGCGCCGTGGTGATCATCTGATATCAAGCCAGTACATCTTCGGTAATACCAACAGTCTGTTGGGTACTTTGGTCGAGCTTGGCGTCGAGGTGACCGCGGTTGATGCCACCGACGCCGAGCAGGTGCGCGCGGCCGTGCGGCCCAACACCCGCATGGTGTTCACGGAAACCATTGCCAACCCCGGCACGCAGATTGCCGATCTGGCGGCCATCGGCACGATTTGCCGCGAGCTGGGGCTGGTGTATGTGGTCGACAATACGCTGACTTCGCCCTGGCTGTTTCAGCCGTGCGAGGTCGGTGCGTCGTTGGTGATGAACTCATTGTCGAAGTACATCGGCGGCCACGGCCATGCTTTGGGTGGCTCGGTGACGGACACCGGCTTGTTTGACTGGTCCGGCTACGACAACATCTTCGAGAGCTACCGTAAAGGCGCGCCCACAAGTTGGGGGCTGACCCAGATCAAGAAAAAAGGCTTGCGCGACATGGGGGGCACTCTGGCTGCCGAGCCCGCGCATCGCATTGCCATCGGTGCCGAGACACTGGCGTTGCGCATGGACCGGCACTGCAGCAATGCGCTGGCCCTGGCGCGGTTGCTGGACTCGCACCCTGGTGTGGCCAAGGTGCATTACCCAGGGCTGGCCGCGCATCCGCAGCATGATCGCGCCGGCAGTCTCTTCCGGGATGGGCGTTATGGCGGCTTGCTGGGTGTCGAGTTGGCCGACGGCATCGATTGTTTCGACTTCCTGAACCGGCTGAACATCGTGCTCAATGCCACGCATCTGGGAGATACGCGCAGCCTGGCCCTGCCGGCCGCGCACACGATTTACTACGAGATGGGCGCCGAGCGCCGGGCGCAAATGGGTATAGCCGACAGTCTCATTCGTGTCTCCGTGGGTATAGAGGACGAGGCCGACCTGTTGCTTGATTTTGATCAAGCGCTCAAGGAATCAATGGCCTGATCATTTGTTTACTGCCAACCTTGCGGACGTGCTTGGCGTTTTTGATTATTGCGCAAAGCTTTAAAAGCTAGTATCGGCGCGGTTTTTCGCATGGGTAATGCTTGACAGTCGAAGACGAGGCGGGCCTAATATGCCTCAGCGTCGCAGCTTTCCACAGCTTGAAAAAGCCTGCCAGGAAGCTGCGACGCAGCAATTAAAAGGTTGTGCTTTTGCAGCGCAAGAAATACTAAATCGTCACTCGTCAGTTCTGGCGCGAGCCCTAGATCGGCGCTTTCGCGCTGCGCGGGGCGCGTAATTCATACCTTGTGAGGGGTAATCCTGAATGAACAAAACCGAACTCATCGATCACATCGCCAGCAAAGCCGATATCTCCAAGGCGGCTGCCGGTCGCACGCTTGACGCTTTGATCGGTGCCGTCAAGACCACGCTCAAGAAAGGGGGCACAGTCACCCTGGTAGGTTTCGGCACCTTTGCCGTGTCCTCGCGCGCGGCCCGCACAGGCCGCAATCCGCGCACCGGTGAAACGATCAAGATCAAGAAAGCCAAGGTGCCGAAGTTCCGTCCCGGCAAGGCCCTGAAAGACGCTGTCAATTAAGTGCCCGTAGTGGCCGATCGCAGGCTCGTTGGGTATCGCGAGCAATCGATTTGCCGACTTGCGCAAGGTTCGCTATACTTCGGGCCGCGCAAGACTTTGAGTGGCCCCGCGCATACGGGTGCTTAGCTCAGTTGGTAGAGCGGCGCCCTTACAAGGCGTAGGTCACAGGTTCGACCCCTGTAGCACCCACCAAAGCTGCGCATCAAGCTCAAGGCCCTTGGACCCCTGGTTCAAGGGCTTTTGTGTTTTTGCACGGCCGCCCGCCATCTATTGCGGCTCGGTGCTCGCCTGTTTTGCGCGCAGCGCGCGCTGATTCCAGCCTCACGCAATCCGGATTCGTACCACCGGCAACACACGTCAGCATGCCGCGGGCGGGGCTCGTTTTGAGCGCGTAATATCGGTCAGAGTAAACTTGCGAATCATTCGCATTTGATATATCGTAGTAGACTTGGAAACGCCAGCTGGTGGCCGAGATAAGTTTCTCGGTTGCATGCTGGCGTACTCGTTAATGTTTCTGGCATGATTCATGCCTAGCCTTCAATACGGTTGGACTTCTACCCCGCAAGCGTCGGTGGGGTTACGCGTGGGAGCCGGCATCGCCGTGCTTGCTGTGCACGCAGCGGTAATTGGTGCCATTTTCTTCAATGACACTGAAGCTCCCGTTTTGCTCGATCAAGAGCCTGTCATGGTGAGCGTCATCGAAGCTCCCGTGCCCCAGGTCGCCAAGGCTGAGCCCAATCCCGAACCCCCGGTACAAGAGACTCCGCCGCCGGAGTCAGTGGTCGATCCCACGCCGGAACCCGACCCCGAGCCCGAAATCGAGCCAGAGCCCGAACCCGAGCCCGTCGTAGAAAAGCCGCCCGTTCCGGCGCCGCCGCCTCCGCCCAAACCCAAGCCCAAGCCGAAACCTCAGCCCAAGCCTCAGCCCAAAACCGAGGTCAAAGCCGACCCTACGCCCAAGCCACCGGCTGGAGAGACCGATGGCGAACAAGTCACACAAGCGCCCAAGCAAGGTCCTGCACCCGACCAGCCGGTCTTCATGTCCAGCGTCGAGTACCTGGGAGACCGGCCGGCGCCCCGGTATCCGTCGGAATCGATCCGGCGTCGCGAGCAAGGGCGGGTGATTGTGCTGGTTACGATCAATCCGCAGGGCTATGTCGACAAAGCCGTCGTCGACAGCTCCTCTGGTTTCCGTCGACTGGATGACTCGGCGATCGAGGCGGTGCGAAAAGCACGATTCAAACCACTGACTCGTAACGGGATTGCGCAAACGGCCATGGCCAGGATTCCGTTCGATTTCGGACTTAAGTGATACAAGCAAAAGGGAACTGAGATGTTCAACGTACTCCAAAATGCCATGATGGTCGTGGCCCAGGCAGCGGGCTCGGCAGCTCCCGCTGCTGCGACGCCGCCCGCCGCGCCCCAGACGCTGCAACCGGCCGCCGACGCGCTCAACGCCGCCGCTGCTGCTGCCGCCTCGGCTCCGCCGCCGGCCCCTGCGGTGCCCGACATGGGTTTCATGCACTTTGTCGCCCAGAGCGATTTCGTCGGCAAGACGCTGTTCATCATCCTCATCCTGATGTCGGTGGTGACCTGGTATCTCATCGTCGTCAAGGCCATCAGCAACGTGCGTATGCGCAACCGCGCTGCGGTCTTCCTGAATCATTTCTGGAATGCCGGTTCGCTCAAGCAGGTCGAAAACGAAATCGTCACGCACGGCGCGCGCGATCCGTTCTCACATCTCGCCAGCCATGCCATTCACGCTCAGAGTCATCACGCCAAGTTCGGTGCCACCAAACTCGAAGAGGCCGGCAGCAATGGCGAGTTCGTCACTCGCACCATGCGTAAGGTCATCGACGAAGAGACCGCCAAGCTCGAGAACGGCCTGACCATTCTCGCTTCGGTGGGATCGACGGCCCCGTTCGTTGGTCTGTTCGGTACGGTTTGGGGCGTGTACCACGCTCTGGTGGGTATCGGCTTGTCCGACGGTGTGACCATCAGCCGTATCGCCGGCCCCGTGGGCGAAGCGCTCATCATGACCGGTCTGGGTCTGGCCGTAGCCATTCCTGCGGTGCTCGCCTATAACGCGTTTGTGCGCAATAACCGCGTCTTCCTGTCGCGTCTGGACGCTTTCGCGCATGATCTGTTCGCCTTCCTGACCACCGGCCAGCAAGTCGCGGTGTCCGACGGTAAGGTGCGTGCGCTGCGTCGCCAGGGTGGCCAGGCCGCCGATGCACGAGGGAGCGAATAATGGCTTTTGGCAGCTTCGACAATAAAGGGTCGGGCGGCCACACCGTGTCCGAGATCAACATGGTGCCGCTCATCGACGTGATGCTGGTGCTGCTGGTGATCTTCATCATCACGGCGCCGCTGCTGGCGCATTCGATCAAGATCAACATGCCGCAGGTCTCTGCCGAGCAGCTTCAGGAAGATCCGAAAACGATCGACCTGGCTATCGATGCCAGCGGCAAGATTTTCTGGGACGAGCAGCCGATCACGCTGGAAGACTTGCCGTTCCGCTTTCATGCAGTGGCGGGCGACAAGCCTCAACCCGAAATCCGTATCCGTGCCGACCAGAACACGCGCTACGAAACACTGGCCAAGGTCATGGCCTCGGCCCGTCGCTCAGGGATGGGCCGTATCGGCTTCGTGACCACACCGGCCCCGGCGGCGCCCGCTATCGGAGCACAGGGCGGCGACCAGCCTGCAGCCGCTGGCGCGCAGCCGGCGGCCAAGCCCGCGGCGCAACCCGCACGCTAAACAACGCAGGGGAGAGGTAGCGGCGGCTGCGCCGAAACGTCTCCCCGCGCGCTGTTGTAGGGTAGAACGCATATTTGATCTGGGCGCGCGGCTCAGGTTCGCGCTAGAATCGCGGCATGCGAGTACTCGTAATCGAAGATGACACCACCCTGGGCCATGCGCTCCAGGAATTCCTGTCCGACCAGGGCTACGCCGTGGACTGGCTCACCGAGGGTGACAAAGTCCAGGGGGCGCTGGCGGGGCAGCCTTACGATCTGCTTCTGCTGGACCTGAATCTCCCCGGCCAAAGTGGCCTGGAGGTTTTGCGCCAGTTGCGCCAGGAGGGCAGCCAGGTACCGGTGCTTATCCTGACAGCCCGCGATGGTCTCGATGACCGGGTGGCCGGCCTGGACGCCGGCGCGGACGACTACGTCACCAAACCCTTTGACCTGCCCGAACTCGCCGCCCGCGTTCGTGCGCTGGGCCGCCGCCGTACCGGCCAGGCTCAACCGTTGATCGAAGTAGGTCCTCTCGTGTTTGATACCGTCGGCCGCGAAGTCCGGGCCAACGGCCAGCGTCTGGCCCTGTCGGTGCGTGAGCTCTCCGTGCTGGAAATGCTCATGGCCCGCGTCGGCCGGGTCGTGACCAAGCGCCAGATCGTCAATTCGCTTTCCGCCTGGGATGCTGACTTCAGCGAGAATGCCGTCGAAGTGTACGTGTACCGCTTGCGCAAGCGCCTTGAAGGCACGGGCGCCAGCATCCAGACTGTGCGCGGCTTTGGTTATATGCTGGATGTCGAGGCAGCCTGACCTCGCCTGAGGCGCACGCCGGGCCATAAGGCCCGGTGCTCACCGCTTTCCCTCCATGCCGGACACTCGCCCCGAACCTTTGCCGCAACAGCCGGGCTGGAAGCTGCCAGTGGGCTCATTGGCGCGCCATCTCGTCGTGCGCCTCATGCCCCCCGTCTTGTTGCTGTTTCTGCTGGATCTGGCAGCGACATGGGTCATGACGCACAAGATCGACATGTCCGTCTGGATGCTGGAGGACTTCTTCTGGCTGATGGTGGCCGGCCAGATATTGTTGATCGTGCTGTTTGCCGGTGTGATCGTGCAGGGGGTGCGATCCGGTCTGCGGTCGGTCAACCACCTTTCGGAAGAGATTCGCCTGCGTTCCATCGACGATATGCAGCCGATGGCCGTGCAGGGTTTGCCCGCGGAAATTGCGCCGCTGGTCACGCATATCAATGATCTCCTGCTGCGTCTGGATGCGTCGCTTGCGGCGCAACGGCGATTCATCGGGCACGCCGCCCATCAGTTGCGCACACCGCTCAGCGGTCTGCGGCTGGAGTCCGAACTCATGCTGGCGCGTCCCTTGCCCGAGGACGTGCGTGCCCGCGCCGAGCGCATCAAGGTCGTCAGCGATCGCATGATACGTCTGGGGCAGCAGTTGCTGGTGCTGGCCAAAGCGGATCCCAATGCGCGGCCACAGGATCGCTTTGTGCGGCTGGACCTGTGCGAGTGGGTGCGTGCCAGCGGCGCCGAATGGATTCCACGCACGCGAGCCTCGCAGGTCGAGCTTGACCTGTTGGCTCCGGATCACCCGATATGGATCGATGGTGATCCCTTGCTGCTCGATGAGCTGCTGGGAAATATGATCGACAACGCCTTGCGCTATGGTGCGGGTCTTGTGACGCTGACCATCGGTGAGAATCCACCGTCGCTGACGGTCGAAGACGATGGTCCGGGTATCGATCCCCAGGAGCGCGAACGGGTCTTCGAGGCTTTTTACCGGTCGCCGTCGGCCAGTGCGGATGGCTCAGGGCTGGGCCTGGCGATTGTGCGTGAGATCGCGCATGCGCATGGCGCATGGTGGAAGTTGAGCAGCCGTCCGGAGTTCGACGGCACGCGGCTTACCGTTGTTTTCCCTGGACCCCGCAAGGGTGCGCAACTTACACGCCATGAGCGTCCCTATGAGTCAGCTCTCTGAAACAGGCAAATCCCGGCACATGGCCCTGGTGATGGGCGCGCTGGGTGTGGTGTATGGAGATATAGGCACAAGCCCCCTGTACACGCTTCGCGCCTGCCTGACCGGCTTTGCCGATCTGGAGCCTGCTCACATTCTGGGCGTGTTGTCGATTCTGTTCTGGCTGCTCATGGTGGTGGTGTCGCTCAAGTATGTGACCCTCATTCTGCGGGCGGACAATCAAGGCGAGGGCGGCACGCTCGCGCTGTTGGAGCTGGCCGTGCGCGGGCGCAGCGGCAGGATGCGCATGTTTCTGGTGATACTTGGCATCTTCGGCGCCGCGCTGTTTTACGGCGACAGCATGATTACGCCGGCCATTTCGGTGCTCTCTGCCATCGAGGGCATAGGTGTGGTCTCGCACACCATGGATCGCTGGGTGGTGCCGGCCGCTATCGTGGTGCTGGTTGCTCTGTTCGCCATACAGTCGCGCGGCACCGGCGCAATGGGCAAGCTTTTCGGGCCGGTGATGGCACTGTGGTTTGGCACCTTGGCGGTGTTGGGCGGCTGGCAGATCTGGCAGGCGCCGCAAGTGCTGGCTGCGCTCAACCCGATGTGGGGGTTGCGCTTCATCGTGGAGTTTCCCCTCATGAGCTTTTTGCTGCTGGGCGCCGTGGTTCTGGCGCTGACCGGCGCAGAAGCCTTGTATGCAGACATGGGGCATTTCGGGCGTCCGGCCATCCGGCGCGCCTGGTTCAGCATGGTGCTGCCGTCGCTGACGTTGTGCTATCTGGGGCAAGGGGCGTTACTCCTGCGCGACCCGACGGCGATCCGCAATCCGTTTTTTCTGATGGCGCCGGAGTGGGGCCTGGTTGCTCTGGTGGCCCTGGCCACCGTGGCGACGGTGGTGGCCTCGCAGGCTGTGATCTCGGGCGCGTTTTCGGTGACTCGCCAGGCAGTGCAGCTTGGGTTCTGGCCCCGCATGCAGATTCTGCATACGTCTGCGGCGGAAAGAGGACAGATTTATTTGCCCCAAGTCAATGCTTTGCTCCTGTGTGCGGTGCTGTTGCTCGTGCTGGCGTTTCGCAATTCCGAAAATCTGGCTGCAGCCTACGGTTTTGCCGTAACCGGGACCATGCTGACGACGTCTGTGCTGGCCTTTGCGGTTCTGCCTCGGGGCAGTACGGGTGGCCGTCGATTGGCATGGATGGCGTTGCTGGGCGTATTGCTGCTCATCGACATCCTGCTTTTTGGGGCCAATATTTTCAAGATTCACGAGGGTGGCTGGATGCCGCTATTGGTTGGTGTCATCGTTTTCACGCTCATGATGACCTGGCGGCGCGGCAGGCTGTTGCTGGCCCAACTGCAGGCGCGCGACCGCCAGCCGCTCAACGAGTTCATGGAGCAACTGGAAACCTATCCGCCGGCACGCGTGCCGGGCACCGCCATTTTTATGACCATGAACAGCGGCAATGTGCCGCCGGCGCTATTGCACAACCTCAAGCACAACAAAGTGCTGCACGATCACGTCGTGTTTCTGTCCATTCGCGTTTCGGATGTACCGTATGTCGCGGATGACGGGCGCTTCGACGTCACGCAGGTGAGTGCCTCGAGCTGGCAGGTCATCATTCATTACGGTTTCAAAGAAGATCCTGACGTGCCCGAAGCCCTGCGTGAGGTGGCTGAGGCTTATCCAGAGATCGATCTGGAACCCATGCGTACCTCCTATTACCTGTCGCGCCAGACCGTCGTGTCGGGTAAGCGTTCTGCGATGTCTCGCTGGCGCAGGGCCGTGTTCTCTTTCATGGCTCGCAATTCCACGCGCAGCACTCGGTTTTTCAAGATTCCTCCCAATCGCGTGGTCGAAATGGGCATGCAGGTTGAGCTGTAACGCGGACAGGTAAATCCCGGTGTTATTCGGTTTTATCCTACTCGTTGTGCTGTAGCGCCTGATTGCGGCAGGCCATCCAGCGGCTCCATACTCCTAGACTCTTGTTGACTTCTGGCTCTTCTATGGAGGCCGGCGAATGGTCCTTGACGACTGGCGCGAACTCAAGCGTCTTGGTGACGAACGCATAGCCCGGGTGCGCGCCCTGGAAGGTTTTTACGTACTCTGGCCGCGTTACTGCAGTGCCTGGACGCAGCACCTGCATGAGGTGGCCCAAGGCTCTACCTATCGCGCTGACCCGCGTTTTCTGGGCTTCTGTGAGGTTGGAGAAAAACCCACGCTGCCCAACGCGATGATCCCTGTTCCCCCTAGTCAGGACGGGGCGATATCCATGATGGAATATCTGCGGCGCCACAGTCGCAACCCGCGCATCGGTCTGATGTGTTTTCCGGGCACGCACGGCGAATGGGCGCTATGGCGGGGTGTGCAGGGGCAGTTTGATTATCTGGCCCATATGGCGGCAAGCGGGGCTGCACATACGTATGTGCCAGTCGAACAGGAGCGCGACCACTACCTGCGCGAGATCGATAGTTATCTGGCCATGATGGCTGGGATGGACCTGCTGTCGCAGCAGACGCTGGCCGCGCGCATCCATGCTTATCTTGCCTTGGATCGTGGTCCCCTGCTGCGATACATGATCAGTGCCGATTATCAGTACTTCAATGGCGCCAGTCCGCAATGCTCGTTTGTGCCGCGCGAGCAAGAGATTTATGTCGATGTGGGCGCCAGTCAGGGCGAGTGCCTGGGCCGCATGGCCGGGCTGGTCGGGCCAGGCTCCGAACTCTGGGGGCTGGAGCCCAACCGTCTGGATTTCGTCAGTTTGCGCAGCTTGTCATGGCTGTTGCCCATCCGTGCCGAGCGGGTCGTTGCCGGCGCCCACCATGGTGGCAGCGTGGAGTTCTACACGGACCCTGATTACCCGCATGGGTCGCGCTTCGTGCTTCCTTCGGATTCCGTGCAGTGGCGCGAAGATCGTAAAGAGTGGATAGAGCCTTTGCCAGCGGTTTCTCTGGATTGCCTTGTCCCTGGCCAAGCCACCATGATCAAGGCTGATGTCGAGGGCGGGGAGCTCGGTATCCTGGAAGGCGCCACACGTCACCTGGCCGATTCGCAGTGCCGCCTGAGTATCGCAGCCTATCATTATCCGAATGATCTGCTGTCGCTGAGTCGTTTCATGCAGTCGCTGGGGCGCAAACGTCATTCGGTGCGTGGCCACCACGCCAGTGTGTGGGACCTGGTGCTTTACGTGCACGAAGACGCGCGCTAGGCGCTGTCCGCGTTCGCTGGTGGCGCGGACGAGTCATCCTGCTGATGCCGGGCGGTGAGCGGGCCCCTTTTTCTGCCAAAAGCGGACGACGCTACGGGCCGTCGGCTTGCCGCCTTCCCCAGGATTCGCCGGCACTTGGCTCAGCTCAGGCGGATTAGCCGCTCGCACAAACAGGGTTGGCAGGTGGCGCCGGTGTGGGCCGCAGGGGCCTGTTTTACTTTCTTGCTACCATCCCTATGAAATCTGCAGCAATGCAGAATCCTTGCTGGATTTCCAAACCACAAAAACTGTGGGGAAGGGTGGCCAAGAATTATTACTGGGTTTCATTTGCCAAAGCCTTGGCGATGCTGGGCGTCGTGGGCATACATGTTGCAGGTTATACCGCGGCGGCAACGGGAGCCAGAAGTGTATTTGTTGGTAAGCTGGCCATCCTGATTGCAACGCTTGGGTTATGCGCCGTGCCTCTCTTTGTCATGATTAGCGGCGTCCTGTTGCTCGACCCCGAGAAATTCACCACGCTTGGTGACTTCATCAAAAAACGGCTGAGCAGAATTGCCGTGCCGTTGGTGTTCTGGCACATTGCGTATTATTTCTTCATCGTCTGCTATCTACAGTGGAATCTTTCCGTATCGCAGGCGATTTCCAACAGCATTGATGGCAAGCTGTATACGGCGCTCTACTATTTCTGGATTATATTGGGGTTGTCTGTATTTACCCCTATTTTGATTCCTTACGTTCGAGAAAAGAACAACAAAATATTATTGGCAGCACTTGTTGCATGCTGCATTCCGGTGTTTACCACGGCCCTGGCGCCGTTTCGGCCGGGTGTCACTGTTTTCGTGCATACGCCCTGGACATGGTGGATTCCCTATCTGGGATATTTTCTTCTTGGTTGGGCGCTCAAGGATGTGGTGCTTACCTGTCGATGGCTGATCGTCGCACTGTGCATTTTGCTGGTGACCGTGTTCGGTTTGTATTCGACGTGGAGCAGAGTCGACGTCAGCATATTGGTTAGTGCCCTCTGGCCGAGTAGTTATTATGGACTGGCTGACCTGCTCCCCGTGATTAGTACGAAATCGATGTAGAGTCCGTTCCCAAAGGAATGGCAATGAAGAAACGATTTACGGAAGAGCAAATCATCGGCGTGCTCAAGGAAGCCGATGCAGGTGCCAAGCCCGCAGAGTTGTGCCGCAAGCACGGAATCTCCGAGGCAACGTACTACAACTGGAAGGCGAAGTTCGGTGGCATGACGGTGTCGGACGCTCAGAGGCTCAAGGAGCTGGAGCAGGAGAACAACAAGCTCAAGAAGCTGTTGGCCGAGTCGATGCTGGACAAGGCGGCGCTTCAGGATCTGCTAAGCCGAAAGTAGTCAGCCCGCAGGCCAAACGCGAGGCGGTCAGGACATTAATGACCGAGCGCAGCATGGGTGTTACCCGGGCCTGTGGGCTGGTAGGAATTTCGCGGTCGCTGTTTGCCTACGAGAGCACACGCTCAGGCGATGCTGCGCTGACCGAGCGCATGAAAGAGATGGCAGTGGCGAAACGACGCTACGGCTATCGGAGGATCCATGTGCTCTTACGTCGCGAAGGCTGGCAAGCAAATCACAAGCGAATCTGGCGGCTGTACAGTCTGGCAGGGTTAAGCGTGCGAAAACGAAAGCGTAAGCGAATCGCGGCGACCGAGCGCGTGGTTCGCCCAGCGGCAATCGCGCCGAATCAGAGTTGGTCAATGGACTTTGTGGCCGACGGCCTAGCCTATGGCCGCCGATTCCGCTGTTTGACTATCGTCGATGACTACACTCGCGAATGCCTGGCCATCGAGGTCGATACGTCGTTGCCGGGACTGCGTGTTGCCATGGTGCTGCAACGGCTGGCGGAGATGCGTGGCCTGCCGCGATCTATTACCGTGGACAACGGGCCAGAGTTCGCCGGAAGAGCCTTGGACGCCTGGGCCTACCAAGCAGGCGTAAAGCTGTCGTTTATTCGGCCGGGTAAGCCGGTGGAGAACGCTTATATCGAAAGTTTCAACGGCAAGTTCCGCGACGAATGCCTTAACGAGCACTGGTTCTTGTCCCTGCGACAGGCTAAAAGCTTGATCGAAAACTGGCGAGTCGAGTACAACACCGATCGGCCTCACAGCGCGCTCGGATATTTAACGCCGGCGCAATTCGTGCAGGCTCATCAGAAAGAAGGTCTTTTACCCCTGGGCTCTATGTCGGTGCCGTACTAAATCTGGGGGCAGGTCATCTGGGCATCAGGCCAGCGGCATCCGACGGGCCGTGGACAAAAAAAAACCTGGGCCAGGACCCAGGTTTGTACTGCAGCCGAGACGTTTACTGTTTGTCGTCTTTGATCTGCGGCAGCGCGGCGTTACCGGACGAGGAGAGTAGGCCGGCTTTCACATAAGTGAAGAGCTTTTCGCGCGTGTCGGTGATGTCCAGGTTGCGCATGGTCAGTTGACCGATGCGGTCAGCAGGCGTGAACGGTGCGTTTTCGACCTTTTCCATGGACAGACGCTCTGGAGCATAGGTCAAGTTGGGCGAGTCGGTGTTCAGCAGCGAGTAGTCATTGCCACGGCGCAGTTCGAGGGTGACCTCGCCGGTGATTGCACGTGCCACCCAGCGTTGAGCCGTTTCACGCAGCATGATGGCTTGCGGGTCGAACCAACGGCCTTGGTACAGCAGGCGGCCCAACTTGCGGCCATTTTCGCGGTATTGCTCGATGGTGTCTTCGTTGTGAATGCCGGTGACCAGACGTTCGTAAGCAATGAACAGCAACGCCAGGCCCGGAGCTTCGTAGATACCACGGCTCTTGGCTTCGATGATGCGGTTTTCGATCTGGTCGCTCATGCCCAGGCCATGGCGGCCGCCGATGCGGTTGGCTTCGAGCAGCAGTGCGACGACGTCGTTGTATTCCACGCCATTGAGGGCCACCGGACGGCCTTCCTCGAAGCGCACGCTGACTTCTTCAGCTTTGACGGTGACATCGTCACGCCAGAAAGCCACGCCCATGATGGGCTTGACGATGCGAATGCCTGAATTGAGGAATTCCAGATCCTTGGCTTCGTGGGTAGCGCCCAGCATGTTGGAGTCGGTCGAGTACGCTTTCTCGGCCGACATTTTGTAGTCGAAGCCGGAGCGGCGCATGTATTCCGACATCTCGGAGCGGCCGCCGAGTTCGTCGATGAAGGTCTGATCCAGCCAGGGCTTGTAGATCTTCAACTCGGGGTTGGTGAGCAGGCCATAGCGGTAGAAACGCTCGATGTCGTTGCCTTTGAACGTGCTGCCGTCGCCCCAGATGTTGATGCCATCTTCTTTCATGGCGGCCACGAGCATGGTGCCGGTCACGGCACGCCCGATGGGCGTGGTGTTGAAGTACGTCAAGCCCGCGGTGGAGATGTGGAACGCGCCGCTTTGCAGCGCGGCAAGTCCTTCGGCCACGAGTTGGGCACGGCAGTCGATCAGGCGGGCATTCTCGGCGCCGTATTGCATGGCACGGCGAGGGATCTCTTCGTAGTCGGGCTCGTCGGGTTGGCCAAGGTTGGCGGTGTAGGCGTAGGGGATGGCGCCTTTTTCACGCATCCACAGCAAGGCCGCACTGGTGTCCAGGCCGCCAGAGAAGGCAATGCCGACCTTCTGGCCGGTGGGAAGGTTCGGGAGAATGGTAGTCATTGTGTGATCGAAAGCGACAAAGGGCTGACGGCAGAGGGCTCAGACTGGCTATTTTAGCGCGTTTGCCCCTGACGGCCCGGGGCATGTCAGGGGTAGGGGAGCGGTAGTTCAGCGAATTTCGCCCAGCAAAAGGAACTCCATCAGAGCCTTTTGCACGTGCATGCGGTTCTCGGCTTCATCCCAGACCACGCTTTGTGGGCCATCGATGACGTCGCCGGTGACTTCTTCGCCACGGTGGGCCGGCAGGCAATGCATGAACAATGCCTTGGGGTCGGCGGCTGCCATCATCTCGGCATCCACGCACCAATCGGCGAAGGCCGCACGGCGCTCTTCGTTTTCGGCTTCGTAGCCCATGCTGGTCCAGACATCGGTGGTCACCAGGTGCGCGCCCTGGCAGGCCTGCATGGGGTCCTTGAACTGTTTGAGTACCGCAGGGGGCGGGTTGCCGACACGAGAGGCTTCGAGTTCGTAGCCGGCCGGTGTCGACACGTGCAAGGTGAAGCCCAGCATCTCGGCGGCTTGCAACCAGGTGTAGGACATGTTGTTGGCATCTCCTACCCAGGCGACGATCTTGCCGGCCACGGGGCCGCGATGTTCGATAAAGGTGAACAGGTCGGCCAGAATCTGGCAGGGGTGATACTCGTTGGTCAGGCCGTTGATGACCGGCACGCGCGAATGCGAAGCGAATCGTTCGATGCGCGTCTGCTCGAAGGTGCGGATCATCACGATGTCGACCATGCGCGAAATGACGCGGGCCGTGTCTTCGATGGGCTCGGAGCGGCCTAGCTGCGAGTCATTGGAGGTCAGGTTGATGACCGAGCCACCCATTTGGTACATGCCGGCTTCGAAGGAGACGCGGGTGCGCGTGCTGGCCTTCTCGAACACCATCGCCAGCGTGCGGTCGTGCAGCGGCATGTGGGGTTCGTAGCGCTTGAACTTATCTTTGATGATGCGGGCGCGGTCCAGGACATAGCCGATCTCGGCGGCGGTGAGGTCTTTGAACTGCAGGAAATGCCGCAGGGGGCCGTTTTGCGTCGTAGAGGGAGTCATGGTGAGGTCACAGGTCGATAGACGGCAGCCCGGCTCGTGGCCCGGCCGCCTGTGATTATGCTTGGTCGGCCAGGAAGGTCTTGATCAGGGGGACGAGGATTGCGACGATTTGATCAGCTTCGGCCTCGGTGAGGATGAGCGGCGGCAGCAGCCGGATGACACGGTCGCGCGTGACGTTGATCAGCAGGCCGGCCTGCAACGCCTGCAAGGCCAACACGCCACAGGGGCGGTCGAGTTCGATGCCCAGCATCAGGCCGCGTCCGCGCACTTCCCTGACGCCTTGCACGCCATCCAGCGCCTGGCCAAGCGCGTGCTGCAGATAGCTGCCGATGCGTTCGGCATTGGCGAGCAACCCGTCTTGCTCGAGCGTATCGAGCACGGCCAGGCCAGCCGCGCAGGCTAGCGGGCCGCCGCCGAAAGTGGTGCCATGGCTGCCGGGCGTCAGCACCCCGGCGGCCGGGCCGCGGGCCAGCATGGCGCCGATCGGCACGCCGCCAGCCAGCCCCTTGGCCAGGGTCATCACATCCGGCCGGATGCCTGCCCATTGGTGGGCAAACCATTTGCCGGTGCGGCCGACGCCGGACTGGACTTCATCGATCATCAGCAGCCAGCCGCGTTCGGTGCACAACTCGCGAAGTGTCTGCAAGTACGCAATGTCGAAGGGGCGGATGCCGCCTTCTCCCTGCAGGACTTCCAGGAGGACGGCGGTGACGCGCGGCTCGCGGTCGCCGGCTTGGCGCACGGCCTGCAGATCGTTGTAGGCAACTTGTATGAAGCCGGTGGGCAGGGGCTCGAAACCTTTGCGGGCCTTCTCGCTGCCGGTGGCCGCCAGGGTACCCAGCGTGCGGCCGTGCCAGGACGACTCCATCGTGATGACGTGCGCGTGGGTGTTGCCGCGTTGATAGCCGTAGTAGCGTGCCAGCTTGATGGCGGCTTCATTGGCCTCGGAGCCGCTGTTGCTGAAGGCCACTTCTTCCATGCCGGACAGGGCATTCAAGCGTGCGGCCAGCTCGGTCTGCTGGGGCACTTCGTAGATGTTGGAGGTGTGAATGACCCGCGCGGCCTGCTCGGCGATGGCTCGCACGAGCCGGGGGTGAGCATGGCCGAGGCATGAGACACCGATGCCTGCCAGGGCATCGAGGTACTTTCGGCCTTGGGGGTCCCATAGCCAGACACCTTTGCCGTGGGTAAACGAGACCGGCAGGCGGGAATAAATATTGGCCAAGGGCGAGTTCATCGCGGTGTGCTCCACGGGAAAAACCAGGGATGCGGCCCTCTCATGCCCCAGGGCGGAAGCGGACCAAAGGATCAATCATATACAATTCGCGGCGCGGGTCGCATGTTTGAGTCGCGGCCGATCTGGCGTCCGCGCGCGCAGCCCGTTGTGAAGGTCCCATGGCAACTCGCGTCAAACAGTTCATTATTCACGGCGTCACCGAAAGTGGTGCGCGTTTCCGCCCCAGCGACTGGGCGGAGCGCCTCGCTGGCGTCATGGCTCAGTTCCGGCCGCCTGGCAGCGCCGGCAATCATCTCACCTATTCGCCTTACGTCCTGCCCGTCGTGATCGACGGTGTGCGGGGTATCGTGGTCGATCAGCGCCTGCGCGAGCTTGAACCGCTTGCGTTCAAGTTTGTGGTCGATTTTGCGCGTGATAACGGGTTAAAGACCGAAGAACGCGAGGTATAAAGGTCGACGAGGGGCAAGCCCCCGTCGGGGCTTCGTTCGTACGAGGTTATACCGGCGTGGTCACTTTGCCTGTAGCAAAGTAGGCGGCCAGGTTGTCCAGCATCAGGTTTTCCATGTCCAGACGGGTTTCGGTGGTGGCGCTGCCGATATGCGGCAGCACCACGGCTTGATCCGTGGTTTTGAGAAAATCCGGTACGTTGGGCTCGTGTTCGAATACGTCCAGGGCGGCGAAGCCCAGCTCGCCGGACTCCAGCAGACTCTCCATGGCTGCTTCGTCTATCACCGGACCGCGAGCGATATTGACGATGATGCCCTTGGGGCCGAGCGCGCGCAGCACCTCGCGGCTGACCAGATGGCGCGTGCTGGGGCCGCCCACCGTGGCGACGATCAGAAAGTCGGCCCATTCCGCCAGTTCGGTCAGACTCCCGGCATAGCCGTACTCGACATCGTTGCGCTCGCGGCGGTTGTGATAACGCACCTGCATGTCAAAACCCAGACCTCGGCGGGCAATGGCTTCGCCGATGCGGCCCAGGCCGATTACCCCCAGTTTCTTGCCGCTCACGCGCATGCCCAGCGGAATGCTGCCATGCACCTGACCCCATTGGCCTGCGCGCACGAAGCGTTCGCCCTGGCCCATGCGCCGGGCAGCGCTGATCAGCAGGCCCCAGGCTAGATCGGCCACGCAATCCGTGAGCACATCCGGCGTGTTGCTCACCTGAATGCCGCGCGCCTGGGCGCCTGCACGTCTATGGTTTCATAGCCCACGCCCCAGCTGCAGATCGCCTTCAGATCGGGCGGAGCCGCAATAAGGTCGGCGCGGGCACCCAGGTTGGCCGAGGTCACCAGTGCGGTCACGCCGGGACCGAACTCTGCCAGGGCTGCTGCGCGGTTCTCGTGCTTCCAGAGTTCGATTACGTCGTAGCTTGCGGCCAGGCGCGCATTGGCCGTGGGCGAACCGGCCAATGAGCCGACCTGGATGATGCGATGCTTGCTTGTCATGGCGTCCAACGTTGGGTGGAAATGGCTAAAACGAAAATGCTACTTGATTCCGGGCTGGGCCGGCCAGCCTGCGATCAGCAGCGCGGGTTGGCTTGCTCGTGGCGGTTCGAGGCTGCGGCGAAGAGGGGGTCCGAGGGTAGGCTCTACTTGTAAAACAACTATCTGTGTTGATAGTATGCCTGTCAATCAAGAAGGGCGTAGTCCACGCGCCAATTTTTCTGGAGTGGTTTGCTCGTGAAGACCAGCCCCGTGACTGCCGCCGATCTGCATCGGTCCGTGATCGCCGTGCCACCTCTGGCACGTCATGGTGATCTTTCTCTCAATAGGGTGGCCAACCGGGCTGTGTTGCGACATCTGGAAGAGGGGGGGTGTACGCAACGTCATGTACGGGGGAAATGCCAACTTCTACAACATCGAGGTCAGCGAATACGCCGCTGTCGTGGATGCGTTGGCCGCAGCTGCCGGCGCCCAGACCTGGGTGTTGCCTTCGGTCGGCCCTGACTATGGCAAGCTTATGGATCAGGCCGCCATCCTGCGCACGCGTGACTTTCCGACGGCCATGCTCTTGCCCATGGCGTTTCCCTATACCGATGCAGGCCTGACCGACGGTGTAAGGCGCTTCACCGATAGGCTGGGGCGCCCGGCGGTGCTTTACATCAAGGCGGCCAACTATCTTGCGCCGGCCACGCTGGCGCAACTGATCGAGGAAGGCCGCATAGTCGCTGTCAAGTATGCGGTGGTCCGTGCGGATCCCGCCCAGGATGATTATCTGGCGGCCTTGCTCCAGGAAGTGGATGCGCAGCACGTGGTCAGTGGCATCGGCGAGCGGCCCGCCATCGTGCATTTCCGCCGCTTTGGCCTGAAAAGCTTTACCTCGGGTTCGGTGTGCGTGGCGCCTCGTGGATCGATGCAGTTGCTGCGCAGCTTGCAGGCCGGGCAGTTTGAGCAGGCCGAGCGTCTGCGTGCGACCTATATGCCGCTGGAAGACTGCCGCGATGAGATCAGTCCCATCCGAGTGCTTCATGAGGCCGTGACGTTGGCTGGGGTGGCCGACATGGGACCGATGTTGCCTCTTCTGAGCGGGCTCGATGCTGCCGAGCGCGCTCGGGTGGCACCGGTGGCGAGAGCCCTGCGCGAGCAGGATGGCCAGGCGACCCGGCTACCATAGCGGCTTTCACCTCTCAACTTCCGGAGTGCGGCGTGGCCAGCAAACATACAGAGGACGAACCCGTGCCGCTCGAGAGGCATCAGCGAGTTCGGCTGGGCGACCAACTCTATGGACAGATTTTTGAGCAGATAACGTCGGGACGTCTGAGCGTAGGTGACAAACTCCCGTCCGAGCACGAGATCTGTGAGCGTTTTGGCGTCTCGCGTCCTGTGGTGCGCGAGGCGTTGCTGCGCCTGCGTGCCGATGGCCTGATCACTGCGCACCAGGGGCTGGGTACCTTTGTCAGCCACCAGCCTGCACCGCGGCTGAAGACATTCCCCGACGTGCAGAACGTCAGCGCTTATCTGCGAGCGCAGGAGGTGCGCGTGGCGCTCGAGGGGGATGCGGCGCGTCTGGCGGCCTTGCGACGCAGCGATGCACAGTTGCAGCGCATGGAACAAGCTCACGCCGATTTCCTTGACCGGCTGGCCGACGGCAAGGTTTCTCCGCAGGCGGATCTGGCGTTTCACGCCAGTATTGCCGAGGCCAGTGGCAATGATTTTTACCTCGACGTGCTGGAAAATATTCACGAGGCTGTCAGTGGATTCATGCGATTGGCGCTGAATCTGACACGCACCGGGTCGCGTCAGCGCGCCGAGCGCGTGGCGGAGGAACACGCCGCCATCCTTTCAGCCATCCGGGCGCAGGATAGCGAGCGCGCGCGCGTGGCGATGCAATTCCATCTCGGGCAGGCGCGCCATCGTCTGGTGGACAAGGAGCGCGACTGAACGTGACCAACGGGCATCAGACCCGCTGACGGCATTCATAAGGAGACAGGTGTGCGAGAGGACAAGTCAGGCCAGCGTGCCGGGGTGGCCCTGGTCCGTGAGCAGATAGAGCGTGTGCTGGTCGCCTGGGGAATGCCGCAGGACCTGGCGGCAAGCAGCGCGTCCCTGATGGCGGAGACGGACCGCCTGGGTGTGGACTCTCATGGTATCTCGATGCTGCCCATGTACGAACAGAAGTGGCGCGCTGGCTCGCTCGATCTGCAGGCTCGACCTCGCCTGGTTCGCGAGACGACGGCCAGCGCCTTGCTCGACGGCGGGGGCGGCCTGGGGCACCCGGTCTCTCGGCAAGCCATGGATCTGGCCTGCGACAAGGCCTTGGCTCATGGCGTCGGGGCAGTGTCAGTGCGCAATTCCCACCATTTCGGTGCCGCTGGCGTGTATGCCAGGCTGGCTTTGGCAAGAGGGCTGGTGGGTCTGGTCGCCAGCAGTGCCATCACGCTCATCATGGTTCCGACGCGTGGCGCTATGCCGCGTCTGGGCACCAATCCTCTGGCATTTGCCGCGCCGGCGACGCGCCACTGCGGTCTGGTGCTGGACATGGCAACCACGACGGTGGCAGGCAACAAGGTCAAGGTCTACGACTACTACGGCAAAGCCTTGCCGCAAGGCTGGGCAGTCGATGGCCACGGGCGCAGCGTCACGGATGCCAGCGAGGCCATGGAGTTCATCTTCAAGCGCGACGAGGGCGGGCTGACGCCTTTGGGAGGCACAGCCGCCATGAGCAGCCATAAAGGCTATGGGCTGGCATTGCTGGCCCAGACGCTGGGCGGCACGCTGGGTGGCAGTGCCTTGGCCGCCTTGCATGCGCGCCGCCGAAGGCCAGGGCAAGGTGACGATGTGGGGCATTTTTTTGGTTCATCGAGGAATACCGGGGAATGCAGACCGTATCTTGAGGAAGAAGTACTCCTGATCGCGGTAGCCGTAGGCGCGGCGCTTGATGACTTTGATGGTGTTGTTGATGCCCTCGACGATGCTGGTGTTGAGCCGGTGGCGACAGCGAGACAGAATCCCGTGCAGATAGGCTTTTAGCTTGAGCGCGAAGTGAGCCAAGGCGGCGATGCCGCTGCCCTGAGCCTGTTGCAGCCAGTGATCCCATGCCTGGCGGGCGTAGCCGGGGTGTTGGTAGAACCACAGCTGTTTGAGCTCATCGCGCATCAGATAAGCGGTGAGCAAGGGCTGGTTGGCCTGGAGCAACTCGTCCAACTTTACCGATTGGCACGGATCGAGGTTTTTGCGATTGCGCAGCAGTAGCCAGCGACTGGACTTGATCACCCGGCGGGCCGGCTTGTCGTGCCGCAACTGGTTCGCTTGGTCTACACGCACCCGGTCTATCACTTCACGGCCGTACTTGGCCACGACGTGGAACAGGTCGTAGACGATCTCGGCGTTGGGGCAGTTGGCCTGGATCTCCAGCTCATAGGCCGTCGTCATGTCGATCGCTACGGCCCGGATCTGCTGGGCAACCCCAGTTGGCAGTTGTTCGAAGAAGGCTCTGGCCGTCTCGCGCGAGCGGCCATCACCGATCCATAGCACCTGACGGCGGATCGGATCGACAACGACCGTGGCATAACGATGGCCCTTGTGTAGAGCGAACTCGTCCATCGCTAGGTAGTGGATCTGGCTCCAGTCCGGCTCTTGGATCGCCCGTCGCAGCAGGGCCTTGTCCAGCGCCTTGACCGTGTGCCAACCCAGTTGGAAGAAGCGCGCCACGGCCAGAATGTTGCTGGACTCAAGCAACTGGCTGACCGCCTCGGCCAGCCGGTCGGTCACTCGCTGGTAACGGCCCAGCCAGCTCAGCCTCTCCAGATGCGGTCCACCGCACTGCTCGCACCAGACCCGCCGACGCGGCACTACCAGCGTCACTCGCAGCGCCATTAGCGGCAGATCCCGCACCCGGCGCGTGGTCGTCTCATGCACCTGCCGACATCGGTTGCCGCAGTGCTCGCAGTGCATCGTTCGCGCTGAAGGCTTCAGGTAAATCGTGACCGTCCGGCTCTCACCTTCAGGCCACACGACCCGCTCCACCCGATAACCTTCCCACCCACCCAACCTCTCGATCGTCTTGCGGTCCAGCATGATCCCGGCCTTGATCCTTGAAAAATCAAGGATCAAGCGTAACGGCAATCAAGCACGGCTCCACGCTATTCCGCGATGAACCATTTTTTTCTTGCGCTCGACCCTGCCGCGTTTCGTGATGCCGGTTCATTCGAGGACGAAATGGATGAATTGATCGACACCATGCACGAGACGCCGGCGGCCGATCCCCAAACACCGGTGCTGGTTCCTGGCGACCTCGAGGCGGCCGAGGCGTTGCGGCGCGATATTGAAGGCGTACCGATATCTCGTGCGTTGGACGACAAACTGCGGATGATTTGCGAACGCAGCGGCGCGCGCTATGTGTTGGGTCTCCGAGATGACAAGGATGCATCATGAGTCAAAGTCCCAAGCGCAAACTGCCCGAGGAATTGCGTAGCCACCGTTGGTATGGTGTGAAGGATCTGCGTTCATTCGGGCATCGTTCCCGCACGGCGCAGATGGGTTATCACCGCTCTGATTATGCGGGCAAACCCGTGATTGCCATCATCAACACCTGGAGTGACATCAATCCCTGTCACAGCCATTTCAAGCAACGCGTCGAAGAGGTCAAGCGAGGCATTTGGCAGGCTGGCGGATTTCCGGTGGAAATGCCGGCCATGAGCTTGTCGGAGCCCTTTCAGAAGCCCACGACCATGCTCTATCGAAATTTGCTGGCGATGGAGACCGAGGAGCTGCTGCGCTCCTATCCGGCCGATGGCTGTGTGCTGATGGGAGGTTGCGACAAGACCACGCCAGCGCTGTTGATGGGCGCAATATCCATGGATCTGCCTACGATTTTCGTGCCGGCTGGCCCCATGCTGCGCGGCAATTGGAACGGCGTGACACTGGGTTCCGGATCCGATACCTGGAAGTACTGGGCAGAACTGCGCGCCGGCAACATCACAGAGCAAGACTGGCAGGGTGTGGAGGACGGCATCGCGCGTTCGCCGGGTCATTGCATGACGATGGGCACCGCCTCGACCATGACGGCAGCCGTCGAGGCGCTGGGGCTTTGCCTGTCGGGCTATTCATCGATCCCGGCACCGGATTCTCGTCACGCGCAGATGGCAAGTCTGACCGGAAAACGCATCGTCGAGATGGTCTGGGAAGATCTCAAGCCCAGCGATTTTCTGACTGAGGCCTCGTTCGATAATGCGGTGCGCACCGTTCTGGCACTGTCTGGCTCCACCAACGCGGTGGTGCACCTGATCGCCATGGCGCGCCGCTCGGGTTTCGCGCTCGATCTTGAGCGTTTTGATGCCTTGGCGCGCAGCACACCCGTGCTGGCCAATCTGAGGCCGGCCGGCAAGTATCTGATGGAGGATTTCTTCTACGCTGGGGGGCTGCGAGCGATGCTGGTGCAGATGGCTGATCTGCTGGACTTGACTCAAGGGTCGGTCGACGGTCGTACGCTGGGCGAGAACATTGCAGCAGCGCGCGTGTTCAACGACGACGTCATTCGCAGCCCTGATCAGGCCCTGGTGCCATGTGATGGTCTGGCGGTGCTGCGCGGCAATCTTGCGCCCGACGGTGCCGTCATCAAGCCTGCGGCAATGCTGCCGAGCCTGCAAGTGCATACCGGTCCGGCGGTCGTGTTCAAAGACTACAACGATATGGCCGAACACATTGATGACCCTGATCTGGACATCACTGCCGACAGCGTGATCGTGCTGCAGAATGCCGGGCCTCAAGGTGCGCCTGGGATGCCTGAATGGGGCCAACTGCCCATTCCGCAAAATTGCTCAAGCAAGGCGTGCGTGACATGGTGCGTATCTCGGATGCCCGCATGAGCGGCACGAGCTACGGTGCCTGTGTCCTGCATGTCGCACCGGAATCGTATGTGGGAGGCCCGTTGGCCTTGATCCGCACGGGCGATCTCGTTTCTCTGAATGTACCGGCCAGACGCATCGACATGTTGGTGCCGGAGGCCGAACTCGCGGCACGCAAACAGGCCTGGCAGGCGCCTGCGCCTAAGTTCGACCGAGGCTTCGGGGTGCTTTACCTCAAGCATGTCGGCCAAGCCGATAGCGGGTGCGATTTCGATTTTCTCCAGACCCGCAAGGCGGAGCACAAGGAAGAGCCAGAAATCCATTGACCTCGAAAAGGGGAAGCGGGCCGGACGGCCTGCACGTTTCACACTTGCTCAGCGCATGAGATGCCGGCTTAGCCGACACGAGGAGACAACAGCATGTGGTGCCGTAGATCCTGGTTTGCCAATCGTCGTCGAATTCTGGCGGCGCTCATTGCTTCGGTAGGTTTTTGCAGCGGCGCGCCCGTGGGCGCGGCGACTTGGCCGGACAAGCCCGTGCGGCTGGTGGTTCCGTTTCCGCCAGGCGGCAGTACCGATGCCGTCGGAAGGATGTTGGCCGTGGGCTTGGGCAAGGAGTTGGGTCAAACGGTGATCGTCGAGAACAAGGGCGGCGCCAACGGCAATATCGGTTCGGACGCCGTTGCCAAAGCCGAACCCGATGGCTACACCTTGCTGCTGTCCGGTGTGGGTTCCAACGCCATCAATTACTCGCTCTACCAGTCCATGCCTTATCGGGACAAGGATTTCGCCCACATTGCTTTGCTGGCCACAGGTCCGAATGTGCTGGTGGCCAACCCTGAGTTTCCCGGGCATACCTTCGCCGATTTCATCCGCTTGGCCAAGGCGAGTCCGGATAAGTACACCCACGCCAGTTCGGGCAGTGGCTCGTCCGGCCATCTGGCCATGGAAATGCTCAAGCAGGCGGCGGACATCAAGTTGGTCCATGTGCCTTACAAGGGCGGTGCAGCCGCTATCACGGACACGATTGGCGGGCGTGTCTCCGTGTTGTTCCTGAATCAAGACAACGTATTGCCCCAGGTTCAGGCAGGCAAGCTGCGCGCGTTGGCGGTGGCCAGTGAGAAGCGCAATCCGGCCTATCCCGATATCCCCACCATTGCCGAGTCCGGCTATCCTGGCTTTGCTGCCGAGTCTTGGTTTGGCGTGTCGGCCCCGGCAGGCACGCCAGCGGCGGTGGTCGAGCGTCTGAATGCCGCCACCGTTAAGGCGATGGCAGATCCGGCGTTACGCGAAAAGCTGGAGAAAGTCGGTTTTGTGGTGGTCGGCAGCAGTCCCAAGGCGTTCTCGGATTTCGTCACGGCAGAAATCGGGAAATGGGGCAAGGCCGCCAAGGCTTCCGGCGCGCGCATGGATTGATCATCGGCCAGTCGGCCATTTTCTTAGTAACGGACAGATTCAATGACTTCTTCTTTGCCCAATCTTTTTCGTCAACGGATTCTTGCGCGCGAGCGTGTCATCGGCTTATGGCTTTCCGTGACCAGTCATATCACCTCCGAGATGATCGGGTTGGCTGGCTTCGACTGGCTGGTGCTTGACGGCGAACATGCGCCCAATGAAATTCCGACGTTCGTGCAGCAGTTGCAGTCCTTGCAGGGGAGTTCGAGCGCGGCGGTGGGGCGGCCATCGTGGAATGATCCGGTCGAGATCAAGCGCATGCTGGATATTGGCTTTTACAACCTGCTCATTCCGTTTATCGAATCGGAGGAGCAGGCGCGGCAAGCCGTGGCGGCGACCCGCTATCCGCCGCAGGGTGTGCGGGGCGTGGCCGGCCTTCAGCGCAGCAACCGCTATGGCACAGTGCCGGACTATCTGAATACCATCAACGACAATATCTGCGTGCTGTTGCAGATCGAGAATCGTGCAGGTCTCGAGGCCGTGGATCGGATCGCGGCGGTCGATGGCGTCGATGGAGTATTTATCGGCCCCTCGGATCTTGCGGCGGCGTTAGGGCACTTGGGCAACCCAGGGCATCCAGAAGTGCAGGAGGCCATCCGCCATTTGTACGAGCGCGTCAATGCGGCGGGCAAGGCCGTGGGGATTCTGGCGCCGGTAGCCGCCGATGCCAGGCGTTATCTGGACATGGGCATGCATTTCGTGGCGGTGGGCACCGACATGGGCGTGTTCAAGCAAGCCATATTTGGCCTTCGCGAAGCGTTTCCGAGTCGGTAAACCGTATTGGCGGACTTGACGCCGCCAATACAAAAAGGATGCCGCGAGGCATCCTTTTTTTTGCCGCATTCCTATGCTGCTCATGTACCCCGACAGACTGCCAGGGCCAGGAGTGGCATAACTGCTTAGGCGAGCGCCTTGACGGCGGCAGCCAGGCGGCTCTTGTGACGAGCAGCCTTGTTCTTGTGGATGATGTTTTTGTCAGCCACGCGGTCGATCACGCTGGTTGCTTTACGCAGCGTCTCGCCAGCCACAGCCTTGTCGCCGGTAGCGATGGCTTGGCGAACGCGCTTGATCGCGGTACGCAGCATCGAGCGCAGGCTGGAATTGTGCTTGTTACGCTCAACCGATTGGCGAGCGCGCTTGCGGGCTTGGGCGGTATTGGCCATGTTGCTTAAGAGTTTACTGAATTCGGCAAAGTCAGATATTGTATCAGGCTTGCCGGATAATGCAAGTCCTTTGAGACAAAGCTGTTTTTGACCAGGCAGCAGAGCCAGAATGTGGTCTGCCGACGACGTCTTACTGGCGCTAGTGTACCCGAGTGGGCCGGATACCGGCGGCAGGCCCGCCAGCAGCGGCAGGCGCGGCGGCTATATCGTGGTTTCCACGTTGATGGACACAAACCAGGGCGTCAACCGTTTGATGGCGATTGGCATGCGTTCGCTGAGTGCCTGCAGGGCGGCTTCAGGATCGTCGAGCGGGTACATGCCTGTGACCGGCAGGCCGCCCGCGGCCATGGACACGCGCAGGGTGCCGTGGCGATAGGGCCGCAGGGCAGCGACGATCTCGCCTAGTTGTGAACTGTCAATAGGTTGTATTCGTCCAGGTTGAGTCTGGAGATGGGTACAGCGCGCCCGATGCCTTGGTGGGGTCGATGCCAGTTGTAGTGGTGTAGCCAGGATTTCATGGCATCGGCTCGGTGTTGGGAGTTCTGGTAGGTGTGAGCGTAAGCCCACTCACGCAAGGCCGACTGGATGAAGCGTTCGGCCTTGCCATTGGTCTGTGGGCGGTAAGGTCGGGTAAAGCGGTGCTTGATGCCCAGCTCATGGCACAGCGCGGCGAAGGCGCGGCTGCGAAAGGCCGAGCCATTGTCGGTGAGCAAGCGCTGGATGGTCACGCCCAGGCGCTGGTAGTAGGCCACTGCGTCCTTGAGGAACTGGACGGCGCTGGGGAAGCGCTCGTCGGGGTGGATGTCGGTGAAGGCCACGCGGGCGTGGTCATCGATGGCCACGAAGACGAAGTCCCAGCCGGCCCCCTCAACGGTATCGCGTCGGTTGCCCGTGACCCGGTGGCCAGGGCGCTGGATACGTCCCAGCTTCTTGATGTCGATGTGCAGCAGATCGCCGGGGGCCTGATGCTCGTAGCGCACCACCGGCTCGGCCGGCTCCAGGTCGGCCAGGTGCGACAGACCGGCGCGGGCCAGGACGCGGCTGACGGTGCTGGCTGACACGCCCAGCGCCTGGGCGATGCGCGCTTGGGTCAGCCGCTTGCGGCGCAGCTCCACGATAGCCAGCGCCTTGGCCGGCGCAATCGCTCGGGGCGAGACCGTCGGGCGCGAGGACGCATCGGCCAAGCCCGCCTGGCCCTGAGCCAGGAAGCGGCCCAGCCATTTGCGCACAGTCGGCGCGGTGACCCCATAGGCGCGGGCCGCTTCAGGTACACAAACTTGATGGGCGATCAATTGCTGGACCATTTCGAGTCGACGTAGGAAGGTCAATCGGGCATGCTTATGGGTGTTCATCCGGCCGGGCTCCTTGAGTGAACTGGGGGGTTGGCGATTTCCAGTTTCTCAAATCCGGTTCGGATGAACCATGCATACAACCTATTGAATCTTCACACCTAGTGGGCGGCCATTGGCATTGATCCAGCCGCCTTCCCAGGCGGCTTCGCTGGACAGCTCGCTGCGCGCGACATCCAGGCGAGCGGCGTCGAATCGGGCCCCCATGCCTTGGGGAATGCTGCCTCGCGTGCCCCCGATGGTTTCGATATCCAGATCACCGTCCTGGGCCACGACCAGAGTGCGCCGCGCCTGCTGACGCACCATGTAGCGTTTGCCTGAGGATTGGATGGCCCCTTCTGCGGTTTGCACCAGAAAAGGGCGGTTGGGGTCATCGGGCGTGGTAATCGCCACGGCACCTTCGAGCAGCATCAGGCGCCGGTATGTGGCGGTGAACTCCAGGTTGACGCGGCTGCGCGCGTCCAGCAGCAGCTCCGTGCCATCGGTCAGTTGGTATCGGCGGCGCTCACCGGTGGCGGTGGCGGCGTCCGCGGCCACGCTGGATAGCGGGTAGAAGTCGCGCACGGCGACAAGCGCGCCTGACCTGCCCCCAGATTTAGTACGGCACCGACATAGAGCCCAGGGGTAAAAGACCTTCTTTCTGATGAGCCTGCACGAATTGCGCCGGCGTTAAATATCCGAGCGCGCTGTGAGGCCGATCGGTGTTGTACTCGACTCGCCAGTTTTCGATCAAGCTTTTAGCCTGTCGCAGGGACAAGAACCAGTGCTCGTTAAGGCATTCGTCGCGGAACTTGCCGTTGAAACTTTCGATATAAGCGTTCTCCACCGGCTTACCCGGCCGAATAAACGACAGCTTTACGCCTGCTTGGTAGGCCCCCAGGCGTCCAAGGCTCTTCCGGCGAACTCTGGCCCGTTGTCCACGGTAATAGATCGCGGCAGGCCACGCATCTCCGCCAGCCGTTGCAGCACCATGGCAACACGCAGTCCCGGCAACGACGTATCGACCTCGATGGCCAGGCATTCGCGAGTGTAGTCATCGACGATAGTCAAACAGCGGAATCGGCGGCCATAGGCTAGGCCGTCGGCCACAAAGTCCATTGACCAACTCTGATTCGGCGCGATTGCCGCTGGGCGAACCACGCGCTCGGTCGCCGCGATTCGCTTACGCTTTCGTTTTCGCACGCTTAACCCTGCCAGACTGTACAGCCGCCAGATTCGCTTGTGATTTGCTTGCCAGCCTTCGCGACGTAAGAGCACATGGATCCTCCGATAGCCGTAGCGTCGTTTCGCCACTGCCATCTCTTTCATGCGCTCGGTCAGCGCAGCATCGCCTGAGCGTGTGCTCTCGTAGGCAAACAGCGACCGCGAAATTCCTACCAGCCCACAGGCCCGGGTAACACCCATGCTGCGCTCGGTCATTAATGTCCTGACCGCCTCGCGTTTGGCCTGCGGGCTGACTACTTTCGGCTTAGCAGATCCTGAAGCGCCGCCTTGTCCAGCATCGACTCGGCCAACAGCTTCTTGAGCTTGTTGTTCTCCTGCTCCAGCTCCTTGAGCCTCTGAGCGTCCGACACCGTCATGCCACCGAACTTCGCCTTCCAGTTGTAGTACGTTGCCTCGGAGATTCCGTGCTTGCGGCACAACTCTGCGGGCTTGGCACCTGCATCGGCTTCCTTGAGCACGCCGATGATTTGCTCTTCCGTAAATCGTTTCTTCATTGCCATTCCTTTGGGAACGGACTCTACATCGATTTCGTACTAATCACGGGGAGCAGGTCAAGACCGGATCTTGAGGAAGAAGTACTCCTGATCGCGGTAGCCGTAGGCGCGGCGCTTGATGACTTTGATGGTGTTGTTGATGCCCTCGACGATGCTGGTGTTGAGCCGGTGGCGACAGCGAGACAGAATCCCGTGCAGATAGGCTTTTAGCTTGAGCGCGAAGTGAGCCAAGGCGGCGATGCCGCTGCCCTGAGCCTGTTGCAGCCAGTGATCCCATGCCTGGCGGGCGTAGCCGGGGTGTTGGTAGAACCACAGCTGTTTGAGCTCATCGCGCATCAGATAAGCGGTGAGCAAGGGCTGGTTGGCCTGGAGCAACTCGTCCAACTTTACCGATTGGCACGGATCGAGGTTTTTGCGATTGCGCAGCAGTAGCCAGCGACTGGACTTGATCACCCGGCGGGCCGGCTTGTCGTGCCGCAACTGGTTCGCTTGGTCTACACGCACCCGGTCTATCACTTCACGGCCGTACTTGGCCACGACGTGGAACAGGTCGTAGACGATCTCGGCGTTGGGGCAGTTGGCCTGGATCTCCAGCTCATAGGCCGTCGTCATGTCGATCGCTACGGCCCGGATCTGCTGGGCAACCCCAGTTGGCAGTTGTTCGAAGAAGGCTCTGGCCGTCTCGCGCGAGCGGCCATCACCGATCCATAGCACCTGACGGCGGATCGGATCGACAACGACCGTGGCATAACGATGGCCCTTGTGTAGAGCGAACTCGTCCATCGCTAGGTAGTGGATCTGGCTCCAGTCCGGCTCTTGGATCGCCCGTCGCAGCAGGGCCTTGTCCAGCGCCTTGACCGTGTGCCAACCCAGTTGGAAGAAGCGCGCCACGGCCAGAATGTTGCTGGACTCAAGCAACTGGCTGACCGCCTCGGCCAGCCGGTCGGTCACTCGCTGGTAACGGCCCAGCCAGCTCAGCCTCTCCAGATGCGGTCCACCGCACTGCTCGCACCAGACCCGCCGACGCGGCACTACCAGCGTCACTCGCAGCGCCATTAGCGGCAGATCCCGCACCCGGCGCGTGGTCGTCTCATGCACCTGCCGACATCGGTTGCCGCAGTGCTCGCAGTGCATCGTTCGCGCTGAAGGCTTCAGGTAAATCGTGACCGTCCGGCTCTCACCTTCAGGCCACACGACCCGCTCCACCCGATAACCTTCCCACCCACCCAACCTCTCGATCGTCTTGCGGTCCAGCATGATCCCGGCCTTGATCCTTGAAAAATCAAGGATCAAGCGTAACGGCAATCAAGCACGGCTCCACGCTATTCCGCGATGAACCTATTTCTAGTGGTCTTTTTGCTTTCCAGCAATAAAAGGAAATATATCAACAATAAGTTGAATGTTACTTCAAGGTTTCGATATACTTGACCAGCGCTGCCCGTTTCTCGGCATCCGCCATACCCGAGTAGGGCATCCGCGTGCCGGGGATCAGTGCCTGGGGATTCTCCAGGTACTTATCCAGCGTCTCGGCATTCCCGGTCAGGCCACTGCGTTTCATGGGGCCTGAGAAGCGGAACCCCGGAACTTCGCCCGCCTTGGTGCCGTACACGCCGGCCAGACTGGGACCCACGCCGTTTTCGCCCGGTTTTACGCTATGGCAGGCGATGCATTCCTGATAAGCCTGCTTGCCTAGATCCATTACTTTGTCCTGCGCCCAGGCGACCGGACTACAGGCCAGCAGCAGCGTGAGTGCGGTGAGGCTCGTCGATATCTTCGTCATGACCAACTCCTTGGGTTCATGGATCAGGCGTGCAGCAGCGCACCGGGATGCTTTAGGTAGGTGTTCTTGATGGCGTCTGCCGTGAAGTAAGCCAGCGCGCCCACGGGACCGGTCGGGTTGTAGGCCGCGTTATGGCCAAACAACGAGGCACCGCAGATGAACAGGTTGTGGGCATCCCAGCATTGCCCGTACTTGTTGGTCACGCTCATGGACGGGTCTGTGCCCATGATGGTGCCGCCGGTGTTATGCGTGCTCTGGTAGGGGACCACTGACCATGACATGCGCGCCTTGGCCTCGTTCAAGTGGGTCGGATTCATCGACTTGGAAATCTCGTTGATGATCTTGGCCGCGTGCGCGGAGATGCGCTGTTCGTTTTCCTTGTAGTCGAAGGTCATGCGCATCAGTGGCTGCCCGAAGGCATTTCGGTAGGTGGGATCCAGGTCGAGGAAGTTGTAACGATTGGCCATCACGCTGCCCGATGAGCCAATGCTCATGGCGCGCAGGTACCACTTTTGCACGGCCTCCTTCCAGGCCTTGCCCCAGCGGGGCGTACCACCGGGCACCGGGTGGTATTCGATGGGGCGGCCGTGGTACATGCCGCCACTGACGGTGTAGCCGCCTACGAAACGCGCACCGGCTTCGGCGCGATCGAAGTCCCAGTTGGCATTGAAGTCGTCGATGACGGTAGACAGGCCGCCGGTGGACATGAAGGGGTTGAAAATATGCCCTTCGTCAAAGAACAGCGTCGCGCCCGCTCCGGTCTGGTAGCAATAGTTGCGCCCGACCACCCCCTTGCCCGTGGCCGGGTCGTAAGGCTTGCCGATGCCAGACAGCAGCATAAGGTGGACATTGTTCAGGGCATAAGCAGCCAGGATCACCAGTTTGGCTGGCTGGAACAACTGCTCGCCATTGGTGAGATTGGTGTACTCGACCCCGGTTGCCGTCTTTTTCTGCTTATCCATCACGATCCGGGTGACCCATGCCTGGGTACGCAGCTCGAAGGTGGGCTGTTTCTTGGCCAGGGGGATGACCGTAATGAGCGGGCTGCCTTTGGCGTTGGATTCGCAGCCGTAGCGCTCACAGAAGCCACAGTACTGGCATTGTCCAAATTCCGAGCCGTCCGGATTGGTGTATGGCTTGGACGCGTTGGAAGTGGGCATAGGGAAGGGGTGATAGCCCGCCTTCTTGGTGGCGCCCTCGAACAGTTCACAGGCATAGCTGCGGTCCAGCGCGGGCAAGGGATAGCCGCGTTTGCGTTCGGCCTCGAAGGGATTGCCGCCGGCTATGTGTTTGCCGTCGACGTTGCCGGCCGTGCCGGAGATGCCTGCGACGTATTCGAAACGGTCATAGAACGGTTCGAGCTCGGCGTACGTGATACCCCAGTCCTGCACGGTCATGTCGGGCGGGATGAATTTCTTGCCGTACTTCTGTTCGTACATCGACCGGACCTTGAACTCGTGGTCGGTCCAGCGCCAGGTGTGGCCATTCCAGTGCGAACCGGCGCCACCCAGGCCGTCGCCAGACAGAAAGGAGCCAAGGCGACGCATGGGCAATGCGGTTTCCTTGACGTTGTTGCGTATGGTCAGCGTGTCGCGGCGCGTATCCATCATCAGGCCGTGCCGCATGCTGTAGTTGAGCTCATCGCGAATGTGCGGCACCGAGAAGTCTTCGGCAGGGGCGCGATGCTCACCGCGTTCCAACGCCACGACTTTCAGGCCCGCCTCGGCGAGTTCCTTGGAAAGAATGCCGCCGGTCCAGCCCATACCGATGACCACGACGTCGACTTCGGGAAGTTTCTTGGCCATATGTCCTCCTACGCCAGATCGGCGATGCTCAGCGGCTTGTTCGGGAAGGGCTTGTTCTTGAACTCCACGATGTTGCGTGCATTCGTGGCGACGACGCCTGGAAAGCCAATTTCTTTCCAGACCGCTTTGTCGTAGTTGCCGCCGTAGATCGGGTCGGCGAACAGGCCTTCGACGACGAGCTGATAGAGCAGCGTGAAGAAGACTTTGGACGGGGGGCCGGCTTCGAAGGCGATCGTCCCCGATTCCAGGCCTTTGAGAATCTCCTCGCGCTGATCCTCGGTGACCATGTCGAATGACTTGCCCTCGTACTTCTTGCTACAGGAGGCGTTGGTTTGCAGGATCCCGGTACGCATGAGCTCGGCGGGCGACAGCGCCAGTTGATAGCCCTGATTGGGCGTACCCAACTGCCAGGGCCCCTGCATGAACAATCGGTCGCCCTTGCCCCAATTGCCGGCCAAGGCTCGATCGATGTAGGTGTTGAGCCCGAGATCCATTCCGCTGCCCCCCAGGCCGCCGGCAGCGGGCACCATATGCATGACAAGCGCTTCGACGAAGGCCGCCTCATCTGGCATGAGAAACACATATCCGGCCGGCGTATCTTCGGCCGTCGGTGCTGCGGCAGGGGCCGCAGGCGTGGCGGCTTGCTGGGCCAGACCGGCCAGCGGGAGGCTGGCACCGGCCGCGGCCGTGCCCCGATCACCGCGCCGCGCAGAAAGACGCGGCGGCTCTCCTTGAAGTCTTCCATGAACCTCTCCGTTTCGTGCTTGCTGTTATCAGTAGACAAGTCATGACCTGCCAGCGCGACTAGGCGAGGGCGAGTGTCATCGGAGAGGAATTGGCGGCGACGGGGTCAGGGCACAAACACGAGCCTGTGCGGCCGCCGCGGTGTTCTGCGGCAAGGGACAGCGAAGGTTCAGGTCTCGGACGTGGCAAACACGGCGCAGCTAAAAACCCGGGATCACACTTGCTCTGGCAGGACTCGCATAGCCTAGGCTTGTTTCGCTGAATTTAAGCTGAACAAATGCGGAGTCAGGAGGCTGAGCGGCGATTGAAATCGCGTGGGCGCATGCCCAGAGCAAAGAGGACACCGAAATAGACCACCCCGCTGGCGGCCAGCACGCCTGCCAGCCAGGCTGCGCGCAGCCAGGGGCAGTGCTGCAGGGCGATCCAGTCAATGCGCTGGTCGACCCATAGCAGCAGTGCCGCCAACGCCAGCAGAGCGGGCACCATGCGCAGAACAAAGCGCAGCCATTTTCCTCCCGGCTGGTAGACCCCGCGGCGGCGCAACCCGGCCAACAGCAACAGCGCATTGAGGCAGGCTCCCAGGCCAATGGCCAGAGCCAGCCCCGCGTGCGCCATCAAGGGCACGAAGATGAGATTCATGAGTTGGGTCATTACCAGCACCAGAATCGCGATCTTCACAGGGGTGCGAATATCCTGCTTGGCGTAAAAGCCCGGCGCGAGGATTTTGACCGACAGCAATCCGATCAAGCCGACGGAATAGGCGATGACAGCCAGACGGGTTTGCTGGACGTCGCCCGTCTGAAACGCGCCGTAGTGAAAGAGCGTGGCCACCAGCCCATCGGCCAGCAGCATCATGCCGAGGGCAGCGGGCAGTCCCAGCAGCAGCACCATGCGCAAACCCCAGTCGAGCAGGGCGCTGTAACCGGCGTGGTCCTGGCGTGCATTGGCGGCCGACAGCGTGGGCAGCAACACGGTGCCCAGCGCCACGCCCAGCAGCGCGGTCGGGAATTCCATCAAGCGATCGGCAAACGATAGCCAGGTGACGCTGCCGGGGGTGAGCCAGGTGGCGATATTGGTGTTGATGAGCAGCGAGATCTGGGCCACCGAGACCCCCAGGGTGGCCGGCGCCATCTGCCTGAGGATGTGCTTGACGGTGGGGTCGGTCCAGGCTTGGCGCACGCGCAAGGTCAGCCGGGGCGTCAGGCCAAGATGAGCCAGGGCGGCCCACTGGATGACCAACTGCGCGACACCGCCAGCCATCACCCCGACGGACAACGCGTAGATGGGCACCTCCAGACGCGGTGCCAGCCAGATGGTGGCGACGATCATGGACAGATTGAGCAGCACCGGCGTGAAGGCCGGGACGGCGAATCGGCGCCACGTGTTGAGAACGCCCGAGGCGAAGGCCACCAGCGACATGCAAAGGATGTAGGGGAACATCACCCGTGTCATCCAGACCGCTGCACCGAACTCGGTGTCGCGCGCACTGTCTCGTAGGCCGCTGGCCATTGCCGTGACGATCCAGGGGGCGGCCACGATGCCGATAGCCGTGACCGTCATGAGGGTCAGCGTCAGGACCAGCGCCACGCGATCCAGCAGTACGCGCACACCCTCTTCGCCATGGTGGCTGCGCGCCGTGCCGAGAATGGGCACGAAAGCCTGTGCGAAAGCACCTTCGGCAAACAAGCGGCGCAACAGGTTTGGAATCCGGAAGGCCACCCAGAAGGCATCGGTCAACGCGCCCGCGCCAAAGGCCCGCGCAATCAGGATGTCACGGACCAACCCTGTAATGCGCGAAAGCAGCGTGAAACTGCTGACCGTTGCGGCCGAGCGAAACAATGCCATGGGAATGCTTGAGTGAAAGCGCGTGCCGGCCGTACCGGCACGCAGGACTGCCAGGCAGTTTACTTCGGGGGCATGCGGATCGCGCCGTCGAGGCGGATCGTCTCACCGTTGAGCATGTCGTTGGTGACGATGCTGTAGACCAGCTTGGCATAGTCTTCGGGACGGCCCAGGCGCGCCGGGAAGGGGATACTGGCGGCCAGCGAGTCCTGCACTTCCTGGGGCATGCCAAAGATCATGGGGGTGCCGAAGATACCCGGAGCAATGGTCATGCAGCGGATACCGGTTTTGGCGAGGTCGCGCGCGATGGGCAGGGTCATGCCTGCCACCCCGGCCTTCGAGGCGGCGTAAGCGGCCTGACCGATCTGACCATCGAAGGCAGCGACCGAAGCGGTGTTGATCAGAACGCCGCGCTCGCCGGTGGGCTCGGGGGTGTTCTGACCCATGGCTTCGGCGGCCAGGCGCATCATGTTGAAGCTGCCGATCAGGTTGATGGAGACAACCTTCTGGAACAGGTCCAACGGGTGGGCGCCATTTTTGCCGACGATCTTGGCCGCCGGTGCTACGCCGGCGCAGTTGACGAGGCCGAACAGCGGACCGATGGCGAGCGCCGCGGCCACGGCAGCCTTGCCGTCGGCTTCCTGCGTTACGTCGCAATGCACATAACGCTGACCCAGTTCTTTGGCCAGGGCCTGGCCAGGTTCGTCCTGCAGATCGGCGATGACGACCTTGCCGCCATTTTCGACCAGCATGCGAACCGTGCCTGCGCCCAGGCCGGATGCGCCGCCCGTGACGATGAATACCTTGTTGGCGATTTCCATGTCGGATCTCAGAGAAGTCAGAAGCCCGGCCAGCGTTCGGCGGCGGGCAAAGAAAACCGGCTGCGTTTCAGGTGAGCGGCCAGCCGGAGGTTTGCCTTAGTTGTGCAGCGCGGCGGCCAGGCGGGCTTTGATTTCTTCGACCGAACCTACGCCCGAGATCTTGCGATACTGGGGGGCGCTGGCGGCGTCTTGCGCCGCCCAGCCGGAGTAATAGTCGACGAGCGGCCGGGTCTGCTTCTGGTAGACGGCAAGGCGATTGCGCACGGTGTCTTCGCGATCATCGTCGCGCTGGGTCAGGGGTTCGCCCGTGACGTCGTCCTTGCCAGCCTCTTTGGGCGGGTTGGACTGGACGTTGTACGTGCGGCCGCTGGCCATATGCACCCAACGTCCGCTCATGCGCTGGACGATATCTTCGTCGGGCACGGCGATTTCGACCACGTAGTCCAGTTTGACGCCAGCCTCCTTGAGCGCGTCGGCTTGCGGAATGGTGCGCGGAAAGCCGTCGAACAGGTAGCCGTTGGAGCAGTCCGGCTGGCTGAGGCGGTCTTTGACCAGGCCGATGATGATCTCATCCGACACCAAGCCACCCGCGTCCATTACCTTCTTGGCTTCGATACCCAGGGGGGTGCCGGCTTTGACGGCCGCGCGGAGCATATCGCCAGTGGATATTTGCGGGATACCGTAGGCCTGCGTGATGAAGGCAGCCTGAGTGCCTTTGCCAGCGCCCGGGGGGCCGAGCAAGATGAGACGCATAAGTGCTCCTGAAGAGGTGGTTTTTTTTGTGGTCGGTGGCGATTATGCCGCAATGCAGCAGTGCATGTGGGGCAGCGCCATTGGAATTAACCCTTAGTGCGCGGGATTCCTTGATCTGGATCTATTTTCGCGAATGGCAGATCCGGCCATGCGCTAGAAGCCTCTGGCGTAAATGGCGCGAACCCGCTCCAGATCGGCGGGCGTGTCTACGCCGGCCGCCGGAGCGGTCTCGCTGCGATACACGACGATACTGTGCCCATACTCCATGGCGCGCAACTGTTCGAGCGATTCAAAGCGTTCGAGTTGCCCCTGAGGCAGAGTGGGGTAGCGGTGCAGAAAGCCGACACGGTAGGCGTACAGACCGATATGGTGCAGGGCGGGCAGGCCGCTGGCCATGACGCGTTGTCCGTCGGCCAGGGCATCGCGCGCCCAAGGAATGGGGGCGCGCGAAAAGTACAGGGCGCGATCCTGGGTGTCGCACACTACCTTGACCACATTGGGATTGAACAGGGCCTGGGCATCGGCCAGCGGACAGGCACAGGTGGCGATGTCAGCGCCCGGCGTTGCGGCCAGGCGTCGGGCGACTGCGTCGATAAGGCCGGGTTCGATCAACGGCTCATCGCCCTGCACGTTGACCACGATGGCGTCGTCGGACAGTCCAAGCAGGCTGACGGCTTCGGCCAGGCGATCGGTGCCGGTGGGATGGTCGGCGCGGGTCATGACGGCCCGGAAGCCATGGTCGTTGACCACGCGTTCGACGCGCGCATCATCGGTGGCCACGCAGACCTGCGCGGCACCCGACAGGGCAGCACGCTCGGCGACGCGAACGACCATCGGTTTGCCGCCAATGTCGGCCAGGGGCTTGTCGGGCAGCCGGGTCGAGGCGGCGCGGGCAGGAACGAGGGCGATGAAGCTCAAAGTCTTGACTCGGCTCAGGCGTCGGCCACAGGGTCTAGCGGGCGGGCCTCGCTTTCGAGCATGACGGGTATTCCGTCGCGCACAGGAAAAGCGAGGCGGTCGGCATGGCAGACGAGCTCGTCGTCGGCACGCAGAGATTCGAGACGGCCCTTGCAAAGCGGGCACACGAGAATGTCGAGGAGGCGGGATTCCATGATTGAATTCTAAAGCAGAACGTGCTTAGCGCGCGGGCAGGGCCTGCAGCCGGGCGGCGAGCCAGTCCAGGAAGTCCGGCCCGGAAAACCGTGCCCGGACCTGAACCGCCCAGAGACGAGGGTCATTGAAGCGGGCGCATTTGACCGCGTCCTTGGTGGTGATGAAGATGGCGTCGGCGTGCAGGTCCCCAAAGGGCGAATGGGCATAGTCGTAGTGGTCAGGCAGGGCCAGCCGGGGGGTGGGCACCAGGCCCGCGCTTTCGAGAGTGCGGAAAAAACGGTCTGGATTGCCAATGCCTGCCGCTGCCGCCACTGTCTGGCCCGTAAATGCTGACAAGGGGCGTCGCAGGCCATCGCTGACCCGTCGCGCGTCTTCAGGCTCCAGCCACATCGCCCACTGAGGCGCCGCTGTCTGATCGGGCGCGCGCGCCGGCCCGGTATTCATGTTGGTGATGACGGCATCGACGGTCGCCAGCCGGCTGGCCGGTTCGCGTAGCGGCCCCGCGGGTAAGAGCAGTCCATTGCCGCAGCCCCGTTCATCCTGCACCACGATTTCAATATCGCGCGCGAGGGCCAAGTGCTGCAAGCCGTCATCAGCGACGATGACATCGATCTCGGGGTGGGCGGCCAACAGGGCCTGGGCGGCATCGGCGCGCCGTGGGTGCACGGCCACCGCGGCGCCAGTGACCGCAGCGATGAGAGTGGGCTCATCGCCGAAGGCCGCCGGCGACAGCTCTCCTTGGCCAACCCTGGGCGGGCCATCGATGCGCACGCCATAGCCGCGGCTGACCATGCCGGGCGTATACCCGCGGTCGCGCAAGCCCTGAAGGACGGCCATGACCACGGGTGTTTTGCCTGTGCCACCTACGTAAATGTTGCCTATCACGATCACAGGCACCGGAGCGCGCCATCCCGTCCTGGGGCCAGTCTGGTAAGCCTGCCGCCTGCGGCGCACAACGATGGCCGCCAGCGCCGACAGCGGTCGCATAAGCGCAGCCAGCCAGCCGCCGTGACGCCATTGCCGCTGCACGAAACGATGGAGCACGTCGCGAGTCTTCACCGGGCGGTCTGGGCAGCAAAATTGATGCGGCCTATGCCCGCTTCGCGAGCAGCCTGCATGACGTTGACGACAGACTGGTGGGCAGCCTGCGCGTCGGCATTGATGACCACCACCGCATCCGGATTGCCGCCGGTTGCCTGGCGCAAGGCCTGCGTCATGGTGGCCGGATCGCTGCTGTCGAGCAGGATGCCGTCAAGCGCGTAATGCCCGTCCTGACTGACCGCGACCTCCAGCATGGCAGGCGGCTGCATGACGTCGGCCTGGGCCTGGGGCAGGGTGATTTGTAACTGGCTATAGCGGGCGAAGGTGGTCGTCGCGGCCAGAAAGATCAGCATGACCAGAAGAACGTCGATGAGCGGAATGAAATTTATGTCTAGCTCATCTTGCGAGCCCCGGCGGCGGAAATTCATGACCGAACTCCGCGAGCCAGCCGGGCCGCCGCCTGCTCCATGGCATTCATGTAGTTGTCCACACGACTGCGAAAATAGCGGTGGGCGATCATGGTGGGAATCGCGATGAGAATGCCAAAGCCGGTGTTGTATAAGGCGACCGAAATGCCATGGGCCAACTGCGCCGGGTCGGCGCTGCCCGGGTTGTAAGCACCGAAGATTTCTATCATGCCCACTACGGTGCCGAACAGACCCATCAGCGGGGCGACCATGGCGATGGTGCCGATGGCCGGAATGTAACGATAGAGTTCCTGGGCCACGCCTTGCCCGACGACTTCCACCGCATCGCGCTGTGCCTCGCGAGAGTCATGCCGGGTGCGCAGCACTTCGGCCAGAATACGGCCAAAGGGGGAGTTGCGCTCCAGGCGTGCAAAGGCTTCCGGGCTTTCGTCATGGTTGCGCAGCATGTCATTGACCTGCTCGGTCAGGCCGCGCGGCATCACGTGCGCGCGGCGCAAGGACAGCAACCTTTCGAGGATGAGGGCCAGCCCGAAGATGGAGGTCGCCAGCAAGGGCCAGATCGGCCAGCCGGCATCGCGCAAAAGGGATAGCAAGACGGAGTGCTCCTGTGGTCGCGGCCAGCTCGCCGCAAGGCGTTCAAGGCCGCAATGTAACGGTCGGCTGGCCTGAGTGGCAAGTCTCAGGAGCGCCCAATCTATCCACAGTTTTTGTGGATAATTCTGTGCAAAACTTCCAGGAAACACACGCCGGCCTTGGGTTTAGGGTGGTTTGCTCCCCTTTTGCGCAATGTGGGGTTGGTGTTAAACCCATATAAATCAAAGGCTTGTACGGGTGCGTAAGGCGCTCCGGGCAGCCGGCAGGCAGACCGGGATTGCGCTATCATGCGAGCCCGCAATTTCAAGCCCTGTGGACACATTTGGCGCTCAAAGCCCCATGACAATTGGATTTGCTGTCAAAGATGACGTATTTGCGCGGGATATCTTCTCGGTTGCCCAGCTAAACCAAGCAGTGGGGCAGTTGTTGGAGCGCGAGATCCCTCCGATCTGGGTGCGCGGGGAGGTCTCGAACTTCACCCAGGCCGCATCCGGGCATTGGTACTTCACGCTCAAAGACGCTCGCGCCGGCGTGCGTACGGTCATGTTCCGCAGCCGGGCAGCAGCGGTCGGGTTCGTGCCGCGCGCGGGAGACGAGGTGGAGGTGCGCGCACGCGTGTCGCTCTACGAGCCGCGGGGTGATTTTCAGCTTCAGGCCGACGCCATGCGTCGGGCCGGCGTGGGCAATTTGTATGAAGCGTTTTTGCGCCTGAAGGACAAGCTGGCTGCCGAAGGTTTATTCGACCCGCAGCGCAAGCGCAGCCCGTTGCGGCTGCCGCGCGCCATCGGGGTGGTCACCTCTTTGCACGCGGCTGCATTGCGTGACGTGCTCTCCGCGCTGGCGCGGCGCGCGCCGCAGGTCGGTGTCATCGTCTATCCGGCTCCGGTGCAGGGCGCCGATGCTGCCGCGCGGCTGACCAGTCAGGTCAGGGCGGCCAGCGCCCGCCGGGAAGTCGACACCTTGTTGCTGGTGCGTGGCGGAGGCAGTATCGAGGATCTGTGGAGCTTCAACGATGAGGACCTGGCCCGCGCCGTGGCCGAGTGCGCCATACCAGTAATCACGGGCGTTGGCCATGAAACCGACTTCACGATCGCGGACTTTGTCGCCGACGTCAGGGCGCCCACGCCCACTGCGGCGGCCGAGCTGGCGTGCGTTCCCCGCGCTGACCTGCTGGCTGCGCTGGGCCACGTGACCACGCGGCTGGCGCGCGCACAACAGCGCCGACTGGACCAGGCAGGGCAGCGTCTTGACCGATTGAGTGCCCAACTGATTTCGCCTGCGCAGCGCGTGGCGAATCAGCGGGAGCGTCTCAATACCTTGCGGCACAGGCTCGCCTCGGCTGCCAAGCGTCCGCTGTCCTTGAGCGACGCCCGCCTGAGCATTCTTACCCAGCGCCTGGCCCGGCGCGCGCCGCAGATGGCGCGCAGCCTCGATCGGGTGCAAGGGCTGACGCAACGGCTGGCTCGCGGCCAGCAGGCTTTGCTGGCAGAGCGGCGTGCACGTTTACTGGCCTTGGCGGCGCAGTTGCGCGCTCTTGACCCTGAAAATACCTTGGCTCGTGGCTATGCGATAGTGCGTGATGCGCAGGGTCAGGTCATCAGCCAGGCCGGCGCGCTGGCGGTGGGTGCGGCTGTGAGCATAGATCTGGCTCATGGCCGGGTCGGCGCCGACATCACGAGCATTGAATCCAGCCGTTAACCCTGGCTTTTGCCCGGGTTGAGGCGATACCCCCGAGAAGAGCCGATACAATCATCTGGTTTGATCGTGCATTCAACAAAGAAGGAATCGACTATGGCACATACTCTTCCCCCTCTGCCTTACGCGATGGACGCGCTGGCTCCGCGCATCTCCAAGGAAACGCTGGAGTACCACTACGGCAAGCACCATCAGACTTACGTCACCAATCTGAACAACCTGATCGCCGGCACCGAGTTTGAAAACGCGTCGCTCGAAGACATCGTCAAGAAGTCGTCTGGTGGCATTTTCAACAACGCCGCCCAGGTCTGGAATCACACGTTCTACTGGAACAGCCTCTCGCCCAACGGCGGCGGCGAACCCTGTAGCACGCTGACCGAGGCCATCAATGCCAAGTGGGGCAGCCTCGACGCGTTCAAGGAAGCCTTCAATAAGTCGGCTGCCGGCAACTTCGGTTCGGGTTGGACCTGGCTGGTCAAGAAGGCCGACGGTTCGCTGGATATCGTCAACACCAGCAACGCCGCCACGCCCTTGACCACGACCGACAAGCCGTTGCTGACCTGTGATGTCTGGGAACACGCCTACTACATCGACTATCGCAACGCTCGTCCCAAGTACCTGGAGAACTTCTGGGCACTGGTGAACTGGGAATTTGCGGCGAAGAACTTCGCCTGAGAGGCATACGGCGCGCCTGGCGCGCCTTGCACGATCGAGACCCGGCTGTAAGCCGGGTTTTTTGTTGTGCGCCGGTGGGTTATCAGGTTGGTGTTACGTTGGCGGTGCTGACCTGCCCCCAGATTTAGTACGGCACCGACATAGAGCCCAGGGGTAAAAGACCTTCTTTCTGATGAGCCTGCACGAATTGCGCCGGCGTTAAATATCCGAGCGCGCTGTGAGGCCGATCGGTGTTGTACTCGACTCGCCAGTTTTCGATCAAGCTTTTAGCCTGTCGCAGGGACAAGAACCAGTGCTCGTTAAGGCATTCGTCGCGGAACTTGCCGTTGAAACTTTCGATATAAGCGTTCTCCACCGGCTTACCCGGCCGAATAAACGACAGCTTTACGCCTGCTTGGTAGGCCCAGGCGTCCAAGGCTCTTCCGGCGAACTCTGGCCCGTTGTCCACGGTAATAGATCGCGGCAGGCCACGCATCTCCGCCAGCCGTTGCAGCACCATGGCAACACGCAGTCCCGGCAACGACGTATCGACCTCGATGGCCAGGCATTCGCGAGTGTAGTCATCGACGATAGTCAAACAGCGGAATCGGCGGCCATAGGCTAGGCCGTCGGCCACAAAGTCCATTGACCAACTCTGATTCGGCGCGATTGCCGCTGGGCGAACCACGCGCTCGGTCGCCGCGATTCGCTTACGCTTTCGTTTTCGCACGCTTAACCCTGCCAGACTGTACAGCCGCCAGATTCGCTTGTGATTTGCTTGCCAGCCTTCGCGACGTAAGAGCACATGGATCCTCCGATAGCCGTAGCGTCGTTTCGCCACTGCCATCTCTTTCATGCGCTCGGTCAGCGCAGCATCGCCTGAGCGTGTGCTCTCGTAGGCAAACAGCGACCGCGAAATTCCTACCAGCCCACAGGCCCGGGTAACACCCATGCTGCGCTCGGTCATTAATGTCCTGACCGCCTCGCGTTTGGCCTGCGGGCTGACTACTTTCGGCTTAGCAGATCCTGAAGCGCCGCCTTGTCCAGCATCGACTCGGCCAACAGCTTCTTGAGCTTGTTGTTCTCCTGCTCCAGCTCCTTGAGCCTCTGAGCGTCCGACACCGTCATGCCACCGAACTTCGCCTTCCAGTTGTAGTACGTTGCCTCGGAGATTCCGTGCTTGCGGCACAACTCTGCGGGCTTGGCACCTGCATCGGCTTCCTTGAGCACGCCGATGATTTGCTCTTCCGTAAATCGTTTCTTCATTGCCATTCCTTTGGGAACGGACTCTACATCGATTTCGTACTAATCACGGGGAGCAGGTCAGCCCTGGTTTCGATGGGATTCGCGCTTATGGCTGATAAGGCGCTGGAATGGAACCGGCATTGGACCAGCACTCATGGAATGCTAGCTCTCGTAGTGCTGCCTTGCGCGCTCGCGGCCTTACGTTGGCTGACCCTGCGCGTTGCGCCTCAGGCGGCCGGCAGCGGGATTCCCCAGGTTATTGCCGCCTTGTCCATGCCTCCGGGGCCGGCCCAGCACCGCCTGGTTTCGCTGCGGCAAACCCTCTGGAAGATCCCCCTCACTTTCTGCGCCATGTTGGCCGGCGCCTCCGTGGGCCGCGAAGGGCCTTCCGTGCAGGTGGGCGCGGCGGTGATGCTGGCGTGGGGCAATCTCTGCCGGCGATTGGGCTTGCGCATGCGTGGTTTCCACACGCAGGAGTTGATCGCAGCAGGGGCAGCAGGAGGGCTGGCTGCGGCGTTCAACGCGCCCTTGGCCGGGGTGATTTTCGCCATCGAGGAACTTGGCCGCGGCACCGGGCTGCGCTGGCAGCGGCTCGTGCTGCTGGGCGTGTTGGCCTGCGGTTTCATGGTGGTGGCGCTGGCCGGCAACAATCCCTATTTTGGTGTGTTCGGCGCCGGGTCGCTGTCCGAAAACATGGTGTGGTGGGTCGTCGCCTGCGGGCTTTTGAATGGTTGCCTGGGTGGCATCTTCGCACGCCTGCTCGGCAAGGGACTGCCAGGCGTCTTGCCTGTGCACTGGCGAGAGTCCGTGCGCCGCCGCCCGGTGATGGCGGCCTTCGGGCTTGGTTTGGTCGTCGCCCTGATCGGGGTGACCAGCGCCGGCGCCACCTATGGCACGGGTTACGAAACGGCAGCAGTGCTGTTGGGTGGCGAAGGTCAGGCCCCGGCAGGTTTTGGCCTGTCCAAGCTGGCCGCCACGGTGGCTTCCTATTGGGCGGGCATTCCGGGCGGCATCTTCACGCCCGCCCTGACCACCGGTGCCGGTCTGGGGCATCAATTGTGGCTGTGGACGGGTGGCTCGGTCGACGGCCGGGTGCTGGTGCTGATCTCGATGGCGGCCTTTCTGGCGGCCGCCACGCAGGCCCCCCTGACCGCCAGTGTGGTCGTGATGGAAATGACCGGCAGCCAGCCCATGCTGTTCTGGTTGCTGGCCGGCTCGCTGTTGGCCTCGGTGGTCTCCCGCCAGTTCTGCCCGCAGCCTTTCTATCATTTTTCCGCAGGCCGCTTTCGCCGGGCTGCGCTGCAGGAGGTCTCTCGCGCGGCGCCTTCAGCGGATTCGTCCAGGGGTTAGACAGCGTCCGTTCCCTGGACACCTGTGGCTGCACCGGGATGGCGCAGGAGACGCTGCGGTAACATGGCCGTAACCTTCTTCACTCATCCAATTCTGACGAGCCATGACCCAGCAAGCTTTTATCTGCGATGCGATCCGTACTCCTTTTGGCCGCTATGGTGGCGCTTTGTCGTCGGTACGTGCCGACGACCTGGCTGCTATCCCGATCAAGGCATTGATGGCACGTAATCCCAATGTGCGTTGGGAAGAGATCGACGACATCATTTTCGGCTGCGCCAATCAGGCCGGTGAAGACAACCGCAACGTGGCTCGCATGGCCTCGTTGCTGGCCGGCCTGCCCATCGAAGTGGCGGGTGCGACCATCAATCGCCTGTGCGGATCGGGCCTGGATGCGATCGGTACTGCTTCGCGCGCCATCCGCGCCGGTGAAGCTGGCCTTATGCTGGCCGGCGGGGTGGAGAGCATGAGCCGAGCTCCGTTTGTCATGGGCAAGGCCGACAGCGCGTTTTCGCGCAGCGCCGCCATTTATGACACCACCATTGGCTGGCGCTTCATCAACAAACTGATGAAAGCCCAATATGGTGTGGACTCGATGCCCGAAACGGCCGAGAACGTGGCCGATGATTACAAGGTTTCACGCGCCGATCAGGATAAGTTTGCGCTGGCCAGCCAGCAAAAGACCGCTCGTGCGCAACAGGCAGGGTATTTCGACGCCGAGATCACGCCGGTATCCATTCCGCAGAAAAAGGGCGATGCCCTGATCGTGGATAAGGATGAACACCCCCGTGAAACGACCTTGGAGTCGCTGGCCAAGCTAAAAGGCGTGGTGCGCGAGGGTGGCAGTGTCACCGCGGGTAACGCTTCCGGCGTCAATGACGGCGCCGTTGCGCTCTTGCTGGCCGACGAGAAGGCCGCCGCTCGCCACGGTCTGACGCCGCGCGCTCGTGTCGTGGGCATGGCTACTGCCGGTGTGGCGCCGCGCATCATGGGTATGGGGCCAGCGCCGGCCACCCGCAAGGTGTTGGCGCAAACCGGCCTGACGCTGGCGCAGATGGATGTCATCGAACTGAATGAGGCTTTTGCCGCACAAGGTCTGGCCGTGTTGCGGGATCTGGGCATCGCCGATGACGATGCTCGCGTCAACCCCAATGGGGGCGCCATTGCGCTGGGCCATCCTCTGGGCGCCAGTGGTGCCCGCTTGGCGACGACCGCCATCAATCAGTTGCATCGTACCGGGGGCCGCTATGCCCTGTGCACCATGTGCATTGGCGTGGGTCAAGGAATTGCGCTGATCATCGAGCGCGTCTGACGTAGACTCGGCCACAGAAAACAGGGATTCGTTGAACCCCTGTTTTTCAGCTGTCATGGACGATCATGGCAAGCCGTCGATCTTCGCGCCCGCTTTGACGCCTCGTTGGGCAAACCAGCCCTGGCTCATTTCCAGCGCATAGCGCACGGGTTTGCGCGAGCAATGCGGATCATCGGTCTGCGGTGCCATGTCTTCGATGTTGGAAATCGTGCCATCATCTGCGATGAAGGCAATCGACAGCGGCAGCGGTGTGTTGCGCATCCAGAAGCACTGCAGGTCTGGCTCTTCAAAGACAAACAGCATCGCGCTGTTGCCAGGCAGCTCTTGGCGATTCATCAGCCCGACGCGGCGTTTGGCATCGGTGTCGGCAACTTCGGCCTGGATGACATGAATGCCAGTCGACAACTGCGTGGTTGGCAGGGTGTCCTGTTTGGGGCCGGCAGCCATGGCGATGAAGGGAGAGATGGCCAGGGCGAGCGCAGCGGGGCGAAGAAAGGCGGAGAAGATCTGCATGTACGGCAATAGAGGGGCGGCGGATGACGGCTATGGTACCCCCAACTGCAGCGCGCCGGCAGCGACACTGCCGGCAAACGAAAAGACGGAGCCCTATGGCTCCGCCTTCATAATATCGGCTGCCAGCCTTTCTCAGGCCGACGTAATATTGAGTGCTTGCTTGCCTTTCGGACCCTGGATAGTCTCGAAAGCGACTTTCTGGCCTTCCTTGAGGGTTTTGAAACCGTTCATCTGGATAGACGAAAAATGCGCGAAAAGATCTTCTCCGCCATCATCGGGTGTAATGAAGCCAAAACCTTTCGCGTCGTTGAACCATTTGACGGTTCCGGTAGATTTTGGATTGTCCCCTTGGACGGCGGTTGCGGTCATGTCAGACATGCGGACTGCCTCTTTTGAATCGTATGTTGGACGAAGGGGCTTCGGCCTGACCTGATGCCCATCCGGGAACGGTTGCCTTGACAAACAAGCATGAAGGCCTCCGATTGCATGGATAATGCGCCCCTTTTCTTTCTGGCGTCAAGTATGGAAACTACGCATGTCTGCGTGTAATTTTGAGTAAGTCTGACGTGAATATTTGGCCGATTAAATAGAATAGCCGCCCTATGAGTTCAACCTTGGATTCGCAGCACGATGTGGTAGTCGAGAAGCAGCCGGCGCGTACTGCTCCGCCGCCGATGTACCAGGTCGTACTGCTTAATGACGATTACACCCCGATGGAGTTCGTGGTGAAGGTTTTGCAGAAGTTTTTCGGCAAAAATCAGGAAGAAGCCACACGGATCATGCTCCAGGTCCATCACGAGGGCAGAGGCATCTGCGGCGTCTATCCGCGTGATTTGGCCGCTACGCGTATCGCGCAGGTGGCGCAGTATGCGCGTGCCAAACAGCATCCTCTGCAGTGCATCATGGAACCCGTTTAGTCACCGATCGCGGGGCCCACCGCCCGGTGGCTGTCCTAAAAAAGTAAGGCCGTTGCGGCCAGCATCCTGGCGGCTGTCAACGACGTAGCAGCTAGAGGTGCGCCTTGACGAACAACAAGAAGGTCTGGCTGGGTGTGGCGGGGGCGATCGTTCTTGCCACCGCCGTGGGGCTGGGGTGGCTCGCAGGCAAGACGCCCGCGTCGCACGAGGCGACACCGGCTGGTGTGACGTCTGCGTCGCCAACCGCCTCTCCCACCAAAGCGACCGCCGACCTCCCGGCGGCCCAAGCCAAGATCGGGGAACCGGATGCGTTTTCGGCATTGAATTGCCAGCCCCGGCAGTTCAACGAGAGCCTGGCGCTGGCTCTGACCTTCACTCAGCCTGTGGATCGCAAAGCCGATCTGGGGCGATATCTTCAGGTCACCGAAGTGGGGCCGCTGGCCAATGCCGACAGTGAGGAGGCCTCTTCCAGTAAGCCGAGTGCTGCCCGCTCAGATCAGCCAGCGCCCCAGGGACGTGCAGTGCAGGGGGGCTGGGTGGTGGGGGACAATCCGCGGGTGGTCTATTTCCCCTACGTGCAACCCCTCAAGCGCTATGCGATCAGTGTGCGCAGCGGCCTGCCTGGTGCGCAGGCCGTGGGGTCGTGTTGCCCGCCGGCCAGAACGGCGGATTGCCAGTTGCCACCGTCAATATGCCGGAAGTCGACGTGCAGTTTCTGCGCGTCGATCCGCAACGCGTGCCCGAGTTTTTCGATACCGTGCTCGGCGTGGGCCGCGGGCGTGGCGCCGCGGTTGACGATCAGGATGGCGACCAGGAGGAAGAGGATGGCTGGCGTTATGCCGATAACCGCAGTATGAAAGGCTCGGTGAGCAATTGGGATCTGGACCGCTTGAATACGCTCACCAGCAGCGTCTACCAGGGCCGCTTCCTCACCGATGACAAGCCCAATCGGCGTCATGTGACCTTCCTGCCGGTCGAGCACATCCAAGAACTGCAGGATCCCGGCATCTATATTGCCGTGATGAGCCAACCGGGGCGTTTTCGATACGAGTACCAGACCACGTATTTCTATGTGAGTGACATTGGTCTGCATGCCCGGCGGTACCCCGATCGCAGCGAGGCCTATGCCGTGTCCCTGAAGACGGGGCAGCCGTTGCCGGAAGTGCGCGTGGAGCTGGTCGACGGGCCGGCAAAACGCTGGCCCAGGCCAGCGCGGACGCCCAGGGCCATGTGCGGTTTGATGGTTCGCACGCCAATGCCCGAGTCATGCGCGCGACGCGCGGCAAGGAAATGACCCTGTTGGCGTTGGGTGAGCCTGCGCTGGATCTGTCCGAGTACGACATAGGTGGCTATCCGGCGCGCAACAACAACCTTTTCGTGTATGCCGGACGCAACCTGTATCGCCCCGGCGAGCAATTCAATGTCTCGGTTCTGGCACGTGACCCGGATGGGCGGCCTTTGGCGGCCAGCCCCCTGACCGCCACGCTCAAGCGTCCCGACGGCCGTGTGGTCAGCAACACCTTGTGGCACCCGAAAGAGCGGTTGCCTAACTATTTGGAACAGGTCGTCAGCTTGGCGCAGGATGCGCCGACCGGCACATGGATGCTGGAGTTGCGGGTTGATCCAGCCGCGAGGACGCCGGATGCGAGCTGGAAGTTTCAGGTCGAAGAATTTCTGCCCGAACGCATGAAGCTGGCACTGAACACGGAGCAACCCGTGCTCCATCCGCAGGATTCCTGGAGTGTGGATCTGCAAGGCGATTACCTTTATGGAGCGCCGGCTGCCGGCAATCGGGTGCTGGCCAGCTTCCAGGTCAAGCGCGATCGGGTGGCCTTGCCACGGCAATGGCCGGGATTCATTTTTGGTGACGTCGCCGACGATACCCGCCGCCGCTTCGAGGAGTTGCCCGACACGGAGTTGGACGAGCAAGGGCGCGGCGAGATCCGTGTAGACCCCCAGGCAGCTGACGCGCACTCTCCGATGACGGTGCGTTTGTCAGTCAGCTTGCTGGAGTCGGGCGGACGGCCCGTGGTGCGCTCGATCGAGCGCAACGTATGGCCAGCCGAAAACCTGATAGGGCTGCGCCCGTTATTTGACCGCGACGTGACGCGAGAGGGCGCCCCGGCAGGTTTCGAGGTCATCCGTGTCGATGCCGAGGGCAAACCGCAGCCGGTCAAGGGCGCGCAGCTACGGCTGTATCGCGAGCAGCGCCAATACTATTGGCGTTTCGATGATCAGCGCGGCTGGAACAACGGCTATACGGAGACTGAGGAACTCGTTGATTCACGCGTGATGGATATCGAGGGGCGTGCGGCACTGACTGTGGATGTCAACTGGGGCAGATACCGGCTCGAGCTCGCCGATCCTCAGACCGGTGAGGTCGCGCGTTACCGGTTCTATGCGGGCTGGAATGCGCAGGATGCCGATGCGGTGGGCAACCGCCCGGATCGTGTGCAACTGCAGATGCAGGGTCTGCCCGCGGAGCCTGGCGGCAAGGTGCGCATGACGGTCCTACCACCGCACGATGGGCAAGCGCTCATCACGGTGGAAGGCGATCGCATGTTGTGGTCGCAGTGGCTACCGGTCAAGACGACGGGAACTGAGGTCGAGATTCCGGTCAGCGCAGATTGGAAACGCCACGACCTGTACGTGTCGGCGACCGTGTTCCGGCCGGGCAGTGAGGGTGACCGGGTCACCCCGGCGCGTGCGCTGGGGCTGGCTTATCTGCCCCTGGCCAGCAAGGGCCGCAAACTCGCCGTCAGCCTTGATGCTCCCGGCAAAATCGAGCCGGAAAAACCGGCCACCGTGCGCGTCAACGTCGGTGACCTGCCAGCCGGCAAGGCGTATGTGACACTCTCGGCGGTTGATGTTGGCATCCTCAATATCAACCAGTACGCCACACCGGATCCCCTCGATTTCTTCTTCGGTAAACACCGCTACGGGCCTGAACTGCTCGATATGTACGGCAAGCTGATCGAAAAAATGGACGGCACCCCGGGGCGTCTGAAGTGGGGCGGCGATGCGGCCATGAGGGGTGATAGCCGCAGCCTGCCCAAGAAGGTCAAACTGGTGGACCTTTTTTCGGGGGTGGTCGAACTGGATGAAAGCGGGCAGGCGGACATCGATTTCGATGTACCGGATTTCAATGGCACCTTGCGTTTGATGGCCGTGGCGTTCTCTGCCGACCGGTATGGCAGTGCCGACGCGGAGGTCACCGTTGCCGCGCCTTTGGTAGCCGAATTAAGCACGCCGCGCTTCATCACGCCTGGCGACCAGGCCGCCGTAGCGCTCGATCTGACCAACCTCAGCGGTGCGACGCGCAGCGTCTCCGTCAAACTACAGGCTCTCGATCCGCTGGCCATCGCCGATAGCACACGTACCGTAGTCCTCAAGGATAAGGAGCGCAAGACACTGCGCTTTGTTGCCACCACGACCAGCTCTTATGGCCTGGAGCTCATGCGGCTGGTGGTCGAAGGTGACGGCCTGAGGATTGAGCGCGAATCGGTGTTGCAGGTGCAGCCGGCCCATGCTGCCGAGCGCCGCGTGCGCCGTATCCGTCTGAGTCCGGGTCAGGAGTGGACGCCCTCCGCCGACTTGCTGGCGGATTGGCATGCCGACTCGATCATGGCATCGATGACGCTGTCCAACCGTCCGCCCCTCAACGTCAGCGCTCTGGTGCAGGGTTTGCTCAACTACCCCTATGGCTGCACGGAGCAGACGATCAGCGCAACCATCCCCTGGGTCATTATCGACGACGCTGCGGCCCAACGGTTTGGCCTGCAGCCGCATACCCCGGCCGAGCGTCAGTCCCGGATAGACGGGGCCCTCGCGCGATTGTCCGGCATGCGCGCGGCGACCGGTTCCTATTCGCTGTGGGGTGATTACAGCTCGCGCGACGTCTGGCTGACCGCCTATGCCTTGAGTTTCATGCAAGATGCCCGCGACCGGGGTTTCAAGGTCGCTGATGACAGTCTGCAGCGCACACGCCAATGGCTGCTGGAGCAGTTGCAGCAGACGCCTAACAGTTTCGGCAGTTGGTCGGCCAACCTGCGCAAAGGCATGGAAAGCGGCCGCATTGACAGTGCCGGCGCCGAGGTGTTGCGTAACGACCATCGCCGTTTTGCTGGCCTGGCCAGCGCCGCGTATGCGTTGGCGCGCGATGGAAAGGCCCCGCTGTCGACCGTCAGGCAGTTGTTCGACAACTATGGTGACAGAGCGCGTTCGCCACTGCCACTCATCCAGCTTGCGGTTGCGTTCAAACTGTTGGGTGATGACGGGCGCATGAAGACCGCGCTGGAGCAGGGCATGACGCGAGCCTACGGAATCACGCGTCGTGGCGCTGCGGCCTATGAGGAATGGTTGGGCGATTACGGCAGCAGTGTGCGTGACTACACGCAGGCCTATGCGCTGGTCAACCAGTACGGGTTGAACCATCCCCGCCAGGAGACCCTGCTGGAAGAGGCCGCAGCGCGATTGGGAAATCGCTCTTATCTCTCGACACAGGAGCGTATGGCCCTGCTTTTGGCTGCCAGCGCTGCCGGCGGCGACCGCAACTCGCCGTGGCAGGCCAGCCTGCAGCAGGCTGGCGGCAACCGCAGTCTCTCTGGTGCGCAGGATCAGGTGCTGGCAGTCGAGGCCGCCGAGTTTGGGGCCATGCGCGTGCGCAACAACGGCAACCAGGCCCTGTTTGTCGAATTTGACGTTCAGGGCACGCCAAGGACGGCTCCCGTTGCCCGCAATGATGTGATCACGTTGCAAAGACGCTGGTATCGTCCGGATGGCACTGCCTGGGATGGCGGTCTTTTGCAGACCGGTGACATGCTGGTGGTCCGGATACAGGCTGATGCCAACCAGTATGTACCTGACGCGCTTATCGTCGACCGCGTACCGGCAGGATTTGAGGTGGAGAACCTGAATCTTTCGCAAAGCCCGGCCCTGCAGGATTGGCAGATTGGCGGGCGCGAGGTCGCGCAGGCCATGGCCAATCCCAATATCAAACACCGGGAGTTTCGCGACGACCGCTATGTGGCCGCGGCCACCTTGGGTCGCGGCAAGGTCGACATCTTTTATCTGGCGCGCGTGGTGACGCCAGGTCGTTACAGCGTTCCTGCGGTCGTGGCTGAGGATATGTACCGGCCAGAACTGCGCGGTGTGGGCGATACATGGAGCAGCATCGAAATCCGCGACCGACAGCCGGGCAAGTAACGCGCCGAAGGCGTCGGCTGGCTCTGTCTGGCGGCGTCCTACTGGGTTTGCCTTTGGTCGCGTTGTTCGTGCTGGATCTGCTGTTGCCCTTGCCGCCCGTGGGGGCGGCTGGCGCGCGGGTGGTGGTCGCCAGCGATGGCACCCCTTTGCACAATTACCCCAGTGAAGATGGCGTGTGGCGCTATCCGGTCGCGCCAGATGATGTGTCGCCACGTTATGTGCAGACGCTGCTGGCCTACGAAGATCGTTGGTTTTACTGGCATCCCGGCATTAATCCGTGGGCTATGCTGCGGCCGGGTGGCAGTGGGCCCGCCATGGACGCATTGTTTCAGGCGGGTCCACCTTGACCATGCAGGTCGCCCGCATGCTGGATCCGGCATTGGCAGGGCAGCCGTCGCGCAGTCTCGCGGCCAAAGGACGACAGGTCTGGCGTGCCGTGCAACTGGAGATGCACTACAGCAAGGATGAAATCCTGGGCATGTACCTCGCGCATGCGCCCATGGGGGGCATCGTCGAGGGCGTGGAAATGGGCGCGCGCCTTTGGTTGGGCAAGTCTGCGCGCGACCTGAGCGATGCCGAAGCCGCGTTGCTTACGGCCCTGCCGCAGGCGCCGTCACGTCTGCGGCCGGACCGGCATCCGGAACGGGCGCAGGCCGCGCGTGACAAAGTCATGTCGCGCATGCAGGCAGCCGGCCTCTGGAGCGTGGCGCGGGTGGCCGATGCACGAATCGAAAATGTGGTGGCGCCGCCGCTGCGGGCGCGTTGGCTCGCGCCGTTGGCCGCCCAGCGTTTACTCCAAGGTCAGGCCCGTGGCCAGCCCGTCGTGGCCAGCACGCTCGATGCCGACATGCAGACAACGGTCGAACGCATGTTGCTCGACCGAGTCGATAGCCTGCCTCCCAAGGTGTCCATGGCCGTTCTGGTGATGGACAACGACAGCCTCGACGTAAAAGCTTATGCTGGTTCGGCGGATTTTTCCGATGACAGCCGGTATGCGCATGTCGACATGGTCCGTGCAATACGCTCTCCCGGTTCCACGCTCAAGCCCTTTCTGTACGCGCAGGCGCTCGACGACGGCCTGGTGCATTCCGAGAGCCTGCTGATGGACGTGCCGATGTCGTTCGGCGGTTATGCGCCGGGTAATTTCCAGGCATCGTTTTCCGGGCCCGTCAGTGTGTCTCAGGCGCTGCAGCGCTCGTTGAACGTGCCGGCGGTCGATCTTCTTGACCGTGTAGGGCCGATGCGCTTTGCCTCGGCCATGCTCAACGCCGGTGTTCATTTGCGTATGCCCGCCGGCGCGGCTCCGAATTTGAGCCTGATTCTGGGGGGCGGAGGCACTAGCCTGCAAGAGTTGGTGGGCGCTTATCGTGCGCTGGCGCGCGAAGGACTGGCGGGACAGCCCCGCCTGCGCCCGGACGAGCCCAGGCGCGAAAGCCGCGCCATGAGCGCCGGTGCCGCCTGGATCGTACGCGATATTCTGGAAGGGGAGGTCACCCTGACCGGCCTTTTTTCCAGTCCGCCTCGCCAGGATGGGCGCTGGCCTGGAAAACCGGCACCAGCTTCGGGTTTCGTGATGCCTGGGCTATTGGCGTCACAGATGGATGGACGATCGGCGTCTGGGTTGGGCGTCCGGATGGCACGCCCAATCCCGGTTTCTTTGGCGCCAATATCGCAGCCCCGTTATTGCAGGACGTCGTGGCGGCGCTGCCGGCCGGAGCACCCCGCGTGCGGGTGCGTCCAGCATCGGTGACTGCCGTGGTGTCGTGTTGGCCCGTGGGTGGCGGCGCGAACATGCCCCAGAGGGCGTTTGTCCCCAACAACGTGCGGCCTGGGCCTTGAATGATACGGTTCCGCCCTCATTTACCGAATATGCCAGTTTGGCAGGCGGCCCCATTCGTATCGAGGGCGTGGCCCAGGGGGCGGTGCTTCGGCCCGTGCCCGGCACGCACGAGGTTATTCTGGATCTGGCCCTTTCGGGGCTGAAGGCCAGGTATGGTGGATGTTGGATGGTAAGTTATATCGACAGGCCGGGCGGCCGAAAGGCAGGGATTGTCCCTGAAGCGCAATGGGCGCTACCACCTCACCGTGATGGACGACGCCGGGCGATACACTGACCTGGAATTTGAAATCGCTGGCGTTACGCCCTGATCGGCATAGAATACGAAGCGTGTACCTGCCGCTTCGTGCGTTACGGAGGAAGCGTGATTTCCCAAGAGCTTGAAGTCAGCCTGCATATGGCATTCGTCGAGGCCCGTTCGGCTCGGCATGAGTTCATTACTGTCGAGCATTTATTGCTGTCGTTGCTGGACAACGCCTCGGCGGTCGAGGTGTTGCGCGCCTGCGCGGCCAACCTGGACGATTTGCACCGTAATCTGCGCCAATTCGTTACTGAAAACACGCCTGTGATTCCCAGTGGCGCAGAGGTGGATACCCAGCCGACCCTGGGTTTCCAGCGCGTGATTCAACGCGCCATCATGCATGTCTCGGCAGGCGGCACGGGCAAAAAGCCTGTTACCGGCGCCAATGTGCTGGTGGCCATTTTCGGTGAAAAGGATTCGCACGCCGTCTACTACCTGCAGCAGCAGGGCGTGACACGGTTGGATGTGGTCAATTTTCTGTCGCATGGCATCAGCAAGCAGCCGCAGGAAGAACCTTCGGCCGTACAGAAAGAACAGCAAAGTCCCGGAGAAGAGGGCGGGGAAGCCCGTCAGTCGCCGCTGGACCAATATGCCACCGACCTGAACGCTGCGGCGCTGGCTGGCCGCATCGATCCGCTCATCGGCCGCGAACACGAAGTCGAGCGCGTGATCCAGGTGCTGTGCCGCCGCCGCAAGAACAATCCCTTGCTGGTTGGCGAGGCAGGCGTGGGCAAAACGGCCATCGCCGAAGGCCTGGCCTGGCGCATCACGCGGGGTGAAGTGCCCGAGATCCTTCAGGCCGCCCAGGTCTACTCCCTGGACATGGGGGCGCTGCTTGCCGGCACGAAGTACCGCGGCGATTTCGAGCAACGGCTCAAGGGCGTGCTCAAGCAGATCCGCGGCAACCCCCATGCCGTGCTCTTCATCGATGAATCCACACCCTCATCGGTGCCGGTTCGGCATCGGGCGGTACGTTGGACGCCTCCAATCTGCTCAAACCGGCGTTGTCGTCCGGGCAGCTCAAGTGCATTGGCGCGACCACCTATACCGAGTATCGCGGCGTCTTCGAGAAAGACCACGCGTTGTCGCGCCGCTTTCAGAAAATCGATGTCCCCGAACCCAGCGTCGAACAGACCGTGCAGATTCTGCGCGGCCTGAAGAGCCGCTTCGAAGAACATCACAGCGTGCGCTATTCGGCCGCCGCCTTGACCGCGGCTGCGGAGTTGTCGGCGCGTTACATTAATGACCGGCATCTGCCGGACAAGGCCATCGACGTGATCGATGAAGCCGGTGCAGCGCAGCGGCTGCTGCCCCGTTCGCGGCAGAAAAAGGTCATCGGCAAAGCCGAAATCGAAGCCATCGTTTCGAAGATCGCGCGCATCCCGCCGCAGTCGGTCTCCAATGACGATCGGAGCAAACTGGCCACACTGGATCGCGATTTGAAGACTGTCGTCTTCGGCCAGGACCAGGCCATTGATGCGCTGGCCGCGGCCATCAAGATGGCGCGCTCGGGGCTGGGCAAACCAGACAAACCCATTGGCGCTTTCCTTTTCTCTGGCCCACCGGAGTGGGCAAGACCGAGGTTGCGCGCCAATTGGCGTTCACGTTGGGTATCGAGTTGCTGCGCTTTGACATGTCCGAGTACATGGAGCGCCATGCGGTCTCTCGCCTTATTGGTGCGCCTCCGGGCTATGTCGGCTTCGACCAGGGTGGCCTTTTGACCGAAGCCATCACCAAGCAGCCGCACTGCGTGCTGCTGCTCGATGAAATCGAAAAAGCCCATCCGGATATTTTCAATATCCTGCTGCATGTGATGGATCATGGCACGTTGACGGACAACAATGGCCGCAAGGCTGATTTCCGCAACGTCATCCTCATCATGACGACCAATGCCGGAGCCGAAACGCTCAATCGAGCCGCCATCGGCTTTACCAATACACGCGTGGTGGGCGACGAGATGGCGGAAATCCGGCGGATGTTCACGCCGGAGTTCCGTAACCGGCTGGATGCCATCATCCCCTTTGCGGCACTGGATCGCGAGATCATCCTGCGCGTGGTCGACAAGTTCCTCATGCAGCTCGAAGACCAGTTGCACGAGCGGCGCGTCGAGGCGGTGTTCACCGAGAAGCTGCGCGATTATCTGGCCAAACATGGCTTCGACCCGCTCATGGGTGCGCGGCCCATGCAACGGCTCATCCAGGACACCATCCGTCGGCCCTGGCCGACGAACTGCTGTTCGGACGCCTGGTCGACGGCGGCAACGTCACCGTGGATTTCGACGGGGACGACAAGGTCGTGTTGTCCTTCGACGACTCGGGCAAGCCGTCCTCCAGCTCCAAGGACAAGCCGGAAGTCGAGTTGGTCGAATGATGCCCTCGGCTTAGGGTTCCAGTTGGAACACCATTCTCTTATCGCCTGCGAGCACTGTGCCAGCGTTTATCGCTGGCACAGTCTTGATCCGGGTGAGGCGGCTGCGTGCGAACGCTGTGGCTCCACGTTGTGGCGCTACAGTGGTTTGACGCTCTCGAGCTGGCTGGCGCTGGCGATCACCGGCCTGATCCTGTTTGCCGTGGTCAACACGTTTCCGGTGGCAGCCTTATCGGTTCAAGGCATGACCAGCGAAGCTACGCTGCTCGATGCCGTCGGGATCACCTGGCGTCAGGGCCATTATGTGGTGGCCTTCATGACAGGCACGGTGGGGTTCGTAATCCCGCTGCTGCAACTATGCGTGCTGCTATTTGTGCTGGCCCCGTTGTCGGTGGGCAAGTTGCCTTTCGGCTTTACCACCGTGGTGCGGCTGCTGGGGCTGCTGCGACCCTGGAGCATGGTGCAGGTGTTCCTGCTGGGTGTGCTGGTGTCCGTGGTCAAGTTGGCGGCCATGGCGGCCGTCGAGCCGCGGGTAGGCCTGTTTGCGTTTGGTGCACTGACCGTGTTTCTGACCATGCTGAGCCGCCTGGCACCGGCTGCCATCTGGCGCCTGGCCGAGCGCCGTGGTGTGGTGCCAGTGCATGTTCCGGATCTGGATACGGATACGATTCTGGCCGGCTGTCATGTGTGTGGTCAGGTGCAGGCCATCGACGAGGCTGCGGATCCCGAAACCACACACCATTGTCAGCGATGCGATGCCGTACTGCATTATCGCAAGCCCGATACGCTGGCGCGCACCTGGGCACTGCTGCTGGCTGCAGTGGTGTTTTATATTCCCGCCAACGTGCTGCCAGTGATGCGCGTCAGTTCCATTACTGGCGACAGTGCCCATACCATACTGGGTGGGGTGATTGAGCTGTGGGAAATGGGCTCCTGGGATATCGCGCTCATCGTTTTTGTGGCCAGTGTCGTCGTGCCATTGACAAAACTATTGTCTCTCGGCTTTCTGGCGCTGACATTGTAGTGGCGCAGCACGACCAATTTGCGGCAGCGCACCCGTCTCTACCAAATGGTTGAGTTCATCGGCCAATGGTCGATGCTCGACGTTTTCGTGGTTATCATTCTGGCGGCGTTGGCGGATTTCCAAGGTTTGATGGAAATCAGCGCGGGAGCCGGAGCCGCTTCGTTTGGCATGGTGGTTGTCCTGACCATGCTGGCGGCCATGAGCTTCGATCTGCGCCGTGCGTGGGATCTCGAAACTGAGTCGGAGTGGGACGCCGATCACCCCGAACTCGCGGCAGAACGCCAGCGGGTAATTGCTGAACATTAAGCTCCACTCACAAGGAAGCGCACGATATGGCTGAGCCGACCGACAAGCCAGATACTCCGTTGGGCAAGGTCAAAGTAACCAAGAAACAGCGCTCGCGTGTTTCCTGGATCTGGCTGGTGCCATTGGTGGCTGCGCTGGCGGGCCTGTCGCTGGTGGTGCGGACCTGGATGCAATCCGGTCCGGACATCACCATCGAATTCAATACCGCAGAAGGGCTGGAGGTCGGCAAGACCCAGGTCCGTTATAAAGATGTGACCATAGGCACGGTCAAAGGGATCCACTTCAACGAAGACCGCAGCAAAGTGGTGGTTGAAGCCGAACTGGCCAAGGAAGTCCAGAACATGGCCCGTGAGGGCACCAATTTCTGGGTGGTGCGCCCGCGTCTGGGCATCAGCGGCGTCTCCGGCTTGGGCACGCTGCTATCCGGTGCCTATATTGGCCTGGATGCCTCGGGCGACCCGCAGGAACTCGAGCGCAAACCGAGCAAATTCCATTTCGTGGGTCTGGAGACGCCGCCACCGGTCGAACATGACCGCCCCGGCAAGCGCTTTACCCTGCGCGCGTCCGACCTGGGGTCGCTCGATATCGGCTCGCCGGTGTATTACCGGCGTATCAGCGTCGGTCAGGTCATTGCTTATTCACTCACCGACGATGGCAGGGCCGTTGACGTAGAGGTTTTTGTCGATGCTCCAAACGACCGCTATGTCACCGAAGGTGCCAGGTTCTGGAACGCGAGCGGCGTCGATTTTTCCGTCAACGCAGAGGGCCTGAAGGTGCGTACGCAGTCCCTGGTGTCCGTTGCCGTCGGTGGCGTGGCCTTCGATAACGTGGTCAGTGGCGAAGACGAAGAGGCCAAGGCCGATACGCAGTTCCAGCTCTACGGCAGTGAAGCCAATGCCAAGGCCAATACGGATGGCACACCCTACCGGATCTGCATGCGGTTTGATCAGTCCGTGCGCGGCCTGTCTGTGGGTGCTCCCGTGGACTTCCAGGGCATCGTGCTGGGCGAAGTCACCAGTGTGGCCATTGATTTCGACGGCAGCAAGAAGCGCTTCTACGGCGTAGTCGATGCGACCATTTATCCGGAGCGGCTGGGTAGCCTGTTTGATGAAATCGTGCAGAGCGTGCAGCGTGATACGGGCAGCAAGGACCTGGCACCGGGCCGCACGTTGGCGGTGCTCGTCAAGTATGGTTTGCGCGCGCAACTGCGCTCGGCGAATTTGTTGACGGGCCAGATGTACGTGGTTCTGGATAATTTCCCGTCGGCAAAACCGGTCAACTACGAATTTACGGAACCCGCGAATATCCCGACCATTCCGGGGCAATTCGATCAGTTGCAGGAGCAGATCGGCAGCATTGTGGCCAAGATCGAGAAAATACCCTTCGATCAGATCGGCCAAGAGCTGCGCGTGACATTGTCCAATACCTCCAAACCGATGACGCGCCTGGACAAGGATATGGCGCCGGGGGCCGCGGCCATGATGAAGGAGGCGCGCCGCTCCATGGAGCAGATCAACGAGCTGCTGTCTTCGGATTCGCCGTTGCAGCTCAACGCCGATCGTTCCATGCAGGAGTTGTCGCGTGCAGCGCGTGCGTTGCGCAATCTGGCGGACTATCTGCAGGCCAATCCTCAATCCTTGTTGCGGGGCCGGGGTGCAGACCCCATCCCCGGCTCCGGCTCCGTCAGGAACTGACCATGAAACCCTTACGTCTTAGCGCCTCGCTCATTCTGCTGTCGTTGCTGGCCGCGTGCGGCAGCTCGCCGCCGGCGCGCTACTACACCTTGCAGACGCCGGCACCCAGCGCGACAGCGAGTGCGGGCAATGCGGGCTTCATGATTGAAGTCCTGCCTGTCATTGTTCCGGCGCAGGCCGATCAGCCGCAGATCATGTTGCGCACCGGCGAGGGCAGCATCGTACCGCTGTACTCGGAGCGCTGGAGTGCGCCACTGGGCGATGAACTGCGTGCGGCGCTGTCCGATGGCCTGACGCGGGATCTGGGCGTACTCGATGTCCGTGTGGTGCGCCCGCCCGTTGGCACGCCGGTCTGGCGCGTTCAGGCCGATGTGCAGCGCTTCGACGTCAGCGAACGAGGCCAGGCCGTGCTGGACGTCACATGGCGGGCTCGTCCGATCAGCGTGAAAGGGCAGGCCTTGATCTGCCGCAGTATTATCGCCTTGACCGCGCCCGGCACCGACATCCCGCACCTGGTTGTGGCGCAACAGCAGGCTGCCGCGCTGCTGGCTCGGACCATCGCATCCGGTATCCGGCAGGCTGGCCAGAACGCCGAACCGGCCGGCCCGCAGGTCATCATGCAGGGGTGCACGACCCTGTCTGAGGCCGCAGTTTTGCCAGAAGGTTAACCTCTGTCTTTTCAGGGTTAACCATTATTCCTATCGAGGTGCGACTTACTTAGCATTCGGTTCTACCGCCGGGCAGGTACAGCTGCGAGAAGTCGCGGCTGCCATCCGGTGGTGTCGAGGACGCGAAACGCTATGGCAAGCACCACCCTGGGCGTCAAGGTTGATGACGCATTGCGAGATCGCTTGAAAGCGGCAGCCCAAAAGCTGCAGTGCACGCCCCACTGGCTGCACAAACAGGCGCTGGTCGCTTATCTGGAAAAAATCGAGCGCGGGCATCTGCCGCCCGAGATGGCACACCTGGCCCGAGAGGACGAGAGCTCGGAAGAGGCGTTCGATGCCGGCCCGACGCCGCCTTTTTACGAGTTTGGCCAGGATGTTCAGCCGCAGTCGGTCCTGCGCGCGGCGATCACGTCGGCCTACCGACGCCCGGAACCCGAGTGTGTGCCTCTTTTATTGGGCCAGGCCCGCATGCCGCACCTGGAGAAAATCCACACCATGGCTGCCAGGCTCGTGCAGACGCTGCGCGATAAACGTACCGGCGGCGGTGTCGAGGGGCTGATTCAGGAGTTTTCGCTCTCCAGCCAGGAGGGTGTGGCATTAATGTGTCTTGCCGAGGCCTTGTTGCGCATCCCGGATCGCGCCACGCGTGATGCGCTTATCCGTGACAAGGTTGCCCGCGGCGACTGGAAGTCGCATATGGGGGGGGCGCAGTCGTTGTTCGTCAATGCCGCGACCTGGGGGCTGATGATCACCGGCAAGCTCGTGGCGGTAAGCAGCGAGCAATCCCTGTCGAAAGCCCTGACGCGTTTGATAGGCAAGGGCGGCGAGCCCTTGGTGCGCAAGGGCGTGAACATGGCCATGCGCATGATGGGCGAGCAGTTCGTGTCGGGCCAGACGATCTCGGAGGCCTTGGCCAACAACCGCAAGCTCGAAGCCAGGGGGGTTCGCTATTCCTACGATATGCTCGGCGAGGCAGCCACCACGGCCGAGGACGCCGACCGCTACAACGCGGCCTATGAGCAGGCCATCCATGCCATAGGCAAGGCCGCGGCCGGGCGGGGCATTTACGAAGGCCCGGGCATTTCCATCAAGCTTTCGGCGTTGCATCCTCGCTATGCCCGCGCGCAACGCGAGCGAGTGATCCGGGAATTGCTGCCGCGCATTCGTCATCTGGCCATCCTGGCACGCCAGTACGATATCGGCCTGAATATCGATGCCGAAGAAGCCGATCGACTCGAAATCTCGCTCGACCTGCTCGAGTCCTTGTGCTTTACCCCCGAGCTCGAGGGCTGGAGCGGCATCGGGTTCGTCATTCAGGCCTACCAGAAGCGCGCGCCTTTCGTCATCGACTATGTCGTTGACCTTGCCCGGCGCAGCGGTCATCGCCTGATGATCCGCCTGGTCAAGGGCGCATACTGGGACAGCGAGATCAAGCGGGCCCAGGTGGACGGCCTGGAGGGTTACCCTGTCTACACGCGTAAGGTTTACACCGACGTGGCGTATCTGGCCTGCGCGCGCAAGCTCCTGGCCGCGCCCGAGGCCGTCTATCCTCAGTTCGCCACGCACAACGCCTACACCGTGGCGGCCATTTATCATCTGGCCGGGCAGAACTACTACCCGGGCCAGTATGAGTTCCAGTGCCTGCATGGCATGGGCGAGCCGCTCTATGACGAAGTGGTGGGGGCCGCGGGGCAGGGTAAGCTGAATCGTCCTTGCCGTATTTATGCCCCTGTCGGGACGCATGAAACGCTGCTGGCTTATCTGGTGCGCCGCCTGCTGGAAAACGGCGCCAACACGTCCTTCGTCAATCTGATCGGCGATGACAGTATTTCGGTCGAGCAATTGGTCGCGGATCCCGTTCAGGCGGCAGCCCGTATCGTGCCACTGGGCGCTGCCCACGAAAAAATCCCTCTGCCGCGGGACCTTTATGGCAGCGCGCGAGCCAATTCCGCCGGTCTGGATCTGTCCAACGAGCACCGGCTGGGTTCGCTGTCGGCCGCGTTACAGGCCGGCGCCGCCACGCCCTGGCGCGCGATGCCCATGCTAGGCGACGCCGAATCCGCCTGGGACGAGGCGCGCGCCATGGACGTGCTCAATCCGGCTGACCAGCGCGATGTCGTTGGCCGCGTCATGGAGGCCGACGCACAGGCCGTCGACGCCGCACTGCGTGCCGCAGGTAATGCCGCGCCAATCTGGCAATCCACTCCGGTGCAGGCCCGGGCCCAGTGCCTGCGGCGTGCGGCCCGATTGCTCGAAGAGCAGATGCAGACATTGCTTGGTCTGATCGTGCGCGAGGCGGGTAAGACCTTGTCCAACGCCATCGCCGAGGTACGCGAAGCCGTAGATTTTCTGCGTTACTACGCCGACCAGGTCGAGCGCGAATTCGACAACGATACCCATCGGCCTCTGGGTCCTGTGCTGTGTATCAGCCCATGGAATTTCCCTTTGGCCATTTTCACCGGACAGGTCGCTGCGGCGCTGGCCGCGGGTAATACGGTGTTGGCCAAGCCGGCCGAACAGACGCCGCTCATTGCGGCGCAGGCGGTGGGCATTCTGCGCGCTGCCGGCATTCCGCCGGGAGCCGTGCAACTTCTGCCCGGGAAGGGAGAAACCATCGGTGCGGCCCTGGTGGCGCATCCGGGTGTGCGCGGCATCATGTTTACGGGTTCGACCGAGGTCGCGCGGCTGATCGCCCGTCAACTCGCCGACCGGCTTGATGACCGTGGCCATACCATTCCGCTCATTGCCGAAACCGGCGGCCAGAACGCCATGGTGGTGGACTCTTCTGCCCTGGCCGAGCAAGTGGTGGCCGACGTGCTGATTTCGGCGTTTGACTCTGCCGGGCAGCGGTGTTCAGCGTTGCGCGTGCTGTGCGTGCAGGAGGATAGCGCCGACCATGTCTTGACCATGCTGCGTGGCGCGATGCGAGAGTTACGCATGGGCAATCCTGACCGGCTCAGCACCGATGTCGGGCCGGTGATCGATTCCGAGGCGAGGCAGAACATCCTGCGTCATATCGACGAGATGCGAGCGGCCGGCCACGATGTGGTGCAGATAGAAGGTACCCCGGAATGCCGGTTTGGCAATTTCGTGCCGCCCACGCTCATAGAGATTAAAGATATTGCCGAGCTCAAGCGGGAAGTGTTCGGCCCGGTGCTCCACGTATTGCGGTATGCCCGCGGCGATTTGGATAGTGTGCTCAACAGTATCAATGCCACGGGTTACGGGCTGACTTTCGGCGTGCATACCCGTATCGATGAGACAGTGGTGCGCGTTGCCGAGTCGGTTCAGGCGGGCAATATCTACGTCAACCGCAATATCGTGGGTGCCGTTGTGGGGGTACAGCCCTTCGGAGGGGAAAATCTGTCCGGCACGGGGCCCAAAGCGGGCGGCCCGCTCTATCTCTACCGCCTTTTGTCGCTGCGGCCTGGCGGCTTGCCGCCATCGCTTGCCGGTGCAGGCCGAATGCCTTTGGACGTGACCCTGCCCGGTCCCACCGGAGAGACCAATACGTATCGAGTCGAGCCCCGCGGCGCCGTGTACTGCGTCGCAGCCACGATCGCGGGCGCGCGCGCGCAATGGGAGGCGGCGCGCCTGACCGGAAATCTCGCCTGGTTTGCCGATACGCCTGCTGCACGTGACTGGCTTGATTCGATGGATCCGGCAACTGTGCAGGAGCAAGTCGCCATACTGGACGACAGCGAAGTCGATCTGGCGGATTTTCAGGCAGTCCTGTTTGAAGGCGATGGCGACACGCTACGCCACCTCAATCAACGTATTGCCGCGCGTGAAGGGCCAATTTTGGCCGTCCATGGCCTGAGTCCCGATGAAGTGGCCGCAGGGGTGGCCTATGCGCCCGAGCGCTTGCTCAATGAGCGGGCAATCAGTGTCAATACCGCGGCGGCTGGAGGTAACGCCAGTCTCATGACGATTGGTTAGCGGTCCGAAAAACAGCGGGTTAGCCCGATGCGATGCCTCGGGTTATCTCCAATAGGCGTGTGGGTTGCACTGCGAGGAAAATCCGGTCGCACCTGCTGAACGGTTACGCTGCACGCCGCCCAGCGACTCACCCCCGGGGCTCAAAGCTCGTGGGGACAACAAGCTCACCCGCGTCACAAGCGTGGTTGAAGAAAGCCAGATTCAGTCGTCATCACGGAGGAAATCATGACGTTGCGCACCCCCATCAAGCTGCTGGCCGCGGGTATCGCCGCCGCCTGCCTCACCAGCGTGGCTCAGGCCGCTGATATCAAGTTCGGCTTCGCCGCGCCACTGACCGGACCGCAGTCGCACTACGGCGAAGACATGCAGAACGGGCTGACGCTAGCCCTCGAAGAAGCCAACCAGAAGGGCGTCAAGGTTGACGGTAAGCCGGTCAAATTCGTGCTGGTGTCGCGTGACGACCAGGCCGATGCGCGTGTGGCCGTGCAGGTTGCACAACAATTGGTGGACGAGGACGTCAACGGCATTCTTGGGCACTTCAATTCCGGCACGACCATTCCGGCCTCGCGCGTTTATCACGATGCCGGCCTGCCGCAGATTTCCATGGCCACGTCGCCCGAATACACCAAACAGGGTTACGAGACGACTTTCCGCATGATGACCAGCGACACCCAGCAGGGTGGGGCGGTGGGCAAATTCATGGTGGACAAGCTTCATGCCAAGAAGGTGGCATTGATCGACGACCGCACGGCTTATGGCCAGGGTCTGGCTGACGAGGTCGAGAAGGCCGTGAAAGCGGCCGGCGGCCAGATCGTGCGCCGCGAGTACACCACGGACAAGGCCAACGACTTCACCTCCATTCTGACCAACATCAAGGGTGTCGCTCCGGACGCGATTTTCTACGGCGGCCTCGATGCGCAGTCTGGCCCCATGAAGCGGCAAATGCAGACGCTGGGCCTGAAGGCACCGCTGGTTTCCGGTGAAATGACGCGCAGCGATACCTTCATCAAGCTGGCCGGTGATGCGGCAGAAGGTACGTACGCATCGCTGGCGGGCGTGCCGCTGGACAAAATGAGCGCTGGCAAGGATTTTGCGCAGCGCTACCAGACGCGCTTCAAGAAGGCCCCTGGTGTCTATGCGCCGTATGCCTATGACGGTGCGTGGAACATGATCACCGCCATCGAACATGCCGGTTCGGCCAAGCCGGAGAAGTACCTGCCAGAACTGGCCAAGCTCAACCGCAAGGGCGCGACCAGCGAGCACATCGCCTACGACGCCAATGGCGATCTGAAGGAAATTTCGGTCACCCTCTACCAGGTCAAGAATGGTAAGTGGGAAATGGTCGAGACCATGGTCAGCCAGGCACAGTAATCCTGATCAGGCGGCGCTTCGATGCGTCGCCCGCCGGGCGCGGCTTCTCGCCCGGCGGGGCTCATCCAGGCCCGTCCCTGCCGTGACGGCTTTTCCGCCCTTCTTTTCCGCGGGTAGTATGGATATCTTCATTCAACAACTCATCAATGGCCTGACGCTGGGTAGCGTCTATGCTCTCGTCGCGCTGGGCTACACGATGGTGTATGGCATCATTGGCTTGATCAATTTTGCGCATGGTGATGTGGTCATGATCGGCGCGATGACGGCCACCATGATTGCTGCCTCCCTGGTCGGCGCCGACGCCAATATGTCTGCCTTCGCCGTACTCGGGCTGGGCTTGCTGGTTTCGGTGCCGCTTTGCATGGCGGTGGGCTGGACCGCCGAGCGCGTGGCCTACCGGCCGCTGCGCCGCGCCCCGCGCCTGGCGGCGCTCATCACGGCCATCGGGGTGTCCATCATCCTGCAGAACCTGGCCATGATGGTGTGGGGTCGCAATTACCTCAATTTTCCCCAGATTCTTGCTCCTGAGGTGCTCGACATCTTTGGCGCGCGCATGAGCACGCTGCAGATCGCCATCGTCGTGATCGCCGCGCTCATTATGGGCGCCTTGCTGCTTGTCGTGCACAAAACCCGTCTGGGCACGGCGATGCGTGCCACGGCACAGAACCGCGAGGTCGCCGGCCTGATGGGGGTGAATATCAACACCGTGATCTCGGCGGCCTTCCTCATCGGTTCGGCGCTCGCGGCCGTGGCGGGCATGATGGTCACGACCTATTACGGCGTGTCGCAGTACACCATGGGATTCATGCTTGGGCTCAAGGCGTTCACGGCAGCGGTGCTGGGCGGCATTGGCAATCTGGTTGGCGCCATGGCGGGAGGCCTGCTGCTGGGTGTGATCGAGGCGCTGGGTTCGGGCTACATCGGAGATCTGACTGGCGGCTTCCTGGGCAGCCACTATCAGGATGTATTTGCCTTTATCGTTCTGGTGCTGGTGTTGATTTTCCGTCCCTCGGGTCTGCTGGGCGAACGTGTGGGAGACCGCGCATGAGCACCAGAAAAATTCCTGTCTCCACCTTGCTGGGCATCGTGTTGATCGGTGTGGTGCTGGCCGTGCTGCCCTTCGTACTGGGCATGGCCGGTCAGAGCTGGGTGCGTATTCTGAACTTTGCGCTTCTGTATGTGATGCTGGCGCTGGGTCTGAACATCGTAGTGGGTTTTGCCGGCCTGCTGGATTTGGGTTACATCGCGTTTTACGCCGTGGGTGCCTATACCTGGGCTTTGCTGGCCTCACCGCACTTCGGTCTGCATCTGCCGTTTTGGGCCATTCTGCCCATCGCGTTGCTGCTGGCCTGCCTCTTCGGGGTAATGCTGGGCGCGCCCACCCTGAAGCTGCGCGGGGACTACCTGGCTATCGTGACCTTGGGGTTCGGCGAGATCATTCGCATCTTCCTCAACAACCTGAATGCACCGATCAATATCACCAATGGTCCGCAGGGCATCAACCGAATCGATCCTTTCAAAATCGGTGATTTCAATTTCGGGCGGACGGAGACCCTTTTTGGCTTGCGCCTGACTGGGCCTGAGAAATACTACTATTTGCTGGTCCTGCTGACGCTGATCATAGTGTTGGTCTGCGCACGCCTGCAGAACTCACGCATCGGGCGCGCATGGGAAGCCATCCGCGAGGACGAAATCGCGGCCAAGGCCATGGGGATCAATACACGCAATATCAAGCTTCTGGCTTTCGCGATGGGCGCGTCCTTCGGCGGTGTGGCCGGTGCACTGTTCGCGTCGATGCAGGGCTTTGTCAGTCCCGAGAGTTTCAGCCTGACGGAGTCCATTTCCGTCCTTTGCATGGTGGTGCTGGGCGGCATGGGCAATATCGCCGGCGTCATTCTCGGGGCCATCATTCTGGCCGCGTTGCCCGAGTTTCTGCGTGCGGTGGTCGAGCCTGCGCAGAATTTCCTGTTTGGCTCGGTGGTGCTGGACCCCGAGGGCATACGCATGTTGCTCTTCGGTCTGGCCATGGTGTGCGTGATGCTGTTCCGGCCGGCGGGGCTATGGCCGTCGGCGGTACGCAAGCGTGAACTCGCCTCCACTGGGCGAGGAGGTGCGGCATGAGCAAGCTGTTGCAAGCTCAGGGCCTGGGCAAGCGGTTCGGTGGTTTGCGCGCCCTGACCGATGTGAGTTTCGATATCGAGGCGGGTGAGATCTACGGCTTGATCGGGCCCAACGGCGCCGGCAAGACGACGTTGTTCAATGTGCTCACCGGGCTGTATGTGCCAGAGGAAGGCCGCTGCGAGTTCAATGGACTGTCCATTGTAGGTAGCAAACCGCACCAAGTCGCGCAGGCCGGATTGGCGCGCACGTTTCAGAATATCCGGCTCTTTGCGAACCTGAGCGCGATCGAGAACGTGATGATTGGCAGGCATGCCCGCACGCGCTGCGGCGTGCTCGGAGCGGTATTTCGGTCCCGCGCGCAGCGCATCGAAGAGGCGGCCATTGAGCAGCGCGCGCATGAGTTGCTCGACTACGTCGGCATCGGCCCGCGTGCCAATGACCTCGCCCGCTCTCTTCCCTATGGAGACCAGCGCCGACTCGAGATCGCGCGCGCGCTGGCCACCGATCCTAGACTGTTGGCCCTTGACGAACCGGCTGCCGGCATGAACGCCTCCGAGACGTTGGTGCTGCGCCAGCTGATCGAGAAAATCCGCGACGACGGCATCACCGTGCTGCTCATCGAGCACGATATGAAGCTGGTCATGGGGTTGTGCGATCGCGTACTCGTGCTGGAGTACGGCAAGGTGTTGTCGATGGGGCGGCCTGCCGACGTCCAGCGAGATCCCAAGGTCATCGAAGCCTACCTGGGTGCGGGAGCGGCCACGGATCCCTTGTTGCATCTTTCAACGGAGCAGCCTTCATGACGCAGGCCTTGCTTGAACTACGCGGCCTGGAAGTGGCTTATGGCGGCATTCGTGCCGTTCGCGGTATTGATCTACATGTTCAGACTGGCGAGCTGGTCTGCCTGATTGGCGCCAACGGCGCCGGAAAAAGCACCACGCTGCGGGCCATCTGCGGCCTGGTGCCGGCTGCCGCTGGCGAGATTCACTATGAGGGGCAGCCCATCACGGGAGCAAAGTCCTTTGAGCTCGTGCGGCGCGGCCTGGTGATGGTCCCTGAAGGGCGTGGCATTTTCGGGCAATTGACTATCGAAGAAAATCTTGCCATGGGCGCTTATGTGCGTCGAGATGCCCAGCAGGTGCGCGAGGACACGGAAAAAGTGTTTGCGCTCTTTCCGCGGTTGGCTGAGCGCCGTCGCCAGGCCGCCGGCACGCTGTCGGGCGGCGAGCAGCAGATGGTGGCCATGGGACGGGCAATGATTGCGCGTCCCAAGCTGCTTTTGCTCGATGAGCCATCCATGGGGCTGGCACCGCTCATGGTGGACAAGGTCTTCGAAGTGGTGCGCAGCATTGCTGCGCAAGGCGTGACCATTTTGCTCATCGAGCAGAACGCCCGGCTGGCGTTGGAGCACGCCGATCGCGGCTACGTGATGGAGTCAGGTGAGATCACATTGACAGGTCCGGCGCGTGGCATGCTGGACGACCCCAAGGTGCGCGCTGCCTACTTGGGTGAAGTGCACGATCAGGCCTGAGCCTGTTGCACAGGCGGTGCGGCCGGTGGGCGATCGTGGCGCAGCCCCTAGCGCTGCCGCCAGACCGGTCGGGGTTGCCAGCACGAAGGCTGGCAACTGCCAGATATCTCGCATACCGCAGCCGCCATCCAGGCGGCGGCAGCGGCCCCAAGTGAGTGATCGGCAATGATTCAGCCAATGCCAGCGGGACATCACGTCCGTCGATGACTTCGGAGGCGTGGGCAGGACGAGGCTATCCCCTCGAGATCGAAAAAGAATATTGCGGGGGCGGGTCGGGCAACGTGGATGCGTGCTGGCTTTCGATAATGCACAACGGCGTCCCGGAGGACGCCGTTGTGGTGTCATGGCAGCCGACGGGGCCGGCTGCGCAGGTAGATCAGCTGTGATAGGCCGATTCACCGTGGCTGGTGACATCCAGCCCTTCGCGCTCTTGATCTTCCGGTACGCGCAGACCAAACACGGCATTGGCGATTTTGTAGGCAACGAAGGCAACCACACCGGACCAGACGATGGTCAGCAGGATGCTTTCGAGCTGGACCCAAACTTGGCCCAAAATGAGCGACGTGCTGTCCAGGCCCGGGCCGCCGAGCGCCTTGGCGTTGAACACACCGGTGAGCAGGGCGCCGATGATGCCGCCCACTCCATGTACGCCAAAGACGTCCAGCGCATCGTCGGCACGCAGCATACGCTTGAGGCCATTGACGCCCCAGACGCAGATCACGCCGGCGACCACGCCGATGATGAAGGCGCCCATGGGACCGACCAGACCGGCCGCGGGAGTGATGCCGACCAGGCCCGCGACAGCACCCGAGGCTGCGCCCAGAACGGAAGGCTTGCCCTTGATGGACCATTCCGTAGCGACCCAGGCCAACACGGCCGCAGCAGTGGCGATCATGGTGTTGAAGAAGGCCAGGGTGGCCGTTTCGTTGGCGGCCAAGGCCGAACCGGCGTTGAAGCCGAACCAGCCCACCCACAGCAACATCGCGCCGGTATAGGTCATGGGCAGGTTGTGCGGCTGTATCGCTTCACGGCCGTAGCCCACGCGCTTGCCGATCACGTGGGCACCCACCAGGCCGGCTACGCCAGCGTTGATGTGCACGACGGTACCGCCTGCGAAGTCTAGCGCCCCATGAGCATTGAGCAGACCAGGGGCCGTCTCGGAGGCAAACCAGACCATGTGTGCGATGGGGATGTAGGCAAACGTGAACCAGATCACCGTGAACAGCAGCACCGCCGAGAAGCGAGCGCGTTCGGCAAAGCTGCCGACGATCAGCGCGCAGGTGATGCCCGCGAATGTTGCCTGGAAGGAAGCGAACAGCAGCTCGGTCAGCGTGGCCGACATCGCATATTTGCCGTCTGTCACAGTGAACATGCCGGAGAAGAAAGCCCGCGACAGTCCGCCGAAGAAGGCGTTGCCTTCGGTAAAGGCCAAGGAGTAGCCGTAAATGAACCACAGCACGACGGCCAGCACGAAGGCGCACAACACCTGCATGAGAACCGACAACACGTTCTTGCTACGCACCAGGCCACCGTAGAACAGGGCCAAACCCGGCACGGCCATCATCAGCACGAGCAGGGTCGACACCATCAACCAGGAGATATCCGCTTTATCCATTTTTCATGGCTCCAATAGGGTCTTGATTCTTTTTCTTGCGTTCGTTCTCAGAGGGCGGCTTCGCCGGCCTCACCGGTGCGGATGCGAATGACTTGCTCCAGCGCAGCGGTGAAGATCTTTCCGTCCCCGATCTTGCCGGTGCGGGCTGCTTGCTCGATCGCTTCGACGACCTGGTCGACGAGGTGGTCGGGTACTGCGGCCTCGACCCGCAGCTTGGGCAGAAAATCAACGGCGTACTCCGCGCCGCGGTAGAGCTCGGTGTGACCTTTCTGGCGTCCGAAGCCCTTGACTTCAGTGACAGTCAGACCCTGGACACCGATCCCGGACAGCGCCACCCGCACTTCGTCCAGCTTGAATGGCTTGATGATGGCGATGACAAGTTTCATGGCTTATTCCTCTCATGGTTGCACGTGGGCATGGAGATTGAAGCAAGTTCCATGCCACCTTTTCTGTCCCGGTGCCTGGGCGAGGAAACCGCTTTGGGAGGCACCGCCGTTGCGCGTTGGCACCAAAGCAGTGCGTATGTGCGAGCATTTCGCATCAATGCAGTGCGCAAGCTTTGCGCACCTTGCATGCGGCGATGATGGGTGATGCGGTGCCGGGGGGCCGTAGAAGTGTTGCAAATTGCTGGGCTAGCTGTGAACTGTCAATAGGTTGTATTCGTCCAGGTTGAGTCTGGAGATGGGTACAGCGCGCCCGATGCCTTGGTGGGGTCGATGCCAGTTGTAGTGGTGTAGCCAGGATTTCATGGCATCGGCTCGGTGTTGGGAGTTCTGGTAGGTGTGAGCGTAAGCCCACTCACGCAAGGCCGACTGGATGAAGCGTTCGGCCTTGCCATTGGTCTGTGGGCGGTAAGGTCGGGTAAAGCGGTGCTTGATGCCCAGCTCATGGCACAGCGCGGCGAAGGCGCGGCTGCGAAAGGCCGAGCCATTGTCGGTGAGCAAGCGCTGGATGGTCACGCCCAGGCGCTGGTAGTAGGCCACTGCGTCCTTGAGGAACTGGACGGCGCTGGGGAAGCGCTCGTCGGGGTGGATGTCGGTGAAGGCCACGCGGGCGTGGTCATCGATGGCCACGAAGACGAAGTCCCAGCCGGCCCCCTCAACGGTATCGCGTCGGTTGCCCGTGACCCGGTGGCCAGGGCGCTGGATACGTCCCAGCTTCTTGATGTCGATGTGCAGCAGATCGCCGGGGGCCTGATGCTCGTAGCGCACCACCGGCTCGGCCGGCTCCAGGTCGGCCAGGTGCGACAGACCGGCGCGGGCCAGGACGCGGCTGACGGTGCTGGCTGACACGCCCAGCGCCTGGGCGATGCGCGCTTGGGTCAGCCGCTTGCGGCGCAGCTCCACGATAGCCAGCGCCTTGGCCGGCGCAATCGCTCGGGGCGAGACCGTCGGGCGCGAGGACGCATCGGCCAAGCCCGCCTGGCCCTGAGCCAGAAAGCGGCCCAGCCATTTGCGCACAGTCGGCGCGGTGACCCCATAGGCGCGGGCCGCTTCAGGCACACAAACTTGATGGGCGATCAATTGCTGGACCATTTCGAGGCGACGTAGGAAGGTCAATCGGGCATGCTTATGGGTGTTCATCCGGCCGGGCTCCTTGAGTGAACTGGGGGGTTGGCGATTTCCAGTTTCTCAAATCCGGTTCGGATGAACCATGCATACAACCTATTGAATCTTCACAGCTAGATGGCGCAGCGCGTCGGTGGATGGCTGGCGGGCTGGCGCCCCGCGTTGGCCTGCCGGAGCCTTGCTGGCCGGGTCAGGCGCCTTGGCGGGGTGGTGGCCAGCATGGCAGCGGATACCACGTAGATGCCCATCGGCCGGCATGCTTTGTCATGTTTGAAACGCCGGATTACAGCTAGTCGCTTGTTGCGGGGCCGTAGCTAATGAAGAATCAATTCAGTGCGGGCCCTGCAACAGGCCCGCCTCGGTGTGAAGGTCGCGGCAATCGGTTTTCGCACCGTCATGTGGGCCGGTCTAGGGCGGCTGGCCCGGAGTCGCCGCTTTGGCGATGCCGTTTTTCTCCTGTGCTTTGAAAGGCGGCGCCGTCTCCGGGCCGCTTTTTTTTGGTTCATCGCGGAATAGCGTGGAGCCGTGCTTGATTGCCGTTACGCTTGATCCTTGATTTTTCAAGGATCAAGGCCGGGATCATGCTGGACCGCAAGACGATCGAGAGGTTGGGTGGGTGGGAAGGTTATCGGGTGGAGCGGGTCGTGTGGCCTGAAGGTGAGAGCCGGACGGTCACGATTTACCTGAAGCCTTCAGCGCGAACGATGCACTGCGAGCACTGCGGCAACCGATGTCGGCAGGTGCATGAGACGACCACGCGCCGGGTGCGGGATCTGCCGCTAATGGCGCTGCGAGTGACGCTGGTAGTGCCGCGTCGGCGGGTCTGGTGCGAGCAGTGCGGTGGACCGCATCTGGAGAGGCTGAGCTGGCTGGGCCGTTACCAGCGAGTGACCGACCGGCTGGCCGAGGCGGTCAGCCAGTTGCTTGAGTCCAGCAACATTCTGGCCGTGGCGCGCTTCTTCCAACTGGGTTGGCACACGGTCAAGGCGCTGGACAAGGCCCTGCTGCGACGGGCGATCCAAGAGCCGGACTGGAGTCAGATCCACTACCTAGCGATGGACGAGTTCGCTCTACACAAGGGCCATCGTTATGCCACGGTCGTTGTCGATCCGATCCGCCGTCAGGTGCTATGGATCGGTGATGGCCGCTCGCGCGAGACGGCCAGAGCCTTCTTCGAACAACTGCCAACTGGGGTTGCCCAGCAGATCCGGGCCGTAGCGATCGACATGACGACGGCCTATGAGCTGGAGATCCAGGCCAACTGCCCCAACGCCGAGATCGTCTACGACCTGTTCCACGTCGTGGCCAAGTACGGCCGTGAAGTGATAGACCGGGTGCGTGTAGACCAAGCGAACCAGTTGCGGCACGACAAGCCGGCCCGCCGGGTGATCAAGTCCAGTCGCTGGCTACTGCTGCGCAATCGCAAAAACCTCGATCCGTGCCAATCGGTAAAGTTGGACGAGTTGCTCCAGGCCAACCAGCCCTTGCTCACCGCTTATCTGATGCGCGATGAGCTCAAACAGCTGTGGTTCTACCAACACCCCGGCTACGCCCGCCAGGCATGGGATCACTGGCTGCAACAGGCTCAGGGCAGCGGCATCGCCGCCTTGGCTCACTTCGCGCTCAAGCTAAAAGCCTATCTGCACGGGATTCTGTCTCGCTGTCGCCACCGGCTCAACACCAGCATCGTCGAGGGCATCAACAACACCATCAAAGTCATCAAGCGCCGCGCCTACGGCTACCGCGATCAGGAGTACTTCTTCCTCAAGATCCGGTCTGCATTCCCCGGTATTCCTCGATGAACCTTTTTTTTGGTTCATCGCGGAATAGCGTGGAGCCGTGCTTGATTGCCGTTACGCTTGATCCTTGATTTTTCAAGGATCAAGGCCGGGATCATGCTGGACCGCAAGACGATCGAGAGGTTGGGTGGGTGGGAAGGTTATCGGGTGGAGCGGGTCGTGTGGCCTGAAGGTGAGAGCCGGACGGTCACGATTTACCTGAAGCCTTCAGCGCGAACGATGCACTGCGAGCACTGCGGCAACCGATGTCGGCAGGTGCATGAGACGACCACGCGCCGGGTGCGGGATCTGCCGCTAATGGCGCTGCGAGTGACGCTGGTAGTGCCGCGTCGGCGGGTCTGGTGCGAGCAGTGCGGTGGACCGCATCTGGAGAGGCTGAGCTGGCTGGGCCGTTACCAGCGAGTGACCGACCGGCTGGCCGAGGCGGTCAGCCAGTTGCTTGAGTCCAGCAACATTCTGGCCGTGGCGCGCTTCTTCCAACTGGGTTGGCACACGGTCAAGGCGCTGGACAAGGCCCTGCTGCGACGGGCGATCCAAGAGCCGGACTGGAGCCAGATCCACTACCTAGCGATGGACGAGTTCGCTCTACACAAGGGCCATCGTTATGCCACGGTCGTTGTCGATCCGATCCGCCGTCAGGTGCTATGGATCGGTGATGGCCGCTCGCGCGAGACGGCCAGAGCCTTCTTCGAACAACTGCCAACTGGGGTTGCCCAGCAGATCCGGGCCGTAGCGATCGACATGACGACGGCCTATGAGCTGGAGATCCAGGCCAACTGCCCCAACGCCGAGATCGTCTACGACCTGTTCCACGTCGTGGCCAAGTACGGCCGTGAAGTGATAGACCGGGTGCGTGTAGACCAAGCGAACCAGTTGCGGCACGACAAGCCGGCCCGCCGGGTGATCAAGTCCAGTCGCTGGCTACTGCTGCGCAATCGCAAAAACCTCGATCCGTGCCAATCGGTAAAGTTGGACGAGTTGCTCCAGGCCAACCAGCCCTTGCTCACCGCTTATCTGATGCGCGATGAGCTCAAACAGCTGTGGTTCTACCAACACCCCGGCTACGCCCGCCAGGCATGGGATCACTGGCTGCAACAGGCTCGGGGCAGCGGCATCGCCGCCTTGGCTCACTTCGCGCTCAAGCTAAAAGCCTATCTGCACGGGATTCTGTCTCGCTGTCGCCACCGGCTCAACACCAGCATCGTCGAGGGCATCAACAACACCATCAAAGTCATCAAGCGCCGCGCCTACGGCTACCGCGATCAGGAGTACTTCTTCCTCAAGATCCGGTCTGCATTCCCCGGTATTCCTCGATGAACCATTTTTTTCGCCTGGAGGTCTTACACTCCGGGTATGACTGTTTCAATGAGGGCACTATGAACCGTACCCAATGGATGGAAGACCTGCAGAAGAATGTATCGGACCTCATCGCCCGCAGCCCTGCTGCGGACGTGGAGCGAAATGTGCGCGCAATGCTGACCCAGGGGTTTGCTCGCCTAGACCTCATCACGCGTGAAGAGTTCGACGTGCAGACCGAGTTGCTGGCGCGCGCCCGCACGCGCATCGACCAATTGTCGGCCCAGCTCCAGCAACTGGAGGCGCGGGTCAATACGCTGGCCGGCGAAGCGCCCCGCGAATAAACCACTGAGCGGGGGCGGGCAGGGCGCTGTCTTGCGGTAACTCGCAAGGGAGAGCGGCAGCGCGGCGCGGTGCCATACTCCGCCAGCACGCGGCAGACTGGTGGTTTTGCCCGTTTGCCTCATGTCGCTCGCCATGCTCAACAGCCGAGCCCTTGCTGGCCTGCAGACGCCGTCGGTGCGTGTCGAGGCTCATCTGGGGCCGGCCTGCCTGCTTTCAGTATTGTCGGTCTGCCTGATCTCGAAGTGCGCGAGAGCCGCGAGCGGGTGCGGGCGGCCATCGTCAACAGCGGGTTCGAGTTTCCTGCGGGGCGGGTGACGATCAATCTGTCGCCGGGCGATCTTCCCAAGGCGTCGTCACGCTTCGATCTGCCAATTGCCTTGTGCATCCTCATGGCGTCCGGCCAGGTCGCTCCCGCCCAGGCAACCGATGGGCTGGTGCTGGTCGGCGAATTGTCCTTATCAGGTGCTCTGGTGCCCGTTGCCGATGCTCTTGCGCTCGCGCTCGGAGTCGCACGAGCCCCCGAGGCTGCGGTGCTCATTTTGCCCGAGGCCAGCGCCGCGCAGGCGGCCCGTGTGCCAGGGTTGAAGGTTTTGGCGGCCAGAGGGCTCGCCGAGGTTGCCGCGCATCTGGCTGGGCTGGCCGAGCTGCCCGTGGCCCAGGCCGCCGCCCGCCCGCCGCTTGTCGCCGGGCCTTGCCTGTCCGACGTTCGTGGTCAGCCGCTCGCGCGCCGAGCTCTGGAGATCGCCGCTGCCGGTGGGCACAGCCTGCTGATGTGCGGCCCGCCCGGTGCGGGCAAAAGCATGCTGGCGCAACGGCTGCCCGGGTTGTTGCCGGCGCTGGACGATGCCGCGGCATTGGAGGCCGCGGCAATCGCCCGTCTGGCGGGGTTGGCGGATCCGCCTTTCGGCTTGCCGCCGTTTCGGTCGCCGCATCACGGGGCCACCGCTGCCGCGCTCGTGGGTGGGGGGTCGCCACCCAGGCCGGGAGAAATCTCGCTGGCTCACCAAGGAGTGTTGTTTCTGGATGAGCTGCCCGAATTCGAGCGCCGCGCCCTGCAAGCCCTGCGCGAGCCGCTGGAGTCCGGTGAGGTCAGCCTATCGCGCGCGTCGGGGCGATTGTGTTTTCCCGCGCGGTTTCAACTGGTGGCGGCCATGAATCCTTGCCCCTGCGGCTGGCGTGGTCATCCGACCCGGGCATGCCGCTGTTCGCCGCAGCAGGTTGCTCGCTACGGCGAGCGCATAGGCGGGCCGCTGCGTGACCGTATTGATTTGCATCTCTGGTTGCCGGCGGTCGACCCGGATTGCCTGGGTGGCCCGTCCGGGGAGGCCTCCAGCGTGATCCGCGAGCGGGTGCACGCTTGCCGCCGTGTGCAATGGCAGCGGCAGGCTTGCCTCAATGCACAGTTGCAAGGCGAGGCGCTGGTCCGGCATGCCGGGCTGGACGACGGTACGCGAAAGTGGTTCGTGCAGGCCATGCGACGTCTGGGCGGCTCGGCGCGTGCCAGTCAAAGGGTGTTGCGGGTAGCTCGCAGCGTGGCCGACTTGGCTGGCGACGGCCGGATAGGACGGCGGCATCTGGCCGAAGCGTTGCAGTTTCGGGATCTGGGCAAGGCCGCCTGACAAATGCGGGCGCATAAAAAGACGCTCGGCCATCCCTAGTCTTGCGTTCATTGTGGCATTTGGGCAAAGCAACTCGACAAGTCCTGGGAAATCGCCATATAATCAAAGGCTTTCCGGTATTTGCCTTGCGCACTTTTGATCTGGGTTGCGTTGTCGCCCGTTTTTGGTGTGGGTGGCAACGCTTTGCGGCAGTGGATTGTCGACGTGTCGACAAACGCTTCCCAGGGTAAAAAAACCAGCGGCAATCGTGGTCGTTGCCATGAAAATGGCAGCAGCCCTAAACGGGCAGCAATGTCTGGCCGCAGGGATACGTCGGAAAACAAAGAAGTGGCGCAGGTTTGCCAAGCGTCGGGTCGAAGCCTCTTGGGCGGCTCGAACACCTGTTGTCATGTACATCAACAAACTGTTTTAGGAATCATCATGCCCAAGATGAAGACCAAGAAAAGCGCTGCCAAGCGCTTTCAGGTCCGCGGCAGCGGCTCCATCAAGCGCGGTCAGGCATTCAAGCGTCACATCCTGACCAAGAAGACCACCAAGAACAAGCGCCAACTGCGCGGTTCGGCTGCGGTCCATGAAACCAACATCGCCTCCGTCAAGGCGATGATGCCTTTCGCTTGATAAGGGAGATCTACTATGCCTCGCGTTAAACGTGGCGTTACCGCCCGTGCCCGTCACAAGAAAGTCATCTCCGCCGCCAAGGGTTACCGCGGCCGTCGTGGCAACGTATTCCGCATTGCCAAGCAAGCGGTCATGCGTGCAGGTCAATACGCCTATCGTGACCGTCGCAACAAGAAGCGTACCTTCCGCGCTCTGTGGATCACCCGTATCAACGCCGCTGTGTGTGAACAGGGTCTGAGCTACAGCGTGTTCATCGCCGGTCTGAAAAAGGCTGCGATCGAACTCGACCGCAAGGTGCTGGCCGATCTGGCCGTGCGCGACAAGGCCGGCTTTGCCGCCATCGTGCAACAAGCCAAGGCTGCGTTGGCTGCCTGATCGCGTCATTCATCGCGGATCGCTGCAAACGGGGCTCGATGGGCCCCGTTTGCGTTTTGAAGGCTAATTTTCATGACTCTACCGGTTGACGACCTGGTTTCCCAGGCGCAAGAACGATTCGCTGCCGCCACTGACGCGGCCGCGCTCGAAAACGCGAAAGCGCGTTTTCTGGGCAAAGAGGGCGCGCTGACCGTGCTGCTCAAGTTCCTGGCGCAACTCGATCCTGCCGCCAAGCGTGAAGCCGGCGCCCGTATCAATCAGGCCAAGCAAAAGGTCGAAGAACTGCTCAATGCCCGCCGCGCTCAACTGGCGCAGGCTGAGCTGGATGCTCGACTTGCTTCGGAAACCATCGATGTCACTTTGCCCGGCCGAGGCCGTGCGGTGGGTGGCATTCATCCGGTGATCCGCACCTGGGAACGCGTGGAAGCGATCTTCCGCTCCATAGGCTTTGATGTGGCCGACGGCCCCGAGGTCGAGAACGACTGGACCAATTTCACCGCGCTGAATAATCCCCTGGATCATCCCGCACGGTCCATGCAGGATACCTTTTACGTCGACATGCAGGACGTCGACGGTTTGCCGCTGTTGCTGCGTACGCACACCAGCCCCATGCAGGTGCGTTATGCACGCATGCACAAGCCGCCAATCAAGGTCATCGCTCCCGGGCGTACCTATCGGGTCGACAGCGATGCCACCCACTCTCCCATGTTTCATCAGGTCGAGGGGCTGTGGATCGCAGAGGATATTTCCTTTGCCGACCTCAAGGGCGTCTATACCGATTTCCTGCGGTGCTTCTTCGAAAGCGATGATCTGGTCGTGCGCTTCAGGCCGTCCTTCTTCCCGTTCACGGAACCGTCGGCCGAAATCGACATGATGTTCACCTCCGGCCCGAATCGTGGCCGGTGGCTGGAAATATCCGGTTCGGGCCAGGTGCATCCGCAGGTGGTACGCAACTTCGGTCTGGACCCTGAACGCTACATCGGCTTTGCCTTCGGCTCCGGCCTGGAGCGCCTGACCATGCTGCGTTATGGCGTCAATGACCTGCGGCAGTTCTACGAAGGCGATTTGCGCTTCCTGCGCCAGTTCAACGAATAAATACGGCTGATCATGCAATTTTCCGAATCCTGGCTGCGCACGCTGGTCAATCCGGCCATCGCCACCGAAGAACTCGCGCATCAGCTCACCATGGCGGGGCTGGAAGTCGAAGAGACCCATTCCGCCGCGCCGGCATTCAGCGGTGTGGTGGTGGCCCGTATCGCGGAAATCGCTCCGCACCCGGACGCTGACAAACTGCGCGTGTGCCAGGTCGATGACGGCAGTGGCGCGTTGCTGCAAATCGTCTGCGGCGCACCCAACGCTGCCGCCGGTCTCGTGGTGCCCCTGGCCCGCGTGGGTGCGGAACTGCCTGGCGGCATGAAGATAGGCGTGGCCAAGATGCGCGGTGTGGCCTCCTCGGGCATGCTGTGCTCGGCGCGCGAGCTGGGTCTGTCGCAGGACCACGGCGGTTTGTTGGAACTATCTGCTGACCTCAAACCCGGCACGGACATTCGCCAGGCCCTGGATCTGGACGACACGCTGTTCGTGCTCAAGCTCACGCCCAATCGTGCGGATTGTCTGTCCATTCTGGGCGTGGCGCGGGAAGTGGCCGCGCTGACTGGCGCGCCGCTGGCTGCGCCGCAGGCCGCTGCCGTTGCCGTTACGATAGACGACCGGCTGGCCGTGAATGTCGAGGCGCCGGATCTCTGCGGCCGCTTCGCAGGCCGAGTGATCCGAGGTGTGAATGCGCGCGCTGCGACACCGGAGTGGATGAAGACCCGCCTGGAACGGGCCGGTCAACGCTCGGTTTCGGCGCTGGTGGATATTTCCAATTATGTGATGCTCGAAGTCGGGCGTCCTTCGCACGTCTTTGACCTGGACAAGATTCAGGGCGATCTGACCGTGCGCTGGGCCAAGAAAGGCGAGCGCCTGGAGCTGCTCAGCGGCACCCATGTCGAATTGGACGAAAAGGTCGGCGTGATCACGGCCGGTCCCATCGTCGAGAGCATGGCTGGCATCATGGGTGGCGAGGCCACCGCAGTAACACTCGATACGCGCAATATCTATCTGGAGGCGGCGTTCTGGTGGCCGGGGGCCATCGCGGGTCGTGCGCGTCGCTACAAATTCAGCTCCGAGGCCAGTCATCGCTTCGAGCGTGGTGTCGACTACGGCAGCATCCCCGAGCATATCGAACTCATCACGGCGCTGATTCTGGACATCTGTGGCGGCCAGGCCGGACCGGTCGACGATCAGATCATCAATCTGCCCAAGCGCGAGCCAGTGCGCATGCGCCTGGCGCGCTGCCATCGTGTGTTGGGCGTGCCGGTCTCGCACGCAGAAGTGGCACAGATCTTTGGCCGCCTCGGCCTGGCGTTTGCCGCCGACGGAGATGACTTCGTTGTCACGCCGCCCTCCTATCGCTTTGATATCGAGATCGAAGAGGATCTGATCGAAGAAGTCGCTCGCATCTACGGTTTCGAGCGTATCCCCAGCGTGCCGCCCGTGGCGCGTGCCAAGATGCACGCACAGCCGGAAGTGCGCCATGGGCAGCATGCCATGCGGCGCGCCGTGGCCGCGCGCGACTATCAAGAAGTGGTCAACTACAGTTTCGTACAAGCGGACTGGGAGCGTGACTACGCGGGCAATGACAACCCCGTGCGCCTGCTCAATCCGATCGCCAGCCATCTTTCGGTGATGCGTTCGAGCCTGATCGCCGGCCTGGTGGCCATCGTGCGGCACAACGCCAATCGTAAACAATCGCGTGTGCGCCTGTTCGAGTTGGGGCGGGTGTTCCAGCGCGACGCGCAATTGGCTGACGGCCCGCTCGAAGTGGCGGGTGTGCGGCAGCCGTTGAAGCTGGCCGGCGTGGCCTGGGGTCCTGCCAGCGAAGAGCAATGGGGTGAACCTGTCCGTCAGGTTGATTTCTTCGATGTCAAAATGGACGTCGAGACGCTCTTTGGCAAACGAGCCAGCCAACTGCGCTTTGTCGCCGAGCGCCATCCGGCCATGCATCCGGGCGTGCCGCCCGTATCGAACTGGCCGGGCAGCTTGTCGGCTGGGTGGGTGAGTTGCATCCTCAGTGGGCGCGCCAGGCCGATCTGGCTCACGCGCCCGTGGTTTTCGAGCTGGACGTCACGGCCCTGGCCCAGGGCGAGCTGCCGGTGGTGCGCGAGCTCTCGCGCCAGCCTGTGGTGCAGCGCGATCTGGCGTTGTGGGTCGACGAATCCGTGCAACTGCAGGCGATGCTGGATACCGTTGCCACACTGATCAAGGCCGAGCCGCAACTGGCGGTGGTGCAGGATATCCAGTTGTTTGATGTGTGGCGCGACAAGCCTCACGAGGCAGAGCCGGTGGCCGAGAAAAGCCTTGCTTTCCGTTTCTGGCTCCAGGACACTGCGGTTACATTGGATGAGGCGCGGGTCGCCGAGTGCATCAGCCGCATCAAGGATGCCCTAGTCAGCGCGCACGGCGCGCGTCAACGGGTTTGATCATGGGAAACGCCGCTATGCTTGCCGAGCCGCGCACGCTCACCAAGGCCGAGCTGGCCGAACTGCTCTTTGAGCGGGTCGGTCTTAATAAGCGCGAGGCCAAAGATATCGTGGACACCTTCTTCGAAGAGATCCGCGAAGCGCTGGCGCGAGGCGACTCGGTCAAGCTCTCCGGCTTTGGTAATTTCCAGGTCCGGGATAAGCCGCCACGTCCCGGCCGCAATCCCAAGACCGGAGAAACCATCCCGATCGCCGCCCGGCGCGTGGTGACGTTTCATGCGAGTCAGAAACTGAAAAGCATCGTCGAGCAAAGTGGCGGCCCCTTGGACGTCTCCGATGATGATGACTCGGCAGAGTGATACGCTTTGTCGGTAATTGTTAACGGCCTTTGACGTAACGCGACATAAAATTCACCCATGACGAAACCTGAATCGACTGTCACGCTACCGCCCATCCCTGCCAAACGCTACTTCACCATCGGGGAAGTCAGCGATCTGTGTGGCGTCAAGCCTCACGTGCTTCGGTACTGGGAGCAGGAGTTCACGCAGCTCAAACCGGTCAAGCGGCGCGGCAACCGCCGCTACTACCAGCACCATGAAGTGCTGCTCATCCGCCGTATCCGCTCTTTGCTTTATGAGCAGGGCTTTACCATCAGCGGCGCACGTAACCGCCTGGGTGATACGCGCGATGCGTTGCACGATAGCGCCGAAGCTGCAGTAAGGCTGTCAGCCACCGAGCTGAAATCCTTGCGTGCTGAGTTGAATGATATTTCCGCAAGCTTGAGTCTGGCAGTCAATCAGCCGGCTGCGCACTAAGCCGTGCCTTGCGGCACTGCGTTGCCGGATGGGTGGCGCCGATCCCCGAAGACTGGATATCGATCCGTGCTTCGGGGATTTTCTTTGGCGGATTCGCCGCCTAGAACTGTTGATACTGGAATTCGATCGCGGCAGGCTGGCCGAGATTGGCATTGGTGTCGCTGAGCAGCAGCAGCGTCAGCGCCACTCCCAGATAGAGCAGATAAAGACGCAGTAAGCGAGTCATTGGCCCATCACCTCAGTAATTTTCCGGCTCACGGCCAGCCAGCCCAATTCACCCAGATGCTGGCCATCACGCAGCGTGCCCACGGCATAGGGCAGGGCACCGTACATATCCATGCAAGGCATGGCATAGCGGGTGCAAAGAGCCAGAAGATGCTGGCGTGCAGGCTCGAAGCGGTCCAGATCCCGATATACCAGGGGATTGAGCGGTTGCAGAACCAACAGGCTGCGAACGTGGTGTTGTGCCAGCAAGGCCATCAGGCGTTCGAGATCCGCCAGTTCGGCAGCCGGATCATAGCCGGTTGAGTAGGCATTCATCCTCTCTGGTGTCAGGTGCCGTAGAAAGGTGTCGAGATAATCCTGGCGCACCCCGTACGGGTTATTCGCCATCAGCTCCAACTCGGTGTTCTCAGCCTGTTCGTGCAGGGACGGCCAGTGGGCCGATTGAGGTGTCCAACCGACCTGGGGTGCTGCCGAGGGGGCGGCTGGCACCGGATCCATCCAATGGTGCAGCGCCTGCTCGGCGCGGCTGCGCGCCTGATAGCCCAGCTCAACTGCCGCCGCCACTGCGACATTTGTATTGCCGCGTTTGCGCCACTAGTGCAGTAAGGCGTCTCGCGTATCTGCTCGCTGAACAAGATGAGGCAGTAACGGCAGTACATGTTCCTTGAACGCTGCGCGATCCAGGCCGCGGGAATCGAACCATCCTGGAGAGACCATGATTACGACCCGCGATTGCGCAGACAGTTTTTCCTCCAGAGACGCCAGCAGGAAGTACATGCCTAGCGATTGAAAGTAGGCATGCCCGTAGGCGGTGACAGGCGCGGCCAGTTCCTTGCCGAGGAAGTTGTAGGGTATGAAGCGCAGATCGGAGCTGGTCAGCTCGGACGAGCTCAGCAGCACGACCGCCTCGCCGTGCTCGAGCGCTCGGCCCAGACGCTGCAGTGTGCCCAACTGGGTCGGGTAGTTGGCCCCCAGATTGCTCACATGACCGGAGACGATCGCCTGCGGCGCGATGCTGCCCTCAGGCAGCAGCCACCGCAGCATGGCCAGGGTGGCCACTGCTGCCAGCACGGCCAGCACATGCGCACGGCCACGTCCCATTTGCGTCGTTCCCAATTCCGGGCGCTCCTTGTCGCTCGACCCGGCGGACACGGGCTCGAACCTCAGGCGGTGCGAGCGCACGAGTGTAGCAACGAACCTGGCCAGGAACATGATTGCGCGCACGTCGACACGTGCAGGAGGAAGACTCCCGCGGTACACCGACATGGCCAGGCGCATGCGCGAGGTCGTGCCAAGCAGGGCAGATGCGTAGCGCTTGAGCAATCTGACGTTTCGTCGCGTGTAATCTGCTTCTTCATTACGCAGTTCAGAAAAAAATGCACTTGCCTCGAAAAAAAGTGACGTAATCCGTGCATCGCCAAATTTTTTCTGCTATAGTTTCGTTCTCTTTCGGGGCGTAGCGCAGCCTGGTAGCGCACTTGCATGGGGTGCAAGGGGTCGCGAGTTCGAATCCCGCCGTCCCGACCAGAAAGACAAAAGGGGCTAGTGAAAATTTCACTAGCCCCTTTCCTATTTGTTGCGCCGGCCTTTTCAGGCAGACGGTATTGGCAGGGGCGCTGTTTGTCTGGTCTATGACGTTATGCCCGGCAACGGGTGTGCCGCGGTTGCGCACGCCGGCATGGCGCGCCGTGAAGGAGCCTTCCAATGTTTGATGAGACCGCCCGGTTCAGTCCGAACCCGAAAGGGGTGGCTTTTGCCTTTGACGATCGGGGGGGCGATCCCTGCGTGGGCTGGGTGTCGGTGGATGCGCTTGCCGAACTGATGGGCAAGGATTTGTCGCAGTCCGAGGCGCTCGCGGCCTATGAGAAGCACTTTTGCCGCATCCATGCCATCGTTGAGCGGAAAATCAGCGTCAGCCAGGGAAGCCGTGTCTTCGTGGAAGACTTGTTCGGCGCCTAGCATGGTGCCTGCCACGGATAGCGTAAGGCGGTGCTGCAGCGCCTCTTAGGCGTTGCCGTGAGGGGGCTTCCGATCGGTATGGTCTGGGCGGGTGTCGATGTTGATCCGGCGCCCCTCACGGGACGGGCGCTGATGCAGTCTGGCTTGGCCATCGCCGGCGATCTCCCGCCTATCCTATTTTGGTGTCCGTGATCCTGCATAGCGTTTGCCGCGCCGAGTTGTGGGCTGGTGACGGTAGCCTTTCACGTTAATGGTTGGTGTGTCGCGCCTGAATTGCGTCGCTCCGATGCTCTCGGCACCGGGCGATGGGCACGGGCCCATCGCCACTTGGATCGCCAGCGTTTCCTTGTGCGTTCTTTTTTTGTATGCAAAAATATACAAAACAAGCGAGACCTCCATGCCTATTCCCGCGCGTCATTCCCAGGCCCACGCGGCCTACACCGAGATCAAGCGCCGCATCCTGGCCGGGATGTTCACGCCTAGCGATCGGCTGCGGGAGGTAGAGGTTGCCGATATGCTGGCCATCGGCCGAACACCCGTACGCGAAGCCCTCAAGCGCATCCAGGATGAGGGCTTGATCACGCATGAGCCGGGCAGGGGGCTGGTGGTCACGACCATGGATCAGCAGGAGGTCGGAGAGCTGTACTCCATGCGCGAGGTACTAGAAGGCGCCGCTGCTGCCTTCGCGGCGCGCCATGCCACCGATGCCGAGATCGCCAACATGCAGGCCTTGCTCGATGAGGGAGATCACGGAGATCCTGTCGCCCAGAACCTGCGTTTTCACGAGGCGATCTATAGCGCGGCGTACAACCGGTACCTGTTGCGCTCACTGCAGTCTCTGACGGAAACCACCTACCTGCTCGGACGCAGCACGCTGAGCTCGCCTGAGCGGGCAAGCCGGTCTCACCATGAACACCAAGCCATCGTGCAGGCCATACGCGCTCGCGATGTGCAGGGTGCTCAGGATGCCGCAAGGCATCATATTCACCAGGCCCTGCTGGAACGCCTAAAGATGCTGCGTCAGGGGTAAGCGCAGCCATCGATCGGAGACAAGTCGATGAAGCAGTTCAATATATGCCCGCAGCGTTTGCTGGCGGGGCTGGCCTTGGTATTGCCTACGTTTTTTGTGTCGGGCGCAGCCAGCGCGGAAGATTACCCCAGTCACCCGATCACGTTGGTGGTCCCGTTTTCTGCCGGAGGCGGAACGGACAGTATTGCGCGCGATGTAGCGCGGACCCTGTCGGACAGATTGGGCCAGCCCGTCGTGGTGGAGAACCGGGGCTGTGGAGGCGGCCCCATCGGCGCGACGCTGGTCGCCAATGCCCGTCCCGATGGTTATACCCTGCTGTTTGCGACATCGACCTTCGTGACCAATGCGGCGGCGGAAATCAGTACCAACTATGACGTGATTAAGTCCTTCACACCGATTGCGATGCTGGGCCGCGGTCCGCTGTTCGTGGTCAGCGCCAAGGATCTGAAACTGAAATCCGTTGCCGATTTGCGGACGCTCGCGGCCAAGCCCGATGCCGAACTGAACTTCTGCTCGGCGGGCAACGGCAGCATCAATCACCTGGCCGGCGAGTTGTTCAAGCAGAAAACGCAGGCGGCCATGACGCATGTGCCGTACAAGGGCAGCGGGCCGGCCACGGTCGACTTGCTGGCTGGTCGCGTGCAAGTGTTCTTCGCTACCGTGCCGACCATTCTTTCGCAAGTCCGCGATCAGCGCATGGATCTGCTGGCCGTCACCGGCAAGGAGCGTTCGCCGCTGTTTCCGGACACGCCCACGGTGGCCGAATCCGGCATCGCCGACTTCGACATCACGACCTGGTGGGGCGTGCTCGCGCCGGCTGGCACACCGCCGGCCATCATCGGCAAGCTGAATGCGGCCATCAATGACGCGGCGGCCGACAAACTGGTCGCAGACCGATTGCGTCATGAGGGTGCTCAAGCGATCCGGGGGACACCGGACGACTTTGGTCAGGCCTTGGCAACAGAGCTGCAGATGTGGCAGGGCGTGGTCAAACAATCGGGCATGGCGTTGGACTGACACGGCGTGCCCCAAGCGACAGGAGACAACATGCAGCAGAATCAATTTCCCGCCAGCCCCATGCGCCGCCGCCTGTTGCAAGGTGCGGGCGCCGGACTGGCATGCGCGCTGACCGCATCCGTGCGTGCCGCAGATGCCTACCCGTCACGACCGGTGAGCATTATCGTGCCCTACGCCCCAGGCGGGCAGGGCGATGTTTTTGCCCGGCTGCTGGCCGAGCGCCTGGGCAGTGAGCTCAAGCAGAGCTTCATCGTGGAAAACCGCCCTGGCGCCTCGGGCGCGCTGGGGTCGCGCCTGGTGTTGCGCGCGCCGGCAGACGGCTACACGCTGCTGTTGGGTCAAACCGGTGAGATAGCGGTCAACCCTTACGCCATGAAATCGCTGGGCTACGATCCGTTGCGCGAGTTCGCGCCGGTCATACTCGTGGGAGATTCTCCCTTGGTGCTGGCCGTGCCTGACAATTCGCCCTATGCCGATCTGGGTGCACTGATCGCTGCCGCGCGAGCCAAGCCGGATACCGTGGCCTATGCTTCCTCGGGCACAGCCACGCCAGGCCATCTGGCTGCGGCGGCCCTGGCACTGGGCACGCAGACACAGATGATCCATGCACCTTACAAAGGCGCGGGCCAAGCCATGGCGGACTTGCTCGGTGGCCACGTGGGCTTCTTCTTCTCGAGTGCATCGGCGGCGATGCCGCATATCGCTAGCGGTCGTCTGCGCGCGCTGGCCGTGTCGGCGCGGCAACGATTGGCCATATTGCCTGCGGTGCCCACCATTAGCGAGACCGTCGTACCGGATTTCCAGTTCAGTCTGTGGGGCGGCGTATTCGCGCCCGCGCATACACCCGCCGCGGTGATCGAACAGCTCAACAGTAAGCTCAACGCTATCCTTATGGAGCCTGCAATCAAGGCCAAACTGGAAGGCGACGGCGCGGCTGTGCGTCCGAACACGGTGCAGGAATTTACCGCCTTCGTGCGCAGCGAAGCCGACAAGTATCAGAACCTGGTGAAAAGCACCGGGGTCCAGGTCGATTAAGTACGGCCGTTCATTACACAGGAATAATTCCCATGAAAATCGTTGTACTTCCCGGCGACGGTATCGGTCCCGAAACCATGGCGGTTGCCGTCGATGTGCTGGAGGCGGCGTCGCGCCGCTTTGGGCTGGGCCTGCAGTTTGAACACGATATTGCCGGCCATGAGAGCCTCAAGAAACATGGCGCCACGGTCACTCCCGCGCTGCTGGACAAGGTCAAGGTGGCAGACGGCCTGATGTTGGGCCCCATGGCCACCTATGATTTCAAGGATGAGGCGCGAGGAGAGATCAATCCTTCCATGTACTTTCGCAAGAGCCTCGATCTGCACCAGACATCGCGGGCCAGAACATCGCCAATCCGATCTCGTTGATTCTGTCCGGGGCGATGCTGCTCAATTGGCACGGCCAGAAGACTGGCAAGCCGGAGTTTTCGCAAGCCGCGGCGGCCATCGAACAGACGATTGCCAACACTATATCGGCCGGCCAATGCACACGCGATGTTGGGGCTCGCTGGGTACGCGTGAAGCGGGCGCAGCGTTCGTTTCCGCGCTGTCGCAGGCGTGACGATGTCAGCAGGGCTGCCTTTGCTTGCCTGCGATTGCCATGTCCATGTGGTGGGGCCGCAGGCTGAGTATCCGATGCTGGCCCAGCGGCACTACACGCCAGGCCCGGCCAGCGTGGAAGGATTGCGCACGCACATGCGGGCGCTGGGTCTGGCGCGAGCCGTGATTGTCCAGCCCAGCATCTACGGCAACGACAACCGCCTGCTCTTGGAGAGCCTTGCGGCGATGGGCGGGGCGGCGCGCGGGGTTGCTCGATGCGGATGTCAGCGATGCCTGTCTTGCGCGCATGCACGAGACAGGAGTTCGAGGCCTGCGAGTCAATCTCGAAAGCACCGGTGCCAGCGACGCGGCCGCTGTCAGCCGGGCGTTGGCGATCTGGGCCGCCCGTCTGGCCGGGCAGGGCTGGCATATCCAGGTCTATGCGTCATTGGATGCCATTGCCCAGGCAGCTCCCACACTGGCTCGCCTGGCCGTGCCGGTCGTTCTGGATCACTTCGCTATGATTCCCGTGCAGGTGCCGTTGCAGGATGCACGTATTCAAGGCGTGCTGCGGCTGGTGGCCGACGGGGATGCGTACATAAAGCTGTCGGCCTCCTACCGGGTGGCGCCGGATCCAGATAACGACGCGCAGGCCTGCCGCCTGGCAGCGCTGGCGCGGGCCATCGTGGCCTGCAATCCGGAGCGCGCACTGTGGGCAAGCGATTGGCCGCACACCAATCGCCAGCCGGGCCTGCTGCCGACTGAGGTGAGTGCCTACCGCGATGTGCCAGCGGCGCGTCTGCGTGCCGAACTGCATGCCTGGCTGGCAGATGCGGTGACGCGGGAGCAGGTATTGGTGCGCAATCCGGCTCGCCTTTACGGGTTTCAGTAGGCACGGGTGGCCGGGGCGCCTGGCGCATCCGTTGCAGGGACGCGCGCGGCGCGCTTGCCTGCGAGGTTGTGCTCTGCGAGGCGCGGGGGTAAGCCGTAGTTCTGTGCAGTTGCGAAATACTCTCCGGATACATGCATTTCTCGAAAATTTTTATTTGTTCTGGTTTACGGAATTAAAATCGTAAATATGGCCGTTTTTGTTGAATAAACGAAGATATTTGTTTCTGTTTTATTTGTTGAAAGTTGCTTTTTATTTCCATGAACGGTTCTCAGGCAAAGGGCCGTCGGGCCCCAGGAATGGGTGCTGCCGCCCCGATTGGCCGGTAAGACGGGCCGTCAAGTGTGGTTATTCTGCTTGTTGCACACTATTTGGTAACAGTGGTGTATTTATGGACGCAGGCAGGCCATAGTGTCCATGAGGGACGTTTCCCTCATGACAAGGAAAGACATTGAAAACAGAAATTGGCGTCGTAAAGTGGTTCAACAGCGAAAAGGGTTTTGGTTTCATCATGCCGGAATCCGGCGGTAAAGACCTCTTTGCGCATTTCTCGGAAATCGTTGGCAGCGGCTATAAGTCGCTCGAAGAGAATCAACGAGTTTCGTTCGTCGAGGGTATGGGTCCCAAAGGGCCATGCGCGACGAAGATTGAGGTGATCTGAGCGATCACAGCCCGCGGATTTGAATCGCAGGCCCTGGGCCGACCTCGAGTAAGTTGAGGTCGGCCCTTTTGCATGGCGGACGTGGTGGGTTCGGCCGCCGGCTTTGGGGGCTTGACCGGCCGTATGTTGCCGCGGTCCCCATTTGGTTGATGTGCTGATCGGCGGATCCGGCATTTTTGCTCATCTACAATCGCTGCCTCAACGCGGCTATTCAGATGTACGCCGGCCAGCCATTACGCAGCATGACTCGCACCAGAAAACCAGCTTCCAGAACCCGGCGCCGCTCCCCGGCGGCGCGACCCGCCAGCCGCCTTTATCGTTTTTTTCGGGCCCTGTTTGTTTCTTCTATTGTCAGTTTCGGCGCGGCGACCATTGCGCTGGGGCCGAAATTCTCCATGTCGCCGGCGGATCCGCTGGGGCGTCTGGGATGGCCCCATCAGACGGAAGTGGCGGCGCTGCCTGGAGATACCGCAGAGGTCGTTCAGACCAGGTTTAGCGACTGCCCAGAATTTTTCCCGCCGGGTCGAATGCCTGCCGTACCCGCGCGCAGCGGCTTGCGGGAATTGTGTTTTTCGTCATTTGCCATTTTGCATAATGGCCAGACCAAAACGCCGGTCGTCGTCGCCGAACGCTTGAATCGCGCTCATGTCACGCAGGCTCAGGGTCTGCAGCGCACGGACAAGTTCTACGCCGAGGCGCGTCTACCGGTTGGCGAGCGCGCGGAGCTGACGGATTATCGCGGTTCGGGATACTCCCGCGGACACATGGCACCGGCCGGCGACATGGCAAGCGCAGAAGGCATGGCGCAGAGTTTTTCCTTGGCCAACATGGTCCCGCAGGACCAGAAGCACAATGCGGGGGCCTGGAGTCGCATCGAGCAAGATACCCGCAAGTACGCGTTGCGCGCTGCGGGCGATGTCTATGTGCTTACCGGGCCGGTTTACTCCGCCAAGCCTGAACACATCGGTCGCGGCGTGGCCGTTCCCCAGACACTGTTCAAGGTGGTCTACGACGCGACCACGCACCACGCCTGGGTGCACTGGCAGGACAACAATTCGGCCACCAAGGCGCAGGCGCCCATCAGCTATGCGGAGTTCGTCGAGCGCACGGGCATGCAGTTGTTACCGTCCAGCGCCCGATAAGACGGGCGCTGGACGGTCGCGGGTGGCGGCCGGATCAGCTCACCACATGCAGGTAATGGCGGTGACGTTCATACTGGTCCAGGATGTCGCCGATGACTTCGGAGCGGCTCCAGCCCATGATGTCGTAGTCCTGCCCCCCTTCGCCCAGATGGACCTCGGCGCGGAAGTAGCGGCGCTCTTCTTCGTCGCGGGCGTCTTCCGGAGTGAGGCTGGGGCGTATCTCGGCTATCGGCATGACGCTGTAGCTGAAGTCCAGGTACTGCCCATGGTGGGCGACGTGCAGGGCCACGCTGCCATCGTCGCCTTCTTCAACCCGGCAGGCATAGCCTTCCTTGGAGAGCTCCTCGGCCACGTTTTCCATGGCGGGACGGGCAACATCGGCGATGAAGCGCTGCACATGCGCGCGGCGCGGCATCATGACCATGTTGCGGATTCGCCGCTGCCAGGTCTCGGATTGCGGGCGTACCGCTCCACGGCTGGTGCTGCGATAACGCAGCTGGCGCTTGGCGCTGTCGAGCTTCAGCGCCTTGAGCAGACCATAGATGGAAATCAGAATGACGATCGAGAAGGGCAGGGCGCTGGCCACGGTAGCCGTCTGCAACGCTTTCAGGCCATCGGCCAGCAATAGCGCAATGGCCAAGGCGCCCATCAGAATAGACCAGAAGACACGCTGCCAGACCGGCGCGTTGTCCACGCCCGAGGCCAGCATGTCTACGACCAAGGCGCCCGTGTCCGCTGAGGTGACGAAGAAGATCAACACCATCACCACGCAGAAGAAAGACATCACGGTGGCCCATGGGAACTGTTCAAGAAATACGAACAATGCCAGCGTGCTGTCGGCACGTATGGCCTGACCGAAGTCAGACATCCCCCCTGTGAGGATGTGGAAGATGGCGGAGTCGCCAAACACCGTCATCCAGAAGAACGTGAAGCCGGTGGGCACCAGCAGCATGCCACCGAGGAACTGGCGGATACTGCGCCCGCGCGAGATGCGTGCGATGAACACGCCCACGAAAGGCGACCAGGCGATCCACCAACCCCAGTAAAAAAGCGTCCATCCCCCGATCCAGTCCGTTTGGTCATAGGCATAGAGGTTGAAGGTGCGGGCCACGATACCCGAAAGGTAGACGCCGACGTTTTCGACAAAGGCTTGCAACAGAAAAACCGTGGGTCCGGTAAAGAGCACGAACAGAAGCAGCAGCACTGCCAGAACCATATTGGCTTCTGACAGGTAGCGCACGCCCTTGTCCAGCCCGCTGGCTGCCGAAAGCGTGGCCAGGCCGCAGGCAATCACGATAAGCCCGATCTGCACGGGGTGCTGATGGGCACATCAAAGAGATAATTGAGACCCGCGTTCATCTGGGCCACGCCCAGCCCCAGGGACGTGGCCACGCCGAGCACCGTGCCTATGATGGCGAAGATATCGACGGCATTGCCGATAGGGCCGTAAATGCGGTCGCCAAGAATGGGATAGAGCGCCGAGCGCAGCGTCAGCGGCAGCCCGTGACGGAAAGAGAAGTACGCCAGGATGAGCGCGACAGCGGCATAGACCGCCCAGCCATGCAGGCCCCAATGAAAGAAAGTGATGCTTAGCGCCTCGCGCGCGGCTTCTGGCGTACCGCCCTGGCCCAGCGGCGGGTCCAGAAAATGCATGACAGGCTCGGCCACGCCGAAAAACATCAGGCCTATGCCCATGCCCGCGGCAAAGAGCATGGCGTACCAGGTGGGATCGCGGTAGTCAGGCTGACTGTGATCGGGGCCGAGCTTGATGTCACCATAGCGGCTGAATGCGACCAGCACCATGGTCACCAGAATAGTGGCCACGGCCAGCATATAGAACCAGCTGGCGTTCAGGAAGATCCAGTCCTGCACGGCGCCGAAAAGCCATTGGGCACGGACCGGAGCCAGCACGGCGAATAAAGCCAGAGCAAGAATGAGGGCGCCCGAAATGAAAAAGACGGGACGATTGATCAGAATACGTGGCTGTTGCGTCATAGGGCGCTCGGAGGTTGTCATGGCGTCTTGGACATTACTGCTGCCCGCAGGGCGCAAGATAATGCCATGAACCGCAACGACGGGTCGATATCCTGCAAGGGACGTGGTCGCCGCCCCGATTGCCAGCGCTAGCCCGGATCTTGCTTGGTACCGCGCGAATTGCCGGCCTGCGGCAGGTATAAGGGCAGGCCTTCATGGCTGGCCAGTGCGGCACGAGCCTCATCGGCCGAAAACGGCAGGCGGAAGTCTCGTGAGACTTCCGCCAGTGCCTCGGCGGCGGTCGTGATTCCCCAGCGCTCCAAGGGGTGCAGCCTTGCGGCCAGGGCTGGATCGGTATCGGAAAGATGCAACAGGCGCAGTACGTTTGCCTTGCTCATATCGTCCCCCTGAGGTGGCGGGCAGCGCCTGATCGGTGGCCACGTGTGGGGCGCTGCAATCTTATGTGATCCTACCCCGAAATGCCGCAAGAGGGCAGCCCGATGCATCCAGGGGCGTTGGCGGCTCTGTCAGGCAGCTGGCGCCGGCAATGGCGGGTGGCCAGCCGCCTCCAGGTAGGCATTGACGGCAAGCGCCAGTTGGGCGAGTGCCTGGCCGGTGAGGGGGCGGTCGGGGCGCGGCTGGATCAAGCCTCGGGCCACAGTGTTGAAGGCTTCGCCAAAGCGGGCCCGCGTCGGCTCGTCCTGGGCTTGGATCAGGCAATGCAGGGCCGATTCTGCCGTGGCAGTTTTGGCGGCCAGCTCCTGGATGGCCTGGGCGAAGGCGACGAGAACTTCCTGGTTTTCCATGTTCACTCCTGATGCAAAACACCAGTGTAGGCGATTGCCTGCGGCAGGCCCCTGGGCTAAGGTTTGCGTGAGATGAGATCAGGGAGATCGGCCATGACACAGTCCCGCTCCAGTGCTGCGAGCCAACATTGCCCGTCGCCCGACGCGTCGCGTCCGGCTATCGCTTTTGATCGTTTTGCCCGTTTTGCCACACGTTGGGCCGGCAGTTCGCTGGCCTTTGTGACGGCCTTTGCACTGGTGCTCGGCTGGGCGGTTAGCGGACCGGTATTCGGATACTCGCAAACTTGGCAGTTGGTCATCAACACCGGTACCACGATCGTTACGTTTCTGATGGTGTTTTTGATCCAGCAAAGCCAGAACAAGGACAGCCAGGCGGTGCATTTGAAGCTCGATGAGCTGCTGCTGGCGCTCAAGGGCGCCAACGACGGGCTGGTGGACGCCGAAAATCTCGACGAGGCTCAGTTGCGTAAGCTGGCCGAGCACTATGCGGCGGTAGCTAAAACCCTGCAGGGACACCTGCATCGCCTGGATGGGGACGCGCATTAGCGCAAGGGTACGGCGGTGGTGTAGAGCACCTGTTTAAGTGCAAAGCTGGATCGAATGCTGGCCACGCCGGGAATACGAGTAATACGTTCGACGATGAGTTGCTCGAGCGCGTCGACGTCCTCCACCAGGGCGCGCACCAGATAATCCGCGTCGCCGGACATGAGGTAGCACTCCATGATCTCGGGCAAGACGGCGATTTCGCGCTCGAACACATCGAGCGCTTCCTTGCGCTGTTTATCCAGGGATATCTGGATGAACACATTGACCTTCAGGCCCAGTTTGCGCGCGTTGAGCAGTGTCACGCGACGATCGATAAGTCCTTCGGCTTCGAGGCGCCGGACTCTTGCCAGGCACGGCGACGGAGAAAGATTCACACGCTGCGCCAGCTCCACATTGGAGAGCCGGGCGTCGCGTTGCAACGCATTGAGTATGCGGATGTCCGTGGCGTCGAGGTCGGAAGCTGGCATGAATGAATGGTGTTCCAGAATTTAACCATTGGGATCTGCTGCCATGCTAGCGGATAACGGCGCCTGAAGGCAGGCCGCGAGACAGAGAGAGTCAGGGTGTTTCCGCTGACAACTGACGTCGATCCGTCAGTATGAAAGCCTCTTGTTCATCATGGCCTACCATCTCGGGGCGAGACGGACGCGTGGTTTCTTTCCGTAACACTTTTGGGGCCATCTGTCGCCAAATTGTTGCGATGAGTGCGCATGGCTTTGCTAAGCTGAAGACGACCTCAACCACGGAAGGAGGGTCCCATGTTTAATGCCTATAGTCGTACCCGGCGCGCGGGAATGGCCGCAGCAGCCGTTGCTTTGGCAGGGTTGGTGTTTACGGGTTGCACCACCACCAAGGCGCAGGACAGTGGATCGGCGACGAGCCAGCGTCAGGAAATCAACTCGGGTGCCGACAACGCCCTGTCGCGCCTGAACCAGGCGTCGCCGGATGCTCAGGCCCTGATCCAGAAGGCCAAGGGCGTGCTGGTATTCCCATCGGTGGTCAGCGCCAGCTTTATCGTGGGTGCCCAATACGGCAAGGGCGTGCTGCGCGTCGGCGGCAAGGATGTCGGTTATTACAGCACCACAGCGGGTTCGGTTGGCTTCCAGGCCGGTGCGCAGTCCAAAGCGGTCATTCTGCTTTTCATGACGCAGGAAGCGCTGGATAAATTCCGCAACAGCAATGGCTGGACTGCCGGGGTCGATGTGTCGGTGGCGGTGGCCAACATCGGTGCGAATGGCCGTATTGACACCATTTCGGCACAGAAACCGGTGGTCGGCTTCATTCTGACCAATACGGGTCTGATGGCGGGCGTTTCGCTCGAGGGTGCCAAGATCAACAAGCTGGACCTCTAAGGTAAACGCGCCGCCCGTCAAGGCGGCGCTATCAAAGGAGCTGCAATATGTCGATCGATACAGTAACAGGAAAGGCCAAGGAATTGGCGGGCCGCGGTGAAGAAGCCGCTGGCGAAGTGTTCGAGGACGCCAAGCTGCGGGCACGCGGTATTGCGCGGCAGATGGAAGGCAAAGTGCAGGGCGCGATGGGCACGGCGGCCGACAGCATCGATGATGTGGCTGACACCGTGCAATCGCTGGTGCGCCGCCATCCTATGGGGTCGCTGCTGGCTGTGGGCGTGGCGGCTTATCTGCTGGGCCGCGTCGCAGGCGCGATACGCCGTCGCCATTGACCGGCGTATCTGGCAAAAAAAATCCCGGTTATGCACCGGGATTTTTTATGGCCGCTTCATTCCAGAGAAGATACGAGCAAGAAGCCCAGCGGTATTATCAAAAGAAACGCGTAAGTGGACCCAGCCAGGGCGGCGGACATTTTCGCCGCAATCCCTGTCCCGGCGGATTGCCACGTTTTCACCGCCAATCCAGCGATGGCCAGGATAACCAACAACGAACAGACTGCTACATAAGTCATGTTGCCTCCGTCACACCCGCTAGGGGTACAACGGCGTTGCGGGGGTCGCAACGCCTTGTTCAAGCTGTTGTGATTGCATTTTGCGCCGCTAAATTGGAAAGTGCCCTAGGGTTTTCCAGAGGATCTACTTGACGGACGGTGCGCGATTGCGGTGCGGCAGACGCTTGCGCTGCGACGCATCAAATCGGGTTTGGCGGCGTATTGCGTGCCGACGACGCGGGTGGAAGCTCTGATCCGGGGCGGCGGCCGCGCAGAATTGTTGCGTCGCATTGATGCATTGCGCGAATATTTCGCGTTGTCGCAGAACGCCGCTTGTGTTGCCCGGCGGCGGCAGAATCTCGAGAGTTGCTCGTAGTAGGGAGTCGGCGGGCGCCTTTGCTTCCCGCCGGCGGCTGCCGTGAGCGAAAGCCTGTCCTGGGCGCGCGCAATCCATCAGAAACGGGCATGATATGTTCTGCGCTTTCAGTTTCGAGGTTCAGATGGCACGGCATTCGTTTCAGCAAGGAGAATTGGCGTATTGGCTGCAAATCGTCGCCGAACAAGGCGACAAGGCGCAGGTGCCGGAGAACTTCGCCGAGGCGCTGGTGACGTTGCGCTGTGTCGAGCGCGGCCCCGAGGGCCAGTTGGTGATCACGGAGAAAGGCAGGCTGGCGCTTCATATGGAGGGGCTGGGCGCGATTCATCGCGTTTAGGACCATTGCGGAACAAACTGTTGCGTAGTTGGTTAGCAGGGTGGTTGAACTTGCAGGCATTGGGACAGTCGTATTACTACAGGCGGGAGTTTCCGCCCTCCAACAAGGCGGTCAGCCGACCGACTTGAAGCAAACTGGGAGGACGCCATGCAGCTTCGCGACCAGGAAGTACTGATAGACCTGTCTACTGCCGCTATGGACACAGGCGGCTATGGGGTATTGCTTACCGTGACGGCCGAAGGCGGCACCGAGATAGACGCCGCGTTTTCTTACCTGGGCCCGTGCGCGTCGCTTGATGAGGCACGTGATAGAGCGGAGTCGTTCGCGCAGGATTGGCTGAGCGAAAACATATATCGTTAACCTCCAACCCTGATCGTTACCAAGGGCCGGCCACCTTCCGTAGGCCGGCCCGTGCTGTTTCTGGGGCTGACCTCTGAGTTGAGTTATTCTGCGGGTCGGCCGCGATGCACTCCTTTTGCCAGCAAGCATGTCTGAATCTGATTTCGCCGACATCCAGTCTCTTTTGCGTCAGCACTACAGCAACGTGGTGCTGCCCTTATGGCTGAGCGCCGGTTTCAATCCCGAACTGGGTTTGCCCTACGAAGCCGTGGATGACACCTCGGCGCGTCCCTTACCGGTGGCGCGTTACCGGGCCATGGCCTGTGCGCGGCAGATTTTCATTTACTCGCGCGACCCGCATGGGCACGCGCATGCAAGCCGTCTGTTCGATGCCTTGCTGCGAATCTTCCGCAATCCTGCCGGAGGCTGGTACTACAGCGTGGATGCGGCAGGCGAGCCGTTGGACACTACCCAGGATCTCTACACGCACGCCTTCATTGTGCTGGCATGTGCGGTGTATTTCGAACGCACCCGGCATAGCGAAGCACACAAGGTTCTGCTGTCGACGGTGCGCGATATCGAAGCCCGTTTTCGCGACGAGCAGGGGTGCTATATCGCCGCCCGTTCGTCCGAAGGCGAGATCGTGCGCGGGCGCGAACAGAATCCTGTCATGCATTTGACCGAAGCCTATCTGGCAGCGGCAGCGTTGGCCGAGCCGGCGTGGTTTGCGCAGAAGCTGCGCGAGCTTGCGCAACAGGTGTTCGATGTTTACGTCGATGCCGATACGCACTGCATCCTCGAGCTTGCACGCGATGAACCGGACAATCGCATCGAACCAGGTCATCAGTTTGAATGGTACGCGCTGCTGGCCAGTGCGCCAGACGTTTTCGACGGTCTGGATCTGGCGGCGCTGGTGGGGCGGGCAGCTACCTGGGCCGAGGCTCACGGCGTGGCCGCCCACACCTGCGGTGTGCATGCCTGCCTGGCGCTGGACGGCTCGGTTATCGATGGGCAGCAACGCATCTGGGCTCAGACCGAGTACGCGCGCTATCTGGCGTTAGTGGCCAGCCCAGACCGCTTGCGCCAATTGCAGGCACTGCGCGGCCGCTTCCTGCACGCGGCCGGCTGGCATGAGGTGCTCAGCCCGGAGGGTGAGGTCTTGCGCCGCGACATGCCCAGCACCACGCCCTATCATCTTTGGACGGGTTACGTCAGCGTGATAGGAGGCTGACCGGCGGCAGGTCGGTTGATGCCGTCCAGCGCCCATTCGTCCGGCTTGCGGCTATCCCTTACAGTTTGGAAATTATTGAAGGGAGAAGTCATGAGTGTGATGTGTCCTGCGTGTCAGTCGATTCAACCCGGGCTTTCGGGCGTGATGCCTCATCAGCAGTTGGGGCACCAGGGGTATACGCAAGCGACGCAACGTGGGCGGGAGTCCAACCGCGAGGATCATTTCCGCTGCATGGAGTGCGGCGCCAGGTGGCTGCGCGAGACGGATAAGTGGGGCATAGACCTGGGGTTCCGCCTTGCGCCGTAAGCCAGGTCAGAGCGGCTGTATCTTGCCTGAGGGAAGCCAATAGACGGCGCCCTCGCGCTCTTGGACCTCCAGCGCCGTCAGGCGGCTGTTTCTGCCCGCGCCACCCGCGCACACGCCCGTATCCGGCTGAAATGTCGCCCCATGCCGCGCACACATGAGCAGATCGCCTGCGCGCGTGAAAAAACTGTTCTCCCAGTCCATTTCCACGCCGACGTGCGTGCAGCGATTGAGGTAGCCATACACCTTGTCCTGGTAGCGGACAAAAAAGACGGTGGTCTGGCCGCTGCCATCGGTGACGGGCAATTTCACACCTGGCCCGCCGTTGACCAGGGATTGCGCGTCGCACACGCGCACGGCACACGATTCAGTCATACCATTCTTCCGCAGCCATGAAGGTGATCATTTTGCCATGAGCGCGCTCGCCGTCAGATCGCGATGGGGGCGCCGGACTCCTGTTGCCGAGCCCACATGCTGGCATAAACCCCTTTGCGGGCCAGCAGCTCTGCGTGGCGTCCGCGCTCGAGCACGAGGCCATCGCCCAGGACGATGATGTCGTCGGCGTCAGCCACCGTCGAGAGACGGTGGGCAATGATGAGCGTACTGCGGCCCTGGCTGACGTCGCGCAGATTATCCTGAATCTCCCGCTCGGTGTGCGAATCCAAGGCGCTGGTGGCCTCGTCAAAAAGAAAAATGCAGGGGTTTTTCAGGATGGTGCGAGCAATGGCCACCCGCTGCTTTTCACCGCCGGACAATTTCAGGCCGCGCTCGCCGACGAGGGTGTCATAGCCTTCGGGCATGCTCATGATGAGTTCGTGGATATGGGCCAGGCGGGCCGCCTCGTGCACCTGAGCCAGGGTCGCCCCGGGCCGGCCATAGGCAATGTTGTAGCGGATGGTGTCGTTAAACAGCACGGTATCCTGGGGGACCACGCCAATGGCAGCGCGCAAGCTGGCCTGCGTGACCGCTCGGATGTCCTGCCCATCGATCAGGACAGCACCTTGCTTGACATCGTAGAAGCGAAACAGCAACCGTGCCAGCGTGGATTTGCCCGCGCCTGAGCTGCCCACGACGGCTACGGTTTTGCCAGCGGGAACCTGAAAACTCACGCCTTTGAGGATCGGGCGGCGCTCATCATAGCCAAACACCACATCGCGAAACTCGATGGCACCACCGCGCAGGTGCAGTTCGGGCGCGCCGGGCTCATCTGCCACTTCGCGATCCTGCCCGAGAAGGTCGAACATGCGCTCCATATCGATCAGCGCCTGCTTGATTTCGCGGTAAATGAAGCCGAAGAAGCTCAGGGGATCATAGAGCTGCAGCAGATAGGTATTGACCAGCACGAAGTCGCCCAGAGTGTAGCGACCTTGGGCGATGCCTTGGGCGGCCATCCACATCACCACGGTCAATCCGGCGGAGATGATGAGGGCCTGACCGATGTTCAAGATCGACAGGCTGACCTGGCTGCGCACGGCGGCACGTTCATAGCTGCGCAATGAGGCGTCGTAGCGCTGGGCTTCGTGCGCTTCATTGCCGAAGTATTTGACGGTTTCGTAGTTCAGCAGACTTTCCACGGCCTTGGTGTTGGCCTGCGAGTCCGTTTCATTCATCTGGCGGCGGTACTTGGCACGCCATTCCGTGACGATGAGGGTGTACGTCAGATAGAGCGTGACGGTCAGGCCCGTGGCCAGCGCCAGCCAGCCATCGAACATCTTCCATAACACCACGCAGACCAGACCGATTTCGAAGAAGGTAGGCAGTACATTGAAGAGCAGGAAGGTAAGCAGGGTCTGGATGCCCTTGGTGCCACGTTCGATGGCCCTGGTGAGCCCGCCCGTCTGGCGCTCGAGATGGAAGCGCAATGCCAGGCCATGCAGATGCCGGAAGATCTGCAGCCCCACGGCTCGGATGGCATGTTGAGCCACGCGCGCGAAGATGGCGTCGCGCAGCTCCGAGAACAGCAATGACAGCACTCGTGCGCCGCCATAGGCCAGGATCAGGCCCACGGGCACGACGAGTGCGCCAGGTGTGCCCTGGCTCAATGCGTCGATGGCTTGTTTGTAGAGGATGGGAACGTAGACCAGTGCTGCCTTGGCGACGATCAGGCTGAGCACGGCCAGCACCACGCGTGCTTTGAGCCCTGGGTGGCCGGCAGGCCAGAGATAAGGCAGCAGTGTGCGGATGGTGGCCAGACTGCCACGCGGCGAGTGAGCAAAAGGAGCGGGCATGCGAAGGAGGGCGGCTTATAAGGCCGTCGGCTAGGGGAACTGTCCGAATTATCCTCCACGCAGCTATGATGACCCTCAATACCGTTACCCACCGTGGGGATGGGACGATTCTGGGAGGTCGTATGGCAACACGTGTTCCGAGCGTGCCCTTGAATGACGGCAATTCCATGCCGCAGTTGGGCTTTGGCGTCTGGCAGGTGCCCAATGATGAGGCTAGCGCGGCTGTCTCTGCGGCTCTGCAGGCGGGCTACCGGTCGGTGGACACGGCGGCGATTTACGGCAACGAGGCCGGCGTGGGCGAAGCGCTCAAGACCGCGGGCTCACCGCGCGACGCACTGTTCGTGACGACAAAACTCTGGAATAACCGTCACCAGGATGCTCGCAAGGCGTTGGAGGAGAGTCTAGGCAAGCTCGGATTGGCCTATGTCGATCTCTATCTTATTCATTGGCCACTTGCCGGCAGCACGTCGTTTCTCGATGCCTGGCGTGACCTGCTCCCCGTGATTAGTACGAAATCGATGTAGAGTCCGTTCCCAAAGGAATGGCAATGAAGAAACGATTTACGGAAGAGCAAATCATCGGCGTGCTCAAGGAAGCCGATGCAGGTGCCAAGCCCGCAGAGTTGTGCCGCAAGCACGGAATCTCCGAGGCAACGTACTACAACTGGAAGGCGAAGTTCGGTGGCATGACGGTGTCGGACGCTCAGAGGCTCAAGGAGCTGGAGCAGGAGAACAACAAGCTCAAGAAGCTGTTGGCCGAGTCGATGCTGGACAAGGCGGCGCTTCAGGATCTGCTAAGCCGAAAGTAGTCAGCCCGCAGGCCAAACGCGAGGCGGTCAGGACATTAATGACCGAGCGCAGCATGGGTGTTACCCGGGCCTGTGGGCTGGTAGGAATTTCGCGGTCGCTGTTTGCCTACGAGAGCACACGCTCAGGCGATGCTGCGCTGACCGAGCGCATGAAAGAGATGGCAGTGGAGAAACGACGCTACGGCTATCGGAGGATCCATGTGCTCTTACGTCGCGAAGGCTGGCAAGCAAATCACAAGCGAATCTGGCGGCTGTACAGTCTGGCAGGGTTAAGCGTGCGAAAACGAAAGCGTAAGCGAATCGCGGCGACCGAGCGCGTGGTTCGCCCAGCGGCAATCGCGCCGAATCAGAGTTGGTCAATGGACTTTGTGGCCGACGGCCTAGCCTATGGCCGCCGATTCCGCTGTTTGACTATCGTCGATGACTACACTCGCGAATGCCTGGCCATCGAGGTCGATACGTCGTTGCCGGGACTGCGTGTTGCCATGGTGCTGCAACGGCTGGCGGAGATGCGTGGCCTGCCGCGATCTATTACCGTGGACAACGGGCCAGAGTTCGCCGGAAGAGCCTTGGACGCCTGGGCCTACCAAGCAGGCGTAAAGCTGTCGTTTATTCGGCCGGGTAAGCCGGTGGAGAACGCTTATATCGAAAGTTTCAACGGCAAGTTCCGCGACGAATGCCTTAACGAGCACTGGTTCTTGTCCCTGCGACAGGCTAAAAGCTTGATCGAAAACTGGCGAGTCGAGTACAACACCGATCGGCCTCACAGCGCGCTCGGATATTTAACGCCGGCGCAATTCGTGCAGGCTCATCAGAAAGAAGGTCTTTTACCCCTGGGCTCTATGTCGGTGCCGTACTAAATCTGGGGGCAGGTCAGCGCAGCATGGTCGAGTTGCGTGAGGCGGGCCTGACGCGCTCCATCGGCGTGTCCAATTTCACGCGCGAGAATCTGACCCTGCTGATGGAGCAGACCGGCGTCATTCCAGCGGTGAATCAGATCGAGTTGCATCCGGATTTTGCCCAGCGAGAGTTGCGAGCATTCCATGCCGATCACGGTATCGCGACCGAGTCGTGGAGCCCGCTGGGACAGGGCGGGGCGACGCACGATCCCACGATCGCGGACATTGCCCAACGCCTGGGCAAGACGGCGGCTCAGGTGATCTTGCGCTGGCATCTGCAAAGCGGTCTGATCGTGATTCCAAAATCGGTGACGCCCGCGCGCATCAAAGCGAATATCGACGTCTTTGGTTTCGAGCTAAGCAGCGCAGACATGCAGGCTATTGATGGCCTGTCCAACGGCAAGCGGCTGGGGCCCGACCCGGCCGTCTACAAGGGTTAAGCGAATGCAATATGTGAAATTGGGCAATACCGGCGTCAAGGTGTCGCGGCTGTGCCTGGGCTGCATGACCTATGGCGATCCGCAACGGGGCAAGCATCCCTGGACCTTGGATGAGACGCAAAGTCGACCGTTGCTGCGCCAGGCGCTGGACATGGGGATCAACTTCTTTGATACGGCCAACAGCTATTCGGATGGATCCAGTGAAGAAATCGTCGGACGAGCCTTGCGCGACTTCGTCAAGCGTGATGATGTCGTCATTGCCACCAAGGTGTATTTCCCGGTGGGCGAGCATCGCGGCGGCCTGTCGCGCAAGGCGATCATGCGTGAGATCGACGCCAGCCTCGCGCGGCTGGGCACGGACTATGTGGATCTGTATCAGATCCATCGCTGGGATTACGCTACACCTATTGAGGAGACGCTGGAGGCGCTCAATGACGTGGTGCGCGCGGGCAAGGCCCTGTATATAGGCGCCTCCTCGATGCATGCCTGGCAGTTTGCCCGCGCGCTGTCGCTGTCGGAGCAAAAAGGCTGGGCGCGCTTTGTGACCATGCAGAACCACTACAACCTGATGTACCGCGAAGAGGAGCGCGAGATGCTCGGGCTGTGTGCGGATCAGAAGATAGGTGTGTTGCCGTGGAGCCCGCTGGCACGCGGCAAGCTCACGCGGGACTGGGATGAGAGCAGCCAGCGTGCGGACAGCGATGAGGTGTTGCAGAGCATTTATCGCGCTACCGCGGAGTCGGATCGTCTGGTCGTGCAAGCGGTGGCCGAGGTCGCGGCCGCGCGTGGCGTGTCCCGTGCACAGGTGGCCTTGGCCTGGCTGTTGCACCAGCCGGAAGTGACCGCGCCTATCATCGGCGCCAGCCGTCCGGGCCACCTCGAGGACGCACAGGCCGCCCTGGCGCTCAGGCTCGATGCCGATGAAATCGCGCGGCTGGAGTCCGCGTATGTCCCGCATCCTGTGGCGGGCTTTACGCAGGCGCGGCGCTGACGGGCGCGCCACAGGCCTGGCCGGATCAGCGGCGCGGGCCTGTTTTTCAGCCGGCGTCGCGGGCGCGGCGTTTGCTGTCTTGCGGCCGAAGCCAGTACCAGCCGATGACCAGCAAGGGCCAGGTCAACGCCGCCCAGGATGCCCAATGCCAAAGGCCCGTACCCAGCAAGGCGGCCAGCAACCCGAAGGTGGCAAGCAGACCAAGATAGATGGGCGCGCCCCATACGAACCAGAATTGTTGACGCGGGCTCATGCGGGCTTCCGTTGCGGCGCGGCGGCCTGCTGATGTTTGCGGACCAGCTCGGCCACGCGTGCGTCGGTGGCTTTGCGGCGTGCGATCCAGAGGTAGAGTCCGCTGGCCAGCACTACGATAGTGATGAGATCCAGTAGCGCCCAGATGATCTTCAAAGGCAAGCCGCCGTAGTCGCCAAAGTGCAGCGGACGGGACACTTCCAGGGCAGTCAGGTACCACGGCATCTGGGCCACTTTGGCAAGTTCGCCGCTCGAGCCGTCGACGAGCACCGGGGTGTGCAGTTTGGAGGTCAGCGGTGTGTCGCCGCGCATCCAGACGGTGAAGTGTTGCGGGCTGCCGTAAAGATTGCCCGGGTAAGCCATGGAGGTGATTTTGGTGCCCGGCAGCGCCGCCAGGGCAGTGTCGGCCACGAGCTGAGGCGAGGCGAGTTGCTGGGGGACGGGTTTGCCTTTGTAGGGCTCGAGCAGTGCGGTCAGCTCGGTCGCCTGCCAAAGGCGGAACAGTGGCGTGGACAGTTCATTGATGACGCCAGTCAGCCCTACGACAAAGGCCCACACGAGGGTCACCACACCAAGCAAATTGTGCAGGTCCAGCCATTTGATGCGCGTCGAGCGCGCAGCACGCACCGTGCCGAAGTCCAGCTTTTTCATGAAAGGGCCGTAGAGCACGACGCCGGAAACAATGGCCACGCAGAACAGCAACCCCATCAAACCGAGAAACAGTTCGCCGGCCAGGCCGGCGTACAAGTCCATGTGCAGCGCCAGCATGATACCCATGAACGAGAAGCGGTCGGTGCTGTAGAGCGGGCCGTCATGCAGGAGTTCGGCGCTGCGCACGTCCACGCGCACGGCGTGCCCCAGGTCGCTGGATTTGCGCTGATCGGGCGTCATGCCGACATAGGCTTGCGGCGCGTCAGGATCCAGATAGACGTAGTCGATCAGTTCATTCGGATATTGTGCGCGAGCAATGGCTGTGATTCTGTCCAGGCTTGCCATGGGCGTGTCCGCCGGCATCTCGACGATGGGCTTGCCTTCATCGAACAGATGCTCGATTTCCTCATGGAATATGAGCGGCAGGCCGGTCACGCAGATGATGAACAGAAAGATGGTGCATACCAGGCTGGTCCATTTATGGACCAGATACCAGGTTTTGATTTTTGCGGCGGCGAGCATGGCGCGAGCAGGAATTCCGAAAATCAATCAAGAATAATAGTTATTTGCAGGATCATAGTTCAAGATTTCCGCCATGGGCAGTGGCGGTGGTTTAATCCTGGATATGCTTGCCAGCCATGTTCCCGACGCCAGTGGGATTCTTCGTATCGATGCCAATTCCGGGGCCGGGACCTCGCCGTGGGCGATATCCACGGACATTTTCCGCGGCTGAAGCAGGTGCTCGACCGTTTTGGCTTCGATCCCGCCTGTGACCGCCTGTTTTCGGTGGGGGATATGATCGACCGGGGCCCGCACAGCGAGGCGGCAGTCGATTGGCTGGATGAACCCTGGTTTTTCGCGGTGCAGGGTAACCATGAGGATCTGGCCGTGCGTCATGTCCGCAACGGCCTGGTCGATGTCGATAACTGGCGCCGCTACGGTGGGGGGTGGTTTCTGGATCTGCCCGCAGCCCGGCAGCAGGCGTTGGCGGCGCGCTACGAAGCGCTGCCCGTGGTGATCGAACTGCAAACGGCAGCGGGGGCAATCGGCTTGTTACATGCTGACAGCCCGGTGCGCGACTGGTCCAGGCTTGCCGGGGCGATGCGCACGCATCGCCGGCGTTCTCGCGGCAGGGCGCAATGGTCGCGCGATCGTTTGGCCCAGGCGGATGCCAGCGGCGTGGCCAATGTACGGGCCGTGGTGGCCGGGCACACGCCGCTGTCCCAACCCGTGGTGTTGGGCAATGTCTACCATATCGACACCGGAGGCTGGCAGGAGGATGGGTACTTCACGCTGCTGGATCTGGGCAGCCTGAGTGCCTGGCCTAAGCCGGCGCGCACGACGCCGCTATAAAGGGCGGGTCGCAATGGCGCCCGGCGCCTGAATGGCGCCGAGCCGGCCGGCAGTCGGCGCGGAGTCCGAGGTACTGCGGGCTGCCGGCGGCGCTGCCGGGACGGGGATGCTCAATGGCGGCGCGGACTGACCGGGCTGACGCACGCGCGTGTCGCTGTCATCGGCCGGGCGGTAATTGTTCAGGAAGTCTGACAGAGAGTCTCCCGTGCTCAAATCCAGGGCGGCGATGGCCTGTCCGGGCGGGAACTCACTGAAATAGTAATTGCCGTTGTCGACAATCAACCCTTGCGGCCGGGCAGGGCGCGGCGTTTCGGCGACCCCTTTTAGCATGGGGCTGGCGTAGTCCAGCCAGGTGGTCAGCGCCAGGCCGCTGCCGAACTCATTGCTGCCGAGGCTGCGAGGCTGGTCAAAACCCATCCAGACGGTTGTGACCATATCGCGGTTGTAACCGGAGAACCACACGTCGACCGAGCCGTTGGTGGTGCCGGTCTTGCCGGCCAGGTCACCGCGTTTGAGGGTGCGATAGACCCTGGCCGCAGTCCCCTTGACGGTGGTGTCGTGCATGATGTCGTCCATCACCCAGGCCGTGCGCGGATCGATGGCGCGGACGGATTCGTCACCCGCGGACTCGGGTTTGGCCTGCATCAATACTTTGCCCGAGCGATCGGTGACGTGATCGATCAGAAACGGGGTCAGCAGGTAGCCGCCGTTGGCGAACACGCTGTAGGCATTGGCGACTTGCAACGGCGTGGCCGCGCCCGCACCCAGGGCGATGGGCAAGACGGCTGGCCAGCGATCGCGATCAAAGCCGAAGCGCGTCAGGTAGTCCTGCCCGTATTGCGGCGTGATGGCCTGCAGCAGCCGGATCGACACCATGTTCTTGGAGCGATAGAGCCCTTCGCGCAGGGTCAGCATAGGCTCGTATTGGTTGTTGTCGTTCTTTGGCTGCCAGTCGCGTGATCCGGTCTGCGCGGCCGTCAGCATGAAGGGCTGGTCGGAGATCTGCGTGCCGGGGGTGAAACCGCGCTCGAGCGCGGCCGCATAGATGAAAGGCTTGATGGTCGAGCCAGGCTGGCGCCAGGCCTGGGTGACGCGGTTGAAGGAACCTCGGAAATAGTCAAAGCCGCCCACCATGGCACGAATGGCGCCATCCTGCGGACGCAGCGAGACCAAGGCCGCCTGCAGAGCCGGCATGTTGATGATCTCCCAGCCATCGTCGGTCTTGTGCAGATAAACGACCGAGCCGCGCTGCAGGCGCAGGTCTGACGCGGCTTTGGGATGGAGCGCGCGTGCCACGACGGCCAGCGCCTTCTTGTCGTTGATGGTGATGATGTCATTGCTGCTTCGGGCCACTTTGACTTCGCTGGGGCTGGCAGAGAGCACCACACCGGAATACAGGCCGTCGCTGTCGGCATGTTCTTCCTGCACGCCGTCGAGAATGTCATCAAACGCCTGGGTGTCACGCTCGATGCCGTCAGGCAGATCCACCTGGCCTTCAGGACCCGGATAGGGTGCGCGGCGGGTGTAGTCGAGCACCCCGTCACGCACTGCGCGATAGGCGGCCTGTTGAGCCTTGGAATCGATCGTGGTGTAGACGTCGATGCCGCGTGTGTAAGCGTCTTCCTTGAAGACGCCATACATCAGTTGGCGCGCCAGCTCGGCGGGGTACTCGCCGCGCACTGCGTAGCCATGTGTGGCACCGCCCTCAGAGCCGCGTACCGAGATTTTCTCGCCGCGTGCGGCAGTGACTTGCTCGGGCGTGAGAAAACCCAGCGCCTGCATGCGGCTCAGTACATAGCCCTGACGCGCCTTGGCGCGATCAAAGTTGGACAGCGGGTTGGAGCGGGAGGGGGCTTTGGGAATGCCGGCGAGCATGGCGGCTTCGGCCGGTGTGACATCGGCCAAGGGTTTGCCGAAGTAGGTTCGTGCTGCCGCAGCAAACCCGTAGACCCGATGACCCAGATAAATCTGGTTCATGTAGAGCTCCAGGATCTGATCCTTGGTGAGCTCGGATTCGATCTTGTAAGTGAGCAGCAACTCGTAGAACTTGCGCGAATAGGTTTTTTCCGACGACAAGTAGAAGTTGCGAGCTACCTGCATGGTAATGGTGCTGGCGCCTTGCGTCTTGGACATCTTCACCAGATTCGTCAGACTCGCCCGCAGCACGCCCGTCCAGTCGATGCCGTTGTGCTCATAGAAGCGGTCGTCTTCGGCGGCCAGCACCGCATGACGCATGACTTCGGGAATTTCGTCGAAGCGCAGCACGTTGCGGTGTTCTTCACCGAATTCGCCGATGAGGACCTTGTCGGCCGTATAGACGCGCAGCGGCACCCGAGGACGGTAATCCGTCATGGCGTGCAGCTCGGGCAGGCTAGGCCATGCCATGGCCAGCGCCAGTCCCAGCGTGATCAGGCCGCAAAGCGCCAGCCCGCCCGCGGCGATACCTGCTTGAAGGAGAAGACGTCGTTTGCCGCCAGCGTTGGGCAAGCGGTTCTTGGAGTGCGGTGCGTGATTCATCGGAGCCGATTCTAGGGCAGAACCGCATAGACCGGCCCGAGGGGCCAAAGGTTTCCGTAACCAAACATGGCGAGCAGGCGGATGGCTACGGGGGCGTGCGTGGCAATCAAAAAAGGGACACTGCCGGTGAAGGCAGCGTCCCTATCGTTTACGTGCCGGCGGGCGGCGGTTTACGGTTTGAGGTGGTCGACGAAGAATTTTTCCATGGCCGAATAGAACTCGAATTTGTTCTCTTCGTTATGGAAACCGTGGCCTTCGTTGTCTTTGACCATGTATTCGACTTCCACGCCCCGGGCGCGCAACGCCTGCACGACCTGGTCGCTCTCGGCTTTGTTGACGCGCGGGTCCTTTGCGCCTTGGGCAATGAACAGCGGGGTTTTGATGCGGTCGACGTGCAGAGCTGGCGAGGTCGCCGTCAGACGCGCTTTGTCACGTTCGGGGTCGCCCACCATGTCCTGCATCTTCGCCAGCATAGGCTTCCAGTAGGGCGGTATGGTCTGCATGAAAGTGAACAGATTGGATACGCCGACATAGTCCACGGCTGCCGCATACAGGTCTGGCGTGAAGGTGATGCCAGCCAGCGTGGCATAGCCGCCGTAGCTGCCGCCGTAGATACCGATGCGCTTGGGATCGGCGATGCCCTGGTCGATCAGCCACCGAACGCCGTCGGTAATATCGTCCTGCATGGCAAGACCCCATTGGCCGAAGCTGGCTTCCCAGAACTTGCGGCCATAACCGGTCGATCCGCGGAAGTTCATCTGCAGGATGCAAAAGCCCCGGTTGGCCAGGAACTGCACTTCCGGGTTGTAGCCCCAGCCGTCGCGGGCCCAAGGGCCACCGTGCGGATTGACGATGCAGGCCAGATTTTTCGGATCGCGGCCTTTGGGCAGGGTCAGGTAGCCGTGGATGGTGAGCCCGTCACGCGAGGTGTACTGAATGGGCTTGACCGTGGCCATGTCGGCCTCGGGCAGCGCCGGGTTGATGACTGCCAGCTCGTGCAGCTTGTCGTGGTTGGCATCGTAGAGGTAGCGCACACCGGCCGTGCGGTCGTTGTAGGCCGCGACGATGAAGGTGTCTTCGGCGTGATTCCAGCTTTGCAGCGCGAACTCGTAGCCCGGCAGATGCCGCTTGAGCTTGTCGAAAAGTTGGCGGGTTTCATCGTCGAAGAAACGGTACTGCGGTTTGTCCGTTTGGTAGGCCGCCAGCGTGAGCACCTTGCGCTTGCGTGAAAATCCGGCGCCGTCCAGATCGACGGTATCGGCTTCGAAGATTTTCTCTTCAGCGTCAGGGCTGGCCGGGTCGATGACCACCAGCGCCAGTCGGTCTCGGCCGCGATTGGACAGCGCGTAGAGTTTTTTGCCGTCAAACGTGAAGAACGACGGGCTGACACTGGTGCGGTAGTCGGTGGTGATCAGGGGGCGGAAGGGCGATTGCTCGTCGTCGCGGTACAACAGGGTGCTGTTGAGTCCGTCGCTGGTGACGGCTGCGCGCACGCGGCCCTGGTGATCGGTCTGCCAACCCACCACATTGCCGGGATTTTCCGCCACACGTGTCGCCTGGCCCGTGTGTACATTGACCCGATACACGTCGAAGATTTGTGGATCGCGCTGGTTGTGCGAGATCAGGATGTGATCGGGGTCGTCGGGCAGATCGTCTTCGATGCCGGCTCGCACGCCTTCGAACGGAGTCAGATTGGTGACTTTGCCGCTGTGGATGTCCACGGCGACCACGTGGAAATTCTCGTCACCGCCGAAATCTTTTTGATAGAGGACGGTGTGCGAGCCCTTCCAGAAGAAATTGCTGATGTCGCGTGCGCTTTCGCTGGTGAGCTTACGTGCCTGGCCCTGCGGTTGACCGGCAGCCAGCGTCTGCACGTAGATATTCATGCGGGGGGGACTGCCGTCAATGCTGACCGGTTGCATGAAACCCAGCGTTTTGCCGTCGTCGGCCAAACGGAAGAAGCCTTTTTCCGGGTTGCGGAAGAAATCTTTCAGGGGGTATTGGTGCGGGGGCTGTTGCGCCGCAGCGCCCAGGCTGGCGCCGATCAGGCCGGCGGCCAGAAGAGTGCGGGAGAGAATGTTGAACAAGATGACCTCCGGAATGCGCGCGGCCCGCCTTAAGGAATGCCGCGTCTGGAGTTTTCGATCATGCCACAGGCGTCCTTCAGGTGTCGAACCGGCGCGAATGCGGGATAATTCCGCGCAGTCTATGGAGGAATCATGTACAAAGCCATCCCTCTTGCCGCAGCGGTTCTGGCCCTGGCCGGTTGTGCGGTCGGATCCGGACCTGACGGCGGCGCGCTGTCGCAGGACATGCAGGCACAGGTACCGGTCAAGGCGGCCTATGATGCGGCCGTGGCGCAGGCAGAACGCTGCCTGGTCGGCCAGGGCGGCTATCGTGTGGACGGCCGCCTCGACGGCGGTTCGGCCATCATGCGCGTGCTCGCGCCTTTCGGCGACAACGAAATGGCGCGTGTGCAGATCACGGGCACGGGGCCATCGACCTCGTCCGTGCACATCAATATGTGGGGGCGCAGCATCTGGAATGCCGATGCCATGCGCGCCATGAAGGAGGCCATCACCTTTGGTGTGCCGTCCTGCGTTGCGTACATGCCGGGTGATCCGCAGCCCAAGGAAGAGGTCTGGAAGCGGCCACAGCCGCGTTGACGCGGCAAGCCGGCCGTGCCGCCGGGTTTCAGTCGCTGCCCGGACGCTGCATGACCAGCTTGAAGGTGGCCGAGGCCTTGGCCACCAACTGGCCTTTCTCGTCACGGATTTCGCCTTCGCAGAAGGCGATGGAGCCGCCTTTTCTCAGGCAGCGTGCCTCGACCACCAGATCGCCCAGCCCGGGCGCCAGGAAACTGGTGGTCATGTCAATGGTGGCCATGCCTACCTGCACCTGATTGCCGCGTGCCGCCGCGCTCAGGGTGAAATCCAGCACACTCATCATGGTGCCGCCATGCACGTGGCCGCGGCTGTTGGTCAATTCGCGCCGGCAGGGCAGGCGGCAGCGTGCCACCCCTTCGGAGATGGATTCCGGGATCAGGCCCATGTAGTCCATCAAGGGGATATCCAGGCCGAAGTAGTCCGTGGGCTCGCGGTCTGTCGTGTTCTGTTGCGTCATGGGTAAATTGAGGGGCCGGAAGGCCGAAAGTGCCGGAAAACCCCGCACTGTAGCGCGAAAGCGAATCTGCACCCAGGGCGCTGTCCCCTGCGTGGTCAGTCTCGGTCATAATAGCGCTACCGTATATTTATCCAGTGGTTTTGGCGGCCCCGGGGCCGCGCTTCCGTGTTTGCCATGACCGACCCGACACGCAAAATCGTGCATATCGACATGGACGCTTTCTACGCGTCCGTCGAGCAACGCGACCGTCCCGAGCTGAAAGGGCTGCCTGTGATCGTGGCCTGGACCGGCGCCCGCTCGGTGGTCTGTGCGGCCTCGTACGAGGCCAGGCCGTTTGGCGTGCATTCGGCCATGGCGGTGTCGCGCGCGCAGCGTTTGTGCCCGGATGCCATCTACGTTCCGCCCGATTTCAATCGCTACCGCGCCGTCTCCAGGCAAGTCCGCGAAATCTTCGCTCGCCACACGGACCTGATAGAGCCTCTGTCGTTGGACGAGGCTTATCTGGATGTGACGGTCAACAAGCAGGGTCTGGCCTCGGCCACCGCGGTGGCCGAGGCCATCCGCTGTCAGATCCGCCAGGAAACCGGGTTGACCGCCTCGGCAGGCGTGGCACCCAACAAGTTTGGTTCATCGAGGAATACCGGGGAATGCAGACCGGATCTTGAGGAAGAAGTACTCCTGATCGCGGTAGCCGTAGGCGCGGCGCTTGATGACTTTGATGGTGTTGTTGATGCCCTCGACGATGCTGGTGTTGAGCCGGTGGCGACAGCGAGACAGAATCCCGTGCAGATAGGCTTTTAGCTTGAGCGCGAAGTGAGCCAAGGCGGCGATGCCGCTGCCCTGAGCCTGTTGCAGCCAGTGATCCCATGCCTGGCGGGCGTAGCCGGGGTGTTGGTAGAACCACAGCTGTTTGAGCTCATCGCGCATCAGATAAGCGGTGAGCAAGGGCTGGTTGGCCTGGAGCAACTCGTCCAACTTTACCGATTGGCACGGATCGAGGTTTTTGCGATTGCGCAGCAGTAGCCAGCGACTGGACTTGATCACCCGGCGGGCCGGCTTGTCGTGCCGCAACTGGTTCGCTTGGTCTACACGCACCCGGTCTATCACTTCACGGCCGTACTTGGCCACGACGTGGAACAGGTCGTAGACGATCTCGGCGTTGGGGCAGTTGGCCTGGATCTCCAGCTCATAGGCCGTCGTCATGTCGATCGCTACGGCCCGGATCTGCTGGGCAACCCCAGTTGGCAGTTGTTCGAAGAAGGCTCTGGCCGTCTCGCGCGAGCGGCCATCACCGATCCATAGCACCTGACGGCGGATCGGATCGACAACGACCGTGGCATAACGATGGCCCTTGTGTAGAGCGAACTCGTCCATCGCTAGGTAGTGGATCTGGCTCCAGTCCGGCTCTTGGATCGCCCGTCGCAGCAGGGCCTTGTCCAGCGCCTTGACCGTGTGCCAACCCAGTTGGAAGAAGCGCGCCACGGCCAGAATGTTGCTGGACTCAAGCAACTGGCTGACCGCCTCGGCCAGCCGGTCGGTCACTCGCTGGTAACGGCCCAGCCAGCTCAGCCTCTCCAGATGCGGTCCACCGCACTGCTCGCACCAGACCCGCCGACGCGGCACTACCAGCGTCACTCGCAGCGCCATTAGCGGCAGATCCCGCACCCGGCGCGTGGTCGTCTCATGCACCTGCCGACATCGGTTGCCGCAGTGCTCGCAGTGCATCGTTCGCGCTGAAGGCTTCAGGTAAATCGTGACCGTCCGGCTCTCACCTTCAGGCCACACGACCCGCTCCACCCGATAACCTTCCCACCCACCCAACCTCTCGATCGTCTTGCGGTCCAGCATGATCCCGGCCTTGATCCTTGAAAAATCAAGGATCAAGCGTAACGGCAATCAAGCACGGCTCCACGCTATTCCGCGATGAACCACAAGTTTTTGGCCAAGATTGCCTCCGACTGGAACAAACCCGACGGGCTGTTCGTGGTGCGCCCATCCAAGGTGCTGGCTTTTCTACAACCCCTGCCGGTGCGCAAGGTGCCGGACGTGGGCAAGGTCACGCAGGCACGGCTGCAGGCACTGGGCATCGAGACGGTGGGTGAGCTGGCTGCTCATGGTCTGGCTGATCTGGAGCATCATTTCGGGCGTTATGGCCGCCGGCTCTATGAGCTGGCACGTGGCGTGGATGAGCGCGAAGTCCAGCCCGATCAACCCTTGCAGCAGGTTTCATCGGAGACCACCTTCGAGCGGGATCTGCATTTGCCGCAATTGGAAGAAACGCTACAGCCCCTGGCGCTGCGAGTCTGGGAGCAGGCGCGCAAAAAAGGGCAGCTGGGCCGCACGGTAGTGCTCAAACTCAAAACGGATCGATTCCGCATCCTGACACGCAGTCATACTCTGCTGCAGCCGCCGTCTTCGGCCGAATAGCTGGCTGCCATTGCACGGCGCTTGTGCGCGCGGGTGGAGTTGCCCGCGCATACCCGCTACCGGCTCGCGGGGGTGGGCATGAGCAACTTTGCCGACCCCAGGACAGCGTGCGCCAACCGGATTTGTTTGGCGGCGCCTTCTGAGGCTGCCGTGATCAGGCCAGACGCGCCTTGACCTGTTGCGAGATCTGGGACATGTCGGCGCGGCCAGCCAGGGCCGGCTTAAGAATGGCCATGATCTTGCCCATGGCGGCCGGACCTGTCACGCCCTGAGCCTGTACGTCGGCAATGGCGGCGGCGACGGCTGCTTCGACCTCTTCCGCGCTGGCGGCCTGTGGCAGGAATTCCTGCAGAACGAGGAGTTCGGTTTTTTCCTGGTCAGCGGTTTGCGTGCGCCCGGCGTTTTCGAAGGCGGCTATGGACTCACGGCGCTGCTTGACCTGCTTCTCGATGATGGCCGTGATCTCGGCGTCGCTGACGTCGCGACGCTCGTCGACTTCCTTCTGCTTGATGGCGGCCAGCAAAAAGCGCAGCGTGCCCAGGCGCGCGGCGTCCTTGTCGCGCATCGCTTGCTTCATGGCGTCGGAGAGAGTGGTCTTGAGCGAATCGGTGCTCATGGGGAAATCCTTCAGGGTTGCAGCAAAGCCCGTGTTTTAACCTCGCGCCGGCCGCGGCTGCAAGTTGCATAGTTTTCTTAAAGATATAAAATAAATACATCTTTAAGCCGGAAAACCGGTATCTGCAAGGAGCACTGCATGCTGAGCACGACCGTTCGTGAGCTGGTCAAATCCACCGCCCCGGTACTGAAAACCCATGGCGAGGCCCTGACGCGGCATTTTTACGCGCGCATGTTCGAGGGCAACCCCGAACTCAAACAGGTTTTCAATCAAGGGCACCAACAAAGCGGTCAACAGCAGCAGGCTCTGGCCCTGGCGGTGGCCGCTTACGCCGAGCATATCGACGACCCGTCCGTGCTGGCACCCGTGCTGACCCGTATCGCGCACAAGCATGTAAGCCTGGGGATACGCCCCGAGCACTATGCGGTTGTGGGCAAGCATTTGCTGGCCTCCATCCGTGAGGTCCTGGGCGAAGCGGCCAGCGATGCGTTGATTCATGCCTGGGCAGCCGCCTATGGCCAGTTGGCCGATGTGCTCATCGGCATGGAGTCGAAGCTGTACGCGGCCGCGGCTTCGCAAGCGGGCGGCTGGACCGGTTGGCGAGGTTTCAGGGTGGTCGGCAAAGTCCCCGAAAGTGCGGAGATCACCTCGTTTTACCTGCGACCGGCCGATGGCGGCGCTCTGCCGGACTTTCTGCCAGGTCAGTATCTTTCGCTGCGGCTTTACGTGCCAGAACTCGGTCTGATGCAACCAAGGCAATACAGTTTGTCGGATGCGCCCGGCAAGGACAGCCTGCGGATTTCTGTCAAGCGCGAACCGGCGGGCAGCGGCCCGGCGGGGCGCGTATCCAACCGCTTGCATGACCACGTACACGAGGGCCATGTGCTGGACGTTGCCGCGCCGCAGGGCGATTTTGCACTCGATGTGCAGGCCGACACACCCGTGGTGATGATTTCTGGCGGAGTGGGCATCACGCCCATGATGGCCATGTTCAACACCTTGTTGCAACGCCAGGCGGCCGGCGGCCCGGCCCGTGAACTGCGCTTCGTTCACGCCTGCCGCAACGGCGCCGTGCACGCCATGCGCGAGCCGGTCGCGCAGGCTGCCAGCCGGCATGCCAATGTGCGCCGGCATGTCTTTTATGAAGAGGTAGCCCCAAGCGACCGGCAGGGCGTGGATTACGACTACGCGGGGCGAATCGACTGGCAGCGTATCGCGGCCGAGGTGATGTTGCCTGAGGCGGATTACTATCTCTGTGGTCCGCTGCCGTTCATGCGGGCTCAACACGAATCCCTGACCGCTCTGGGGGTGCCGGTCGGCCGTATCCACGCCGAAGCCTTCGGTACCGGCGGCCCGGGCTGGTAGCACCGCTTTCTTTCCAACTCCATGCAACTGACCCGCTTCTCTGATTTTGGCCTGCGCGTTCTCATGTATCTGACTCAGTGCCGAGATCGTGCGAAACCCGTGACCATCCCGGAGATTGCCGAGCGCTTCGGGATATCACGCAATCACCTGGTCAAAGTCGTGCACTTCATGTCACAGCAGGGCTGGGTGGCCGCCACACGTGGCAAGGGGGCGGTTTGGCGCTGGCGCGTGCTGCCGACAGCTACCGAGTGGGGCAGTTGCTGCGGGTGCTGGAGCATCAAGGTGCGTTGGTCGATTGTGGTGACCCTCCCTGTGCACTCGAGGGCGCCTGCCGACTGGCGGGCGCTCTTAATGAGAGTCTGCAGCGCTTTTACGAGAGCCTGGATCGGTACACACTGGCCGAGTTGGTGGCCCCGCCCACCGGCGCGGCCATCATCCGTTTGCATCGCGCCGCCTGAGGAGTGCCCATCCTGCCGCAACCCAACCTTTGGTTATGGTTGCCCGCTGGATAGGCATTTGTCGCTGAGCCGGCGAGCTTGGAGAATGGAAGGTTATCTATTCTCTTGCGGGCGGCGGGCATATGCGCGTGTGCGTGATTGGTGCGGGTGTCATAGGCGTGACGACGGCCTATTTTCTGGCGCGCGAAGGCCACGAGGTCGTCCTGCTCGACAGCCAGGCTCAGCCCGCAGAAGTCTCAAGCTATGCCAATGGTGGGCAGTTGAGCTACAGCTACGTCGCGCCGCTGGCTGGCCCGGGGGTCTTGGCCAGCGTGCCGGGCTGGCTGCTGCGCGCCGATTCCCCCTTGCGTTTTCGGCCGCGTCTGGATCCGCATCAGTGGCGCTGGTGCCTGCAGTTTGCTCTGGCCTGCAATGCCTCGGCGGCGCGCCGCTCTACGGCGCAATTGCAGAGCCTGTCGTATCTCAGCCGCGACGTGCTGCACAGGTTACTTGAGCAGGAGACGCTCGATTTCGGGCATTTGCGCAATGGCAAACTGATTGTCTATCGCAGTGCCGAGCTGCTGGACAAAGCGCGTAAGCTGGCGAGCTACCAGGCCAGTCTGGGCGCCGAGCAGCAGGTGCTGGATGCGGCCGCGACGCTGGCACTGGAGCCCGCCCTGGCGGGGATGGGCAACGATCTTGCCGGTGCTATCTACACCCCCAGCGAAGAGGCGGGTGATTGCCACCAGTTCATCCTGGCACTATACGAACGCCTCAAAGCGCTTGGCCGTACGCAATGCCTGATGAACACGACGGTCACCAGCCTTTGGACCGAAGGCCGGCGTGTCGTGGCGGTGCGCACCGACCAGGGGGATATCGGCGCCGATGCCGTGGTTCTGGCCACAGGCGTGGGCACACGCGGACTGCTCAAGCCTCTTGGGCAGGACGTGCCGTTGTATCCGCTCAAGGGCTACAGCCTCACCGTTGCGTTGGCGTCAGGTGAGGCGAACGCGCCGGCCATCAGCGTTACCGATTACGAGCGTCGCATTGTTTATGCCCGAGTCGGCCGTGCCCTGCGAGTCGCTGCGATGGTGGATATTGGCAGCCATGACGGTGGTATTGATCCCGCCCGTGTCGCGCTGCTCAAGCAGCAGGTCATGCAGGCGTTTCCTGCCCTGGACCTGAGCCAGGCGCACGCCTGGGCCGGTTTGCGGCCCGCCACGCCTACGGGCAAGCCACTCATCGGGCGCGCAAGCGGCACCGACAACCTCTGGCTCAACATAGGGCAGGGCGCCTTGGGCTTTACGTTGGCTTGCGGCAGCGCCGCCCTATTGGGCAGCCTGATGAGCGGCTTACCGCCACCCATCGATCCCCTGCCATTTCAGCCTTGATGCGGTTTCAGCCCAGCGCGGCGTAGATCTCGCGCGCCTGCGCGGCGGTGGCCAGGGGCGCCCCAGTACGCGTGCGCCTTCGGCGGCTTGCGCCACCAGGGCGCTGTTGCCGGGGCCGTGCTGCCGTCGCGCAGCAGCAGATTGTTCTCAAACCCCACCCGCATATGCCCTCCCAAGGCCGCTGCGGTAGTGACGCAGGCGTTTTCCTGGCGGCCAAAGGCGCAGATGGCCCAGGAAAGCGTCTGCCCGTCGACCTGCAAAAATGGCAGTAAGTCCTGCGGCGAGGATTGTTGTCCGGCCACGTAGCGGCCCAGCACATACAGCAGTGCCCAACATCCTTCGGGTACCAGGCCGCGTGCGCGGAAGTCCTGCCAGCGGGCCAGATCGTCGGCGCTGTAGAGAATGACCTGCGTCATGATGCGCTCGGCCGCGATCCAGGCAAAAAAGCTCGCCAGCTCCTGCTCGCTGATCTGCGGCACGGCAATTTCACGCAATCCGATCGAAACGGCCTCGGGCCGCAGCTCACGGACCATGGCCATCTGCTGGGCAGCCTGGTAGACGCCGGCCGCTTCACTGGTGACCTGGACCAGCATCTCGCTGCCTACGGCGCCTTCAACAGCGGCCAGCGCGTCGCGGTACGCCTGCACGTCGAGCGAATGCTTGCCCTCGGGGGTGCGTACATGCATGTGCATCATCGCCGCGCCTGCTTCCAGGCAGGCGCGCGCCTCGGTAGCCAGCGCCGCGGGTGTCATCGGCACGGCCGGGTGGTCACGTTCGGTTTTATAGGCGCCGTTGGGCGCCACGGTAATGATCAGGGGCGAGTCCGCCAGCAGCGTCACGGTTCAATCTCCGGAAGTTCGTTCGAAAGCAACGCCAACCCTGCGCGCAACAGTTTGTCATAACGTTGGCGTTCCGTGGCGATGGCCTCCGGTGTCCAGTCATAAAAGCCTGCGCCCGCCTTCATGCCATGCCGCCCGTCGGCAGCGCGTTCGGTCAGGCAACGAGCCGGGTGATCGTCGTTGCAGAACGTGGGGTACATCGTGGCGCCAGCGGCTGCATGCACGTCTATGCCGGCGTGGTCGCGCTGCAAGACGGGCCCGGCTGCCAGAAAGCGAAAACCGAATCCGAATCGTACCGCGTTGTCGACATCTTCAGGGCTGGCTATGCCCTGGTCGATAAGGGCGAAGGCCTCGCGCGATAGCGCGTGCTGCAGACGGTTGGCCAGGAAACCTGGCAGGTCGCGCGCGACCCGCACCGGCACCATGCCGCAGCGCTGCATGAAGCCAAAGAGCGCGTCGGCCGCTGCGGCGTCGCTGGCCTCGCAAAGAACGACTTCCACCAGGGGGACCAGATGCGCCGGCATAAAAAAAGGTTCATCGCGGAATAGCGTGGAGCCGTGCTTGATTGCCGTTACGCTTGATCCTTGATTTTTCAAGGATCAAGGCCGGGATCATGCTGGACCGCAAGACGATCGAGAGGTTGGGTGGGTGGGAGGGTTATCGGGTGGAGCGGGTCGTGTGGCCTGAAGGTGAGAGCCGGACGGTCACGATTTACCTGAAGCCTTCAGCGCGAACGATGCACTGCGAGCACTGCGGCAACCGATGTCGGCAGGTGCATGAGACGACCACGCGCCGGGTGCGGGATCTGCCGCTAATGGCGCTGCGAGTGACGCTGGTAGTGCCGCGTCGGCGGGTCTGGTGCGAGCAGTGCGGTGGACCGCATCTGGAGAGGCTGAGCTGGCTGGGCCGTTACCAGCGAGTGACCGACCGGCTGGCCGAGGCGGTCAGCCAGTTGCTTGAGTCCAGCAACATTCTGGCCGTGGCGCGCTTCTTCCAACTGGGTTGGCACACGGTCAAGGCGCTGGACAAGGCCCTGCTGCGACGGGCGATCCAAGAGCCGGACTGGAGCCAGATCCACTACCTAGCGATGGACGAGTTCGCTCTACACAAGGGCCATCGTTATGCCACGGTCGTTGTCGATCCGATCCGCCGTCAGGTGCTATGGATCGGTGATGGCCGCTCGCGCGAGACGGCCAGAGCCTTCTTCGAACAACTGCCAACTGGGGTTGCCCAGCAGATCCGGGCCGTAGCGATCGACATGACGACGGCCTATGAGCTGGAGATCCAGGCCAACTGCCCCAACGCCGAGATCGTCTACGACCTGTTCCACGTCGTGGCCAAGTACGGCCGTGAAGTGATAGACCGGGTGCGTGTAGACCAAGCGAACCAGTTGCGGCACGACAAGCCGGCCCGCCGGGTGATCAAGTCCAGTCGCTGGCTACTGCTGCGCAATCGCAAAAACCTCGATCCGTGCCAATCGGTAAAGTTGGACGAGTTGCTCCAGGCCAACCAGCCCTTGCTCACCGCTTATCTGATGCGCGATGAGCTCAAACAGCTGTGGTTCTACCAACACCCCGGCTACGCCCGCCAGGCATGGGATCACTGGCTGCAACAGGCTCAGGGCAGCGGCATCGCCGCCTTGGCTCACTTCGCGCTCAAGCTAAAAGCCTATCTGCACGGGATTCTGTCTCGCTGTCGCCACCGGCTCAACACCAGCATCGTCGAGGGCATCAACAACACCATCAAAGTCATCAAGCGCCGCGCCTACGGCTACCGCGATCAGGAGTACTTCTTCCTCAAGATCCGGTCTGCATTCCCCGGTATTCCTCGATGAACCTTTTTTATTGGGCGAGGCTTTCTTCGCGCAGCTTTCGCCGCAATATCTTGCCTACGTTGCTCCTTGGCAGCTCGTTGCGAAACACCACGTGGCGCGGCACTTTGTAGCCTGTCAGGTAGCGCCTGCAATAGTCGATCACGCTTTTTTCTGTCAGTGCCGGATCAGTGGCGATGACAAACAGCTTGACGGCTTCGCCGGAGCGTTCGTCGGGCCAACCCACGGCGGCCGCCTCTCGGATGCCGGGGCAGGTCGCGGCCACTTCTTCGACTTCGCTCGGATAGACATTAAAGCCTGAGACCAGGATCAGGTCTTTCTTGCGATCGACCAGAAACAGATAGCCTTCCGGATCTACGTAACCCATATCGCCCGTGCGCAGGAAGCCTTGGGGATAGAAGGCGCGCGCGGTTTCGGCCGCCTGCTGCCAATAGCCACTCATGACTTGTGGCCCGCGCACGCAGATTTCGCCGCTTTGTCCGGGGGCGATTTCCTGGCCGTGTTCATCGCGGATCGAAATGTCGGTGGCGGGAACCGGCAGGCCGACCGAGCCGTTGAAGTCCTTCTGATCCAACGGGTTGAGCGCGACGGCAGGTGACGCTTCGGTCAGGCCATAGGCTTGCGCCAGCGGCTTGCCGGTGACCTCGCGCCAGCGCTCGGCCACCGTTTTCTGTACCGCCATGCAGCCTCCCAGTGTCAGGCGTAGCGGGCTGAAGTCCAGGGCCCGGAAATCCTTGCTGTCGAGCAGTGCGTAGAACAGCGTATTGACGCCGGTAAAGCACGTAAAGGGGTGACGCCGCAGTTCTCGAACCATGGCGCGGATGTCGCGCGGATTGAGGATGAGCAGATTGCGCGCGCCCAGCTTTAGAAAGGTCAGGCAGTTCGCCGTGAGGGCAAAGATATGGTAGAGGGGGAGCGCGGTGACCACGCATTCTTTGCCTTCGGTCGCCAGTGGCCGTATCCACGCATGGGCCTGGTTCAGGTTTGCCACCATATTGAGGTGGCTCAACATGGCGGCCTTGGCCGTGCCTGTGGTGCCACCTGTGTATTGCAGGAAGGCGAGATCGGCGCCGGCGACATCGGGCCGCTCATAGACGTGTTGGCTACCCAGGTGCAGCGCGCTGTGCCAGGTAGTGTGGCCTGGCAGCGTCCAGGCCGGCACGAGCTTTCGGACGCGGCGGAGCATGAAATTGACGAGCCGAGCCTTGAACGGACGCAACATATCGCCCACCGAGGTGACGACGATGTGCTTTATCTTCGTGTCGGGGAGGACGGCCTGCAGCGTGGCGGCGAAGTTCTCCGCGATGATGATGGCGCGGGCGCCGGAGTCGGCCAATTGGTGGCGCAACTCGCGCGCCGTGTAGAGCGGGTTGCAATTAACCACCACGCAGCCGGCACGCAGAATGCCGAAGGCGGCCAAGGGGTATTGGAGCATATTGGGCATCATCACTGCCACGCGGTCGCCGGGCGCCAGGCCCTGAGCGCGTAGCCAGTTCGCCAGGTTGCGCGAAAGGCGTTCGACGTCCCCATAACGTAGCTCCGCGCCCATGCTCATATAAGCCGTCTTGTCGGCAAAGCGCTCAAAGGCTTCTTCCAGGACGTCGAGCAGGGTGCCGGTGGCCTGTATGTCGGCCGGCACGCCTTGTGGGTAGTTGCGTAGCCAGATTCTTTCCATGGGCTTCCTAGTGCAGACCCAATAAGGCCTGTTTGAGCGAGGCCTGCGTTGGCGTGTCGCCCAGCCAGACGCGCATCAGTGCTGCTGGCAGCAGCGGATCCTGGATACGCCCTTTATCCTGGCGGTTGTAAACGATGTCGACTGTCGTACCTTCGAGCTCGAGGTCGATGGTGTCGCCTTCGCGCAGGTGGTCTATGGTGTTGAGCATATGGGACAGCCGTTCAACGGACGGCGCCAGCGCTCGCGTGCCGTTGGCGCCGTCCGTGGAGACGAGCTCACCACGCATGGCCTCACCCAAGGCGACACTGTCGATATCGCGCAGCATCTGCAAGTGTAGGCGGCGCGCGCCTGGACCTTCTATCAACTGGTTGGGGGCAGCATGGGGGTCCGAGGCGTAGAGCGCGGCCAGATAGATCCTGAATACGAACTTGGTGTGCACCCCCGCGCCGACCAGTCTGAGTGTCTGGCCGGCCTGGTTGATTTCCTGAGCGACGGGCACGCCTTCGACGTCGATCATCTGGCCGGTGGCACCGGCAGGGGGTGGGCACCAGAGGATGAGGCAGCAGAATCCTCCTCGGACGAGGATGCGCAGGCAGGAGAGTCTGTCGGAGTAGACCATGGCACGGCTCCTGAAGTCTTCTGGCGATAGAAGTCCTTGTCTGCCAGATAGACGCTGCGTTCGACCACGGCGTAGACCTCGCCGGCGGCGTCCTTGAGCTCCACCGTGTACAGGCGCGTGGTTTCGTGTTCGCTATCGAGCAGGGTACGTATCTGGGCGATCTCTTCGCGCGTCAGATGGAACTCAGCATACAGCGTTTCATAGGCCGGGCGCCGAAACCGGATGCTGGCAGCCTTGTCCCAGACGATGACCTCGCGGCCCAGGGCGAGCATGAGCAGCGTGGGATGCGCGCCATCGGTGACGGCAAACAGCGCGCCGCCGTAGATAGAGCCCACCAGGTTGCGGGTGTGGCGGTTCAGGGGTAGCCGCAGCCTTAGGCTGCGATAGTCGCGCGCGACCTCGATGACGCGCCCGCCGGTGGCGCGGAAGGCCGGATGCAGGTTAAATCCCAGGCGCAGGGCTGCGGCACGCCAGCGGACTGGGATATGGCGCAGCCACTCCAGTCGCATTCAGAGTGCCTCGAAAATACCGGCCGCACCCATGCCCGTGCCGATGCACATGGTAACCATGCCATAGCGTGTGCCCGTGCGACGCAGCCCATGCAGCAGGGTGGCGGTACGCAAGGCCCCGGTCGCACCCAAGGGGTGGCCCAACGCGATCGCCCCTCCCAGCGGATTGACACGGGCCGGGTCCAGGCCCAGGTCGCGGATGACGGCCAGGGACTGCGCGGCGAAGGCTTCGTTGAGCTCGATCCAGCCGATATCATCCAACGTGAGCCCGGCACGCGCCAGAGCCTTGGGCACGGCGGCGATCGGGCCGATGCCCATGATCTCGGGAGAAACGCCTGCGACCGAAAAACTGAGAAAACGCGCCAACGGTTGCAACTGGAATTGCTTGAGCATGCGCTCGGAGACCAGGATCACTGCACCTGCGCCGTCGGACATCTGCGAGCTGTTGCCCGCCGTGACGCTGCCCCGGGCAGCGAACACGGGCTTGAGCCGAGCCAAGGCCTCGAGGGACGTGTCCGGACGAGGCCCTTCGTCGGTGTCGACCAACTGCTCCGTCGCACGCGCGACGCCGCTACGACCATCCGGCAGATGCTTGATGATGGTGTAGGGCGTTATTTCGGCGCGGAAATGCCCGGCGGCGATGGCCGCGCAGGCTTTCTGGTGCGAAGCCAACGCAAAGGCATCCTGGTCGGCACGCGAGACGTTCCAGCGTTCGGCAACCTTTTCGCCGGTCAGGCCCATGCCGTAGGCCATCCCCAGCGTTTCGGCCTGCGCGAAGATTCGCGGGTTCAATGCGATCTTGTTGCCCATGATCTGGGGCATGGCACTCATGGATTCGGTGCCGGCTCCGATCATGACGTCAGCCTCGCCATTGCGGATCCGTGCGGCTGCATCGGCGACGGCCTGCAGCCCTGATGCGCAGAAGCGGTTGACCGTCACGCCGGCCACGGATTGTGGCAGACCCGCCAGAAGCAGTGACATGCGCGCGACGTTCATGCCCTGCTCGGCTTCCGGCATGGCGCAGCCGGCGATGACGTCTTCGATCAGCGCCGGGTCCAGTGAGGGTACCTGGGCCAGCGCGCCCTGCAGTGCGGCAGCCAACATGTCATCGGGGCGGGTGGTGGCATACATGCCATTGCGCTTGCCAACGGGAAGGCGGGTAGCGGCAACGATATACGCTTCAGTGTGGCTCATGCTTTTTCCTCAGTTGCGCAGCGGTTTGCCGGTGTCGAGCGTGTGGCGGATACGCGCCTGGGTCTCGGGCGTGCGCAAGAGCGCAACGAATGCGCGCCGCTCCACGGCGAGCATCCATTCTTCGTCGACCTGAGTGCCGGCATCCACGTCGCCGCCGCACAATGCCTCGGCCGCGCTGCGCGCCACACGCAAATCGTGGTCGCTGATCATGCCGCCCGCATGCATGTTGACCAGGATCATTTCGAAGTTGGCGATGCCGGTACGTCCGGCAACGGGCAACCGTTTACGTCGGGGGCGTGGCACATGGCCTGCGTCGGCAGCCGCGCGCGCCACGCGTAAGCCCAGCCACAGCAATTCGTCAGGATGGAAAGCGATGACGTCCTGGTCCTGCGCATACCCCATCGACACCGCCTGCAGAGCGCTCTTGCTGACCTGAGCGGTGGCGATGTTCTGGAACACCGGTTGCAGATACGGAAAGACCTCGGCGGGCGTTGCCGTGGTGTGCGCCAGGTCTGCGGCGCGGCCAGCCAGAAATGCGCTGCCGCCTCCGGCAGGGATGAGACCCACGCCAGCTTCGACCAGACCGATGTAGCTCTCCAGTGCTAGGACACGATGGCTGGCGCGCATCAGAAATTCGCAACCGCCTCCCAGAGCCATACCCTGAACGGCGGCGACCACCGGAATGCTGGCATCCTGCAGGCAGAGCGAGGTGTTCTGGAATGTCTCGACCATGCCTTCCAGCATGTCGAAGTGGCCCGTCTGGCAGGCCTGGTAGACCTGCTCGAGGTTGGCGCCGACGGCAAAGGGGGCGTCGTGCCAGAAGACCAAACCATCGAAATCGCGTTCGGCCAACGCCACGGCGTGCTGGATGCCGTGCAGGACCTCGCTGCCGAGCGTGTGCATCTTGGAGGTCAGCGACAGGATGGCCAGACCGGGGTCCTGTTCGGGCAGTCGCCAAAGGCGCACGCCTTCGTTTTCCCAGAGGGTCTCGCCGCGTGGCGCGGGCGGCTCGCCCACCAGGCGCTCGGCGGTCAGTTGGCGGTCGTAGACGGGCAAGGTAGAGCGCGGTCGGATCGTCCCGGCGCGCGCCGACCAGGAGCCTGCGGCGCTATGCACGCCGTCGCGATCGAGGACCCAGGCCGGTAGCGGCTCAGGGCTCATTGCGCGGCCCGCCGTGACGTCTTCGGCAATGGCCTGTGCCAGAGCTTGCCAGCCAGCGGCTTGCCAGGTTTCAAAGGGGCCTTGCGCCCAGCCGAAGCCCCAGCGCATGGCCAGATCCACATCCCGTGCGTTGTCGGCCATATCGGCCAGGTGCACGGCGCTGTAATGGAAGGTGTCGCGCAGCAGGCTCCAGATGAATTGGGCTTGGGGGTGCGGGCTGGCGCGCAGCGCGGCGAGGGGCTTGGCCGGGTCGCGCTCTTTGAGAATAGCGTCGACCTCCGGTTCGATCTTGCCTGCAGCAGGGCGATATTGGCCGCTCGTGTTGTCCAGAACCTGGATTTCCTTACCGGATTTTTTATAGACGCCAGCGCCGGTTTTTTGCCCCAGAGCGCCATGCTCTATCAGCGTCTGCAGCCATGCCGGCACGGTGAAATAGGCATGCCAGGGATCTTGAGGGAGTTGGTCGCGCATGGTGCCCACGACATGCGCCAGCGTGTCCAAACCCACCACGTCTGCGGTACGGTAAGTGGCGCTCTTTGGGCGGCCCAGGCGTGGGCCAGTCAGCGCATCGACCTCATCGAAACTCAGGCCAAGACGCTGGGTGTGATGCATGGCGGCCAGAATGGAGAACACACCGATGCGATTGGCGACAAAGTTCGGGGTGTCCAGGGCTCGGATGACGCCTTTGCCCAGCCGCGAGGTCAACCAGGTTTCGAGATGGTCCAGAACGTCCGGCCGAGTATGGGCCGTGGCAATGACCTCCACCAGCCGCATATAGCGTGGTGGATTGAAAAAATGCACCCCGCAAAAGCGTGAGCGAAGGGCATCGGGAAGAGCATCTGCCAGCGAGTTGATCGACAGACCGGAGGTGTTGGAAGCCAGAATGGCTTGGGGCGAGACATGCGGGGCGATGCGATGGTAGAGCTCGGTCTTCCAGTCCAGCCGCTCGGCAATCGCCTCGATGACCAGATCGCACTGTGCCAGGCTCGGCAGATCGTCGTCGTAGTTGGCCGCGGAAATCAGAGCCAGGCGGTCTGGCCGCGCGAGGGGGGCGGGTTCGAGCTTCTTCAATCCAGCCAACGCGCGCTCGACCACGCCATTGCGAGGTCCCTCCTTGGCGGTCAGGTCGTAGAGCGTGACGGGTATCCCGGCGTTGGCCAGATGGGCGGCGATCTGTACGCCCATGACCCCGCCCCGAGGACGGCGGCATGCTTGACGGTGAACGTGCTCACGGAAAACCTCCTGTCTTGGGCCGCCGGGGGCATGCGCCCGCCGGGGCCGGATGCGGCAATCAGAAGCGGGTGGAAACCTGCAGACCGATGATATTGCCCTTGCTGCTGTAGTCGCCTGCCAGCCGGCCCTTGGTCAGCGCATTGCCGGACGTGGAGTCGATGCTGGAGTCACGCACATACAGATAGGTATAGCCCAGATCGATCGTCGTGTCTTTCGTGACCGCATACTGGAGACCGGTCGAGAACCACCAGCGGTCGGCATCGGGCAACGAGGCAGGCCGGTCGCTGGCCTTATACACCGGCGATTGGTCAAAGGCCACGCCGAACTTCCATTTCCATTGGGACGCCAGCTTGTAGGTGGCGCCGAGCGCGACGCGCCAGCTGTCGCGGAAGTTCAGCGGCAGTTCGTCGGTGCCGGCACCAGCGTTCTGAATGCGCAGCTGGGGGATACTGCTCCAACCGGTCCAGGAGACGTCGCCCAACAACTGCCATTTTTCATTCAGTTGGTGGTTGACGCTGAAAATAAGCGTATCGGGCAGGGTGACCTTGGCCTTGGCATCGTAGGAGGCGCTGGCCATGCCCAGAGGGGTCCGGATGTTGTCGATATCGGTTGTGCCCGTGGCGGTGTGGCGTATCTTGGAGCGATAGGACACGCCTATACGCGTGTCTTCGGTGGGTTGCAGCATCATGCCGAGGTTCCAGCCCCAGGCATCGCCATCCATGTTGAGCGTGGCGTCGCCCGTGGTGACCAGGGAGCCTACCGGCACGACAGCCTTTTTCTTGTATTCGGCGTCGATGTGCTGCCAGTTCAGACCGGCGCCCAGCGACAGCATGTCGTTGACCTTGTAGGCCACCGTCGGGTTGATGTTGATGGTCTTGATGTCGAACTTGTTCGAGTGGTATTGGCCATCCCAGCCGGAGTCGTATTTGGTCATCAGGCCGAAGGGCGCGCCCAGGCCCAGGCCCACATACCACTTCTCCGTGAGTTGCCAGGAAACATAGGCATTGGGGACATAGCCCCAACTGCCTGCGTCTCCGCCATTGCCGCCCGTCGGCAGACCTCCACCCAGCGCCGACGGATTACGGCTGTCGCCGTTGTTCTTGAACTTGAAGGACGGTCGGATGGCGTTCATACCGGCGCTGATCGACACGCCCGGCAGGTAGGTGATGCCAGCGGCGTTGTAGTACATGATGCTGGCATTTTCCGGATTGGCTGCCGAGCCGGCATAGGCGTTGCCCAGACCACTGGCATTTTGTTCGAGCAGTTGGAAGCCGGCCGCATGGGATTGGGCCGCGCCCAGGCTGGCCAGGGCAATGGCCAAAGTGTTCAGGGCAAGTTTGGGACGTGTCATGTTGGGTAGTCTCCGGGGTGTTTATTCTGTGTGCTGCTGCGAAGAGACGGGCCGGCTCGGAGCTCCGGTCTGGGACTGGCGGTAATGCAGGGGGCCGCCGGTAAAGGGGGCAAAACCTGTGCCGAAGATCACTCCGGCGTCGGCGAGGTCGGCGTCGGCCACCACGCCGGTGTCGACCAGGACCTGGGTGCGGTCGATCAACGGTGTGATCAGGCGTTGCGCCAACCCCGGCTGCGCCTGACCGGGCGTGCCGCGTTGCGGCTGATCGTTCTGCCACCGGTAAAAGCCCTGGCCAGTCTTGCGGCCGAGATCGCCGCGCGCAATACGTTCGGCCAGGCAGCGCGGCGGCGCTTGCGGGCCGGCCAGTTGGCTGCCTGCGGCCAACACGATGTCCAGCCCCACGGTGTCGGCCAGTTCGAGCGGGCCCATAGGCATGCCGAAGCGCGTCATGGCGGCATCGACGGTTTCTGGCGTCATGCCTTCGTCTAGGCAGCGCATCGCTTCCAGCATATAAGGCGCGAGCACGGCGTTGACCAGAAAGCCGGGCGCATCGCGCACCGGCAGCGGCAGTTTCCCCAACTGGCCGACGAAAGCGCATGCGCGGGATTGCGCGGCCTCGTTGCCGGCCGCGCCTATCACCTCGACCAGCGGCATTTTGGCGACGGGATTGAAGAAGTGCACGCCCACCAAGCGCTGTGGATCGAGTAGCCCTTCGAGCAGCGTCGCCAGCGACAGGCTGGAGGTATTGGTGGCCAGCAGTGCCCCCGGCTTGAGACGGGGCTCGATTTGCCGGTAGAGCGCCTGTTTGGCCTGCACCTGTTCGGAAATCGCCTCAATGACCAGGTCGGCGCGGGAGACGCCGTTGCCCTGAGGGTCGGGAATGAGGCGGTCGAAGGCCGCACGCGCTTGACGACGATCTTTCAGGCGCCGGGAAAACAGGGTGCCGGCCCGTTTGATCGCCGCGGCGATGCGCTCCATCGACATATCCTGCAAGGTCACAGTCAGTCCTTTGTACGCGCACCACGCGGCAATGTCGGCTCCCATGACACCCGCCCCTATCACGTGGACGTGATCGATGGCGGATTGGCCGCGTGCGTTGGCCTTGAGCCTTTCCTGCAGACGGAATACCCGCAGCAGATTGCGTGCGGTAGGAGATTGGATAATGCGCGCCAGCAGGTGCGCAGCGCGCAGCGCGTTGCCATGATGGCGCTCCCATATCTCAACGATGGCCGCCGGGGCGGGGTAGTGTCCTTGCGGATCCTTCTGCGCAATGGTCTTGCGTGCGCGTGCGGCGATGATGCCGCGCAATGGCCAGCGATTGGTCAGTGCCGCCAGGGCTCGCGCGCGGCGGGCCGGCTTGGCGGACAAGACCATCTGGCGCGCCGCCTGGCGCAGCAGCCGTTCAGGCACGCGCGCATCGGCCAGACCGAGTGCGGCAGCTCGGCGCGCGTCGACACGCCGGCCAGTGAGCATCATGTCCAGCGCCGCGGGAGCACCGATGAGCGCCGGCAGGCGCAGCATGCCGCCCCATCCCGGGAAAATGCCGAGCATCACTTCCGGCAAGGCCAACGCGGTGGAGGGCGCATCGGCTACCACCCGATAGCGGCACGCCAGCGCCAATTCCAGTCCGCCTCCCAGGCACTGCCCATGAATCAGCGCCAGCGTCGGATAATGCACCCGGGCCAGGCGGGCGAAAAGATTCCAGCCGCGCTCGACCAACGCACGGGCATCCTCGGGCGTGGCCAGATGGGCGAACTCCTCAATGTCGGCGCCCACCACGAACCCGCCCGGCTTGGCCGAGCGGATGATCAAGCCCTTCGGCGGCGCGCTGTCGAGATGATCGAGTACGTGAGCGAACTCGGCCATGACATCGGCCGACAGCGCATTGACGCTGGAGTCGGCTCGGTCGAGCACCAGCCATGCCAGCCCGTCGCTTTCGCGCTCCAGCCTCCAATGTCGCCAGGGTGTTGCAGCGCTCATCGTGCGTCCTCCAGAGTTTCAACCAGCATGGCTCCGCCTTGTCCGCCACCTATGCAGATAGCCGCCATGCCACGCTTTTTTCCGCGAGCGCGCAATGCCTGCAGAAGATGCAGCACAATGCGCGCGCCCGATGCGCCGACGGGGTGACCAATGGCGATGGCGCCACCGTCGACATTCAGGCGTTGCGGATCCAGCGTGCCCCAGGCGGGCGTGCCGAAGTGTTCATTGCAATAGATGTCGTCCTGCCATGCGGCCAGGCACGCCAGCACCTGGGCGGCGAAGGCTTCGTTGATTTCCCAGAGGTCCAGGTCGTTGAGTCCCAGCCCATGACGTTGCAGGATGGGCGTGGCGGCATGTACCGGTCCCAGCCCCATCTGGGCTGGATCGAGGCCAGCCCATTGGCTGTCCAGAATGCGCCCGATTGGCTGCAGATCCCAACGCCGTACCGCAGCCTCGGAAGCCAGCAGAACCAGTGCCGCCCCATCGCTGACCTGCGAACTATTGCCTGCTGTCACGTTGCCGAACGGTTTGTCGAAGACCGGTTTGAGCCGGGCGAGCTTGTCCACACTGGAGTCCGCGCGCACGCCATCGTCGGTCGGGTAGAGTTTGCCGCTGTCGTCGACCAGGGGCTGGATTTCCTCCAGCCGCCCGGCCTGCTGCGCGGCGAGCGCCCGCTCATGGCTGCGCGCCGAATAGGCATCCATCATGCTGCGGCTGATGCCAAAGCGTGTGGCGAGATTTTCTGCAGTCTGGCCCATGGATAGTCCGACGACCGGATCGGTCAGGCCCTTGAGCAGTCCGATCACCGGTGCCAGATAGCGCAAGCGCAGCTTGCCCAGCAGGGACAGGCGTGCGCCCATGCTGCGTGCGGCAAACCAACGGGCCAGCCAGCTCGCCATTTCGCTGGAAAACAGCACGGGGGAGCGCGACAAGGCATCGGTGCCGCCGGCCAGCACCAATTGGCTGCGGCCTAACTGAATGTTGGCGATGGCGCTGTCGAGGGCCTGCATTCCGGAGGCGCAATTGCGCTGCACGGTCCAGCCAGGCACGCGATGCCCGCAGCCCAGTCGCAGACCGATGACCCGGCCGATATTGACCTCGTCGGGTGATGGCGCGGCGCAGCCGATGATGACTTCGTCCAGATCGGCGGGGGTGAAGGGTTGCCGCAACAATAATGCACGGCCTGCCTGCAGCGCCAGATCCGAGGCAGCAAAGGGCCCTGGCCCGGTGCGGGTTTTGAGAAACGGTGAGCGGGCACCGTCGACGACGTAAATCGGTTCGAAAGGCATGGCGAATTCCTCAAGCGGTGGGCCGGCGGCTCAGGTCAGCAGGAAAGTCGTCGACGCTGACGACCTGATCGCGCAGGGCATTACGCTTTTGCATGATGGCATAGTCCTCTTGCCCCAGCGCTCCGGACTCGAATGCCGCCGTGGCCAGGTCGCGCACGTTGACCTTGGGGTTGTCGCCGAGCGTGCCGCTTTTCTGCAATGCGCGCAGACGGGCTTCGATGGCCTCGGCCTGCAAGGTGGCCGACAATGCCGCCTCGATGGCGGCGACCGGCTCGCGGACGTCGGCCGGGATGAAGCAATTGGCGGTGAGGCGATCGCGCGCGCCACCAGGCGCGGTCAGCAATTGGGCCACCTGCTGGCCCAGGCGGTCGGCAGGCGGCTTCCTGGGACGTCCCCACGGGAAAATCACCACGCGCAAGCCCGCAGCGACGGCGCGTTGCGGCAGGTTCTCCAGCAAGCCGAGCAACGCTTCCTGAGCCCGCCAGAGCGCATCCTGCAGGGCCCATTGCGCCAGCGGCAGGTCTTCGGCCTGCCGGCCCTGGTCTTCAAAACGTTTGAGGACTGCGCTGGCCAGATACATCTGGGCCAGGACATCGCCCAAGCGGGCCGACAGGCTCTCGCGCCGCTTCAGGCTGCCGCCCAGTGCCAGCATGCACGCGTCGCAGGTCAAGGCGAACCCCGCCGACAAGCGCCCTAATGCGCGGTAGTAAGGGTGCATGGCCGCGTCAGCCTGTCCGGGGGCGCGATTGAACCGGCCGGCTGTCAACGCGCTGCTCAGGGCGCGCACGGTGTTGGCCGAAACAAACCGTACATGTGCCCAGAATGCCTTGTCGAAAGCCAGCAGGCCCTCTTTCGCTTTGGGATGTTGCGCGGCGCGCATTTCGTCCAGAACGTATGGGTGACAGCGGATCGCACCCTGGCCGAAGATGATGAGACTGCGCGTCAGGATGTTGGCGCCTTCGACCGTGATGCCGATGGGGAGTTGCTGGTAGGCGCGGCCGAGAAAGTTGGACGGGCCCAGGCAAATGCCCTTGCCGCCGATGATGTCCATGCCGTCATTGACCACCTGACGGGCGCGCTCGGTGACATGGTATTTGACGATGGCCGAGACAACGGAAGGCCGTTCGCCCAGATCAATGGCGCCGGCGGTCATCACGCGTGCCGCATCCATCGCATAGGTGTGGCCGCCGATGCGCGCCAGGGCTTCTTGCACGCCTTCGAATTTCCCCACGGCGAGCTGGAACTGGCTGCGCACCCGGGCATAAGCGCCGACCGTGCGCGTGGTCAACTGAGACATGCCGGTGTTTGACGAGGGCAGCGAAATCGACCGTCCGGCCGCCAGGCACTCCATGAGCATCCTCCATCCTTGACCGGCCATTTCAGCGCCGCCAATGATGAACTCCAGTGGCATGAAGACGTCCTGGCCCCGCGTCGGGCCGTTCATGAACATGGCGTTGAGCGGGAAGTGGCGTCGGCCGGTATGCACGCCAGGATGGTCGTGCGGTACCAAGGCGCAGGTGATACCGATATCGCGGGTCTGGCCCAGCAGCCCGTCCGGATCGTACAGGCGGAACGCCAAGCTGAGCAGGGTGCACACCGGGGCCAGCGTAATGTAACGCTTGTCCCAGGTTACGCGCATGCCCAGCACATCCTGGCCCTGCCATTGGCCCCGGCAGACAACGCCATGGTCGGGGATGGCTGCCGCATCCGAGCCGGCCCATGGGCTGGTCAACGCGAAGGCGGGGATCTCCTCGCCGCGGGCCAGTCTGGGGAGGTAGTGGTTTTTTTGCGCATCGGTGCCGTAATGCAGCAGCAGTTCGGCCGGTCCGAGTGAGTTGGGCACCATGACCGAGACGGCCAACGCCGAGCACCGGGTCGATAGGCGTGTGACGATTTCCGAGTGGGCGAAGGCGGAAAAACCGAGTCCGCCATATTCCTTCGGGATGATCATGCCGAAAAATCCCTCCTGCTTGAGGGCGGCCCATACCTGTGCCGGAAGATCGCGGTCCTGCTCAGTGATACGCCAATCGTCCACCATGGCGCAGACCCGTGCCGTCGGCCCGTCCAGAAATGCCTGCTCGTCGGCGGTCAGCGCCGGCGTGGGCAGCGCCAGGAGGCGCTGCCAGTCAGGGCGGCCACGGAACAGCTCTCCCTCCCACCACACCGTGCCGGCCTCCAGTGCATCGCGCTCGGTTTGCGACATACGAGGCAGCACCTTGCGGTACAGGTCGAATATGGGGCGCGTCAGAAGGGCGCGCCGCAGGGGCGCCAACGCCAGCACCAGCGTGACCAGCATCACCAGCGCCAGCAACACCCACAGGACGATCTCGAAAGCGGTCATGCGCAACGTCTCCCGGTTTATGCGCTCAGGCGCCGGTGGGGGCGGGGGGCAGCGGTGCGCGCAGACCTCCCAGAAGAAAACTCATCAAACGTGGCAGAAGCAGCGCCGGGTTGTCGGGTTGCTCGTCGTCCTGAACCGCCCAGCCCGTCGCGATGCGCAAGGTATCCGTCCCGATGATGGCGTAGGAGGTGGCTCCCAGCATGAACTGGAACCGCCACATGATTTCGGCGCGAGGCACGTCGGGCAATGCCCGGAATAACGCATTTTTGTAGCGTTCCATGACATCTGCGTACTCGTCGGCGAATAACGTGCGTATGAAGCCGGCAGGGTCGGTCATGGTGCGTTCGAGCAACGGCATGAACGCCTGGTCGTCCTGATCGCTGCGCGCAGCCAACCGCAGCAGCGTGCCGAAGAAAGCGTCGACAATTTGTGATGGCTTCAGGGCCGAGCCGCCGGCCTCGGCCTCAAGGTCATCGAGCAGTCGCAATCGCTCACGGTTGACGATTTCCAGCCGCCGTTTGAGAACGGCCTGAACCAGGGCTTGCTTGCTGCCGAAGTGGTAGTGCACGGCAGCGAGATTGACCGCAGCCTCGCGCGTGATCTGGCGCATGGAGGTGCCGTCATAGCCCTGCCGGGCAAAAAGGCGCTCGGCGCTGTCCAGAATGGTCTGCTGGGTGCCGCGGTTATCTTGCATGGCCCGCCTTGATTCAAACGTTTGTTTGAATCCACTATACGGGCTCCGAAGGCCTGCGGCGAGTGTCATGGGGCCTGCTCAGGGTTAATCCTGAATGACGGTTAAGGTTGTTTGCTGCGTCGCCGCATTCGTCCTTTCCGGGGCGGCATCCGCGTGGCGCGGGTGCCGGCAGCCCATTGTGCTGCGTTGCGGTGTTGCGGGCGAGTCACATCCATCGGGGGGCAAAACCCCGCCATCGAGTCGGCCGGGACCCCCGGAAGCGCGCCTGCGGTTACAGTCACCGCTGTTATTTGAAGATGAGCGCGCGCAGGCGCGTTTCTCGTTCCGAGGTTGAGCTATGGTTTTTTCGCGTATCGAAGCATTCCGGGGAGCCCGGCAATGAGCAAGGACCTGACCCAGGCGCACTGGAATCTGGATGGCATCGTGTCGGGGCTCAGAGCCGCTCGCGTGGCCTGGCGCAGGCCGCGTGGGCGTTTGCGCGAGGCCGCCTCAGGCGGCCGCGAGTTTCCCTCTCAGGAAAGTCTGCAGGAAATCATCAAACAGCTCAGTGGCGCCCTGTTTCCGATGCGCCTGGGGCCGCTGGACCTGCGCGAAGAGGTGGAAGACTTTTACGTCGGGCACACCATAGGTGCGGCGCTCGACGCGTTGTTGCATCAGGTCTGCCTGGAGCTGGAGCATCTGGGGCGGGATGACCCCCGACCGCGAGACGAGACACTGGCCCGCGGCGTGGAGATCGTGCGCGCCTTTGGCGCGGCGCTGCCAGAGGTGCGCGCCGCGCTGGACCTGGATGTCACGGCGGCTTACCAGGGTGACCCGGCCGCGCGCAGCGTCGATGAGGTTCTGCTGTGTTATCCCGGCGTGACGGCCATGATCCATCACCGCCTGGCCAATGTGCTTTATCGGCTCGGCGCGCCCATGCTGGCGCGCATTGTGGCGGAAATCGCGCACGCCGACACCGGCATTGATATCCATCCGGGCGCCACGATAGGGCGCAGTTTCTTCATCGATCACGGCACGGGTGTGGTGATCGGCGAGACGGCCATCATTGGCGACCGGGTGCGCCTCTACCAGATGGTGACGCTGGGCGCCAAGCGCTTTCCGCCGGGGGAAAATGGCGAGCTAAAAAAAGGCCTGCCACGGCATCCCATCATCGAAGACGATGTGGTCATCTATGCGGGTGCGACCATCCTGGGCCGCATCACCATAGGCAAGGGCTCGACCATTGGCGGAAATGTGTGGCTCACGCGCAGCATTGCGCCCCATAGCAATGTGACGCAGGCTGGTTTGATCAGCGATATGCCCAATTGCGGTTTGGGCGGCTAGGTGTGAAGATTCAATAGGTTGTATGCATGGTTCATCCGAACCGGATTTGAGAAACTGGAAATCGCCAACCCCCCAGTTCACTCAAGGAGCCCGGCCGGATGAACACCCATAAGCATGCCCGATTGACCTTCCTACGTCGACTCGAAATGGTCCAGCAATTGATCACCCATCAAGTTTGTGTGCCTGAAGCGGCCCGCGCCTATGGGGTCACCGCGCCGACTGTGCGCAAATGGCTGGGCCGCTTCCTGGCTCAGGGCCAGGCGGGCTTGGCCGATGCGTCCTCGCGCCCGACGGTCTCGCCCCGAGCGATTGCGCCGGCCAAGGCGCTGGCTATCGTGGAGCTGCGCCGCAAGCGGCTGACCCAAGCGCGCATCGCCCAGGCGCTGGGCGTGTCAGCCAGCACCGTCAGCCGCGTCCTGGCCCGCGCCGGTCTGTCGCACCTGGCCGACCTGGAGCCGGCCGAGCCGGTGGTGCGCTACGAGCATCAGGCCCCCGGCGATCTGCTGCACATCGACATCAAGAAGCTGGGACGTATCCAGCGCCCTGGCCACCGGGTCACGGGCAACCGACGCGATACCGTTGAGGGGGCCGGCTGGGACTTCGTCTTCGTGGCCATCGATGACCACGCCCGCGTGGCCTTCACCGACATCCACCCCGACGAGCGCTTCCCCAGCGCCGTCCAGTTCCTCAAGGACGCAGTGGCCTACTACCAGCGCCTGGGCGTGACCATCCAGCGCTTGCTCACCGACAATGGCTCGGCCTTTCGCAGCCGCGCCTTCGCCGCGCTGTGCCATGAGCTGGGCATCAAGCACCGCTTTACCCGACCTTACCGCCCACAGACCAATGGCAAGGCCGAACGCTTCATCCAGTCGGCCTTGCGTGAGTGGGCTTACGCTCACACCTACCAGAACTCCCAACACCGAGCCGATGCCATGAAATCCTGGCTACACTACTACAACTGGCATCGACCCCACCAAGGCATCGGGCGCGCTGTACCCATCTCCAGACTCAACCTGGACGAATACAACCTATTGACAGTTCACAGCTAGGTAGTCCCGGCGGGCAGGAAGGAGCACTGCGCATGGATGTGCTGTCAAGTCAGCGAGACGCCTTGCGGGCTTTTGTCGCCGGCCACGGGCGTCTGTTCGTCTTGACCGGCGCCGGGTGCAGTACCCCTTCGGGCATACCGGACTATCGCGACGGACAGGGCCAGTGGAAGCGCAAGCCGCCCATCGATTTTCAGACCTTCATGGGCACCGATCTGGCGCGTGCGCGGTATTGGGCTCGGGGAATGATAGGGTGGCGCCGTTTCGGCTCGGTCAAGCCCAACGCGGCACATAGGGCGTTGGCGCGGCTCGAGGCCGAAGGGCATATCGCGTTGTTGGTCACGCAGAACGTCGATGGACTGCATCAGGCCGCCGGTAGCCGCGCCGTGGTGGATCTGCACGGGCGCCTGGATGAGGTGCGGTGTACGCGCTGCGATTGGACGGGGCCGCGCAAGGCCTGGCAGGACCAGCTCGAAGCGATGAATCCCGCCTGGGTGTTTCTCGATGCCGAGGATGCACCCGATGGCGACGCTGATCTGGATGGCGTGGATTTCAGTTTTTTCACGGTGCCCGCCTGTCCGCGCTGCGGCGGCATCGTCAAGCCCGACGTGGTTTTTTTTGGTGAATTGGTGCCTGGCGCGCGTACCGAACGCACCTATGCGGGTCTGGCCGAGTCAGATGCCGTGCTGGTGGTGGGATCTTCGCTGATGGTGCACTCCGGGTTTCGTTACGTGCAGGCTGCCGCGCGCGAGGGCAAACCGGTCGCTGCCATCAATCTGGGCCGCACCCGGGCCGATGGTCTGCTGGCGCTTAAGATCCGCCAGCCCTGTGACCAGGTGCTGGCGGCGCTGTTCAGCCAGCAGGGGTAGTCGCAGGGTGATCCAGCAGCGGTTCGTCGCTGCCGAACAGCAGATGGTGCGCGGCATGCCAACTGCCTGCATCGGGCGCATACAGCAGCCCACCGCTGCGGTGAGTTGGCTTGTAAGGGCTGCCGTCGAAGTGGGCGGAATAACCGCCTGCTTCGCGATGCAGCAGCCAGCCTGCGGCATGGTCCCAGGGCATGAGTTTGTTGTAGAAGAGCAGATGGACGTGGCCCGAGGCGGCCATGCGGTATTCGTGCGCGGCGCAACGCAAATAGGCCGTGCTGGCCAGTTGGGCCAGGTTGCCATTGACCTTCTGGCGCAGGGAGGCGGGTAGCGAACCCGTGGCGATGATGCCATCCATGTCTTCAGTTGGCGCGGGCTGCGCGACCTTCATGACTTCCTGGCTGCCATTTTCGTGTTCGAACCAGGCGCCTTCGCCGCGTATGGCCATGGCCGCGTCGCGATTGATGGGGTCGTAAATGATCCCGGCCATCACATCACCCTTGTGGCAGGCTGCCACCATCATGCCGAACAGCGGCAGGCCTGCGACATAATTGCGTGTCCCGTCGATAGGGTCGATGAGAAACGCCAGATCCGCATCGACCAGCATATTCAGCAACGCCGGGTTCAGCGTGCTGGCTTCCTCTCCGATGAGCACCGCCCCGGGGAACATTTTTGCCAGGCGGGCGCAGATCAAGCGTTCGGCGCCTTCGTCGGCATCGGTGACCAGGTCGCGCGGCGACGTCTTGCCCCGCACGGCCTGCACGGGCAGGTTGCGAAAACGCGGCAGGATCTCGACCTGCGTGGCCTCGGCCAGAATGGCCATGATGCGACGCAGATCGTCGCGGGTCAGTGTGCGGCTCATGGTGTTCGGTGCGGGTGCGGATAAGGTGTGAATCTAGCACGCCGGTGTGGCGCCGCGACGAAAGAAACCGTGCAGGCCTGCCAGAGGGACGCGGGCCGCGCCCGGACAATCCGCGGCGCGCCCAGGCAAAAAACCGGCGCCACGAAGGCGCCGGCTCGATCTCAGGGCCTGGGCTCAGGCACCCAGATCCACGCAGAGATACTTGAGCTCGAGGTAGTCCTCGATGCCGTACTTGGAGCCTTCACGGCCCAAACCGGATTGCTTGACGCCACCGAAAGGACCGACTTCATTGGAGATCAGGCCGGTGTTGATGCCGACGATGCCGTACTCCAGCGATTCGGAGACACGCCAGATGCGTGCGTAGTCCCGCGTGAAGAAATAGGCGGCCAGGCCGAAGATCGTGTCATTGGAGTACTTGATGACTTCTTCTTCGGTCTCGAACTTGAACAGCGGCGCTACCGGGCCGAAGGTTTCTTCGGCGGCAAAGAGCATGGATTGCGTCACATCGCGCACTACGGTCGGTTCGAAGAAGTTGCCGCCCAGCGCATGAGCCTTGCCGCCAGCGACCACCTTGGCACCCTTGCCCACCGCATCCTCGATGTGTTCCTTGACCTTGGTCACCGCGGCGTCATCGATCAGCGGACCCTGGGTGACGCCTTTGTCGAAGCCGTCGCCAACCTTCATGGCCTGGACCTTGGCGATCAGGCGTTTGGTGACCTCTTCGTAGACGCCAGACTGGATATAGATACGGTTGGCGCAGACGCAGGTCTGGCCGGCATTGCGGTACTTCGATGCCAGGATGCCATCGACGGCACGGTCCAGGTCGGCATCGTCGAAGACGATGAAAGGGGCGTTGCCACCCAGTTCGAGCGACAGCTTCTTGATGGTCGGTGCGCACTGTTCCATCAGGGTGCGGCCGACTTCGGTCGAGCCTGTGAAGCTGAGCTTGCGCACCACATCGCTTTCGCACAGCGCCGCACCGATTTCGCGCGAGCTGCCAGTGATCACATGGAAGACGCCGGCTGGCACGCCTGCCTCTTCGGCCAGCACGGCCAAGGCCAGTGCCGTCAGCGGCGTCTGCTGGGCGGGTTTGACGACCATGGGGCAGCCCGCGGCCAGAGCCGGGCCCACCTTGCGGGTGATCATGGCGGCGGGGAAGTTCCAGGGCGTGATCGCGGCCGTCACGCCAATGGGCTGCTTGAGCACCATGATGCGCTGGCCTGCCTTGGGGCTTTGCAGCACATCACCGTCGATGCGCTTGGCTTCTTCGCCGAACCACTCCAGGAACGAGGCGGCATAGGCGATTTCGCCGGCGGCCTCGGGCAGGGGCTTGCCCTGCTCGGAGGTCATGATGGTCGCCAGATCCTGCTGGTGCTGCATCATGAGATTGGCCCACTTGAGCAAAATGGCGCCGCGCTCCTTGCCGGTCTTGGCAGCCCAACCCGGTAGCGCCTTTTCTGCACTGGCAATGGCCGCTTCGGCCTCTTTGCGGCCCAGCTTGGGCACCGAGACGATGGTCTTGCCGGTGGCGGGGTTATCGACGGGAATGCTGGCCCCGGTGGCGGCCACCCACTTGCCGTCGATGAAGCAGGCGTCGCGCAGCAGGTCGGGACGGCTCAGGGTCTTGGTCAAGGACATAGGTATTTCCTTCTGAATGGACACGCGCGGGGTGGATCACCACCCCGCGCGTGGATCAGACAGCCAGATTTCAGGCGGTCAGGGCTTCGGTCAGGATGTCCAGCGCACGATCGAACTGGGCATCGGGAATCGTCAACGGGTACAGGAAGCGCAACACGTTGCCATACACGCCGCAGCTCAGCAAGAGCAGGCCTTTCTCGATGGCTTTTTGCTGGACACGTTTGACGGCCTCGGCATCCGGTTTGCCGGTGGCCGGATCATGCAGTTCAAGCGCGACCATGGAGCCCAGGCCGCGCACATCCGCGATGGCCGGGACCTTGCCGCGCAGTCCGTTGAGGCGGTCCATCAGGCGTTGACCCAGTGCCTGGGAGCGTTCGCACAGTTTTTCTTCTGCAATCACGTCCAGCACCGCCAGCGACGCGGCCACGGCCAACGGGTTGCCGGCATACGTGCCGCCCAGACCACCGGCAGCCGGGCCGTCCATGACGTCGGCACGCCCCACGACGCCGGAGATCGGCATGCCGCCGCCCAGGCTCTTGGCCATGGTGATGATGTCAGCCTGCACCGAATGGTGCTCCATGGCGAACAGCTTGCCGGTACGGGCAAAACCGGTCTGCACTTCGTCGGCGATCAGCAAGATGCCATGCTCATCGCAAAGCTTGCGCAGTGCGACCATGAGTTCGGGCGGGGTTACGTTGAAACCGCCTTCACCCTGCACCGGCTCGAGGATGATCGCCGCCACGCGCTTGGGATCGATGTCGACCTTGAAGAGCAGGTCCAGTGACTTCAGCGAGTCGGCGACCGAGATGTCCTGCGTCTTGTTGGGGAAGGGGATGTGGTAGATGTCGGCCGGCATCGCACCGAAGGCCAGCTTGTAGGGGGCGACCTTGCCGGTCAACGCCATACCGAGGTGGGTGCGGCCGTGGAAGGAACCGGAGAAGGCAATCACGCCCGAACGGCCCGTGGCGGCGCGCGCGATCTTGACGGCGTTTTCGACGGCTTCGACGCCCGTGGTGAAGAAGGCGCTCTTCTTGAGCCCGTCGATGGGAGCCAGAGCATTGATGCGTTCAGCAAGGGCGACATAGCCCTCGTAAGGCACGATCTGGTAGGCGGTGTGGGTGAAGTTATCCAGCTGTGCGGCCACGGCAGCCATGACCTTGGGATGGCGGTGCCCGGTGTTCAGCACGGCAATGCCGCCTGCGAAGTCGATGTATTCCTTGCCTTCAGCGTCCCAGAGTGTGGCGTTTTCAGCGCGCACGGCATAGAAGTCGCACATGACTCCCACGCCACGGGGCGTGGCCAGGGCGCGGCGGGTATTCAGATCACGGTTTTTCATCAAAGTCTCGAGTTGGCAATAGTCAGCCGCTGCGCGGCGAAAGACAGGCCCGGCGGGTCATCGCCAGCGGCGTCACCCTACTACTTTAATGCTAAGATGGCCCTATCTGTAAGAACCACTTTTACATATTAGGTAGAACCAATTGAGGTCCATCGTCGGCGACTTGTTGCTACTGCGCTTGGGAGACGCTTCCGACGGGCCCATGAATCAGCGCCTGTATCGCGCGATCCGCGAGGCCATCCTGGACGGTACGTTGCCCGGGGATACTCGGCTGCCTGCGACCCGGGATTTGGCAGCCGAGCTGAGTATCGCCCGCAATACCGTGGTTCATGTATACGCGCAGTTGCAGGCCGAAGGCTATACCCGCAGCCGACAAGGCAATGGCACTTTTGTAACGGCAAGTGTGCCCGATGCCCATCTGGCCACAGGACGATCGCGGCGGCATCAAGCCAATGGTCCATCCGGTCCCGTGTTGTCCGACTGAGGCGCGCATATCGTGGATCGAGCCTCCGCGTCGCCCTTTCAATGGGGAGCGTTCATGCCCGGGGTGCCGGATGTCAAGGAGTTTCCCCATCGCAAGTTCGGCCGGATTCAGAGCGCACTCTGGCGCAATCCTGCGCCAGAGTTGCTGACTTACTCCTATGGCGGCGGCCTGCCGGCGTTGCGCGAGGCGCTGGCCGAGCATCTGGGGCTGACCCGCTCCGTCGATTGCGATCCCGAGCAGATCATCATCACGGAGGGGTCCCATCAGGCCATCGATCTGGCTACCCGCATGCTTGGCGCCAGTGGCGACATTGCCTGGATCGAGAACCCGGGTTATTGGGGCGCACGGACAGTGCTCAGCGCCAACGGCATCCGTGTCGAGCCGCAGCCCGTCGATGAAGAGGGCATGTTGCTGCCCGCCGCGGCCGAGGAGGTGGGCACACCCCCGCGATTCATTTTTGTAACACCTTCGCACTAGTATCCGCTCGGCACGGTCATGTCGCTGGCTCGCCGCCGTCAACTGTTGGCGCTTGCCAGGCGCTGGGGCAGCTGGATCATCGAAGATGATTACGACAGCGAGTTCCGCTTTTCGGGCCGGCCCATTTCTTCACTGCAGGGGCTCGAGCCTGACGCGCCGGTCATTTATCTGGGCACGTTCAGCAAGACGCTGTATCCCGGCCTGCGGGTGGGCTACCTGGTGTTACCCAAGAATCTGGCAGCACCGTTTCAAGCGGGGCACGCGGAACTGTATCGCGAAGGGCATCTGATGATGCACGCCGCGCTTGCGACGTTCATTGCCGATGGCCATTATTCGGCACATATCCGCCGCATGCGCATGCTGTATGGCCGTCGCCGCGCCATATTGACCAATCTCATCGAACGCCGACTTGGCGCCGGCTGGCTGCACCGCGATTCCAGCGATGCCGGCTTGCATCTGGTGCTGACGCTGCCGGACGATCTGGATGACACCGTCGTGGTGGACGTAGCGCGTGCGCGGGGCGTGCTGACCCGCCCCCTGTCGCGTTACTACACTGGAACCGAGCCTGCGCGGCAGGGCCTGTTGCTGGGTTACGCCTGTGTGCCCGAAAGCCAGATTGCCCGTAAATTCGAGGTAATTCTGGACAGCCTGGCCGAAGTGGCGCGGCGAGGCCGGCGTTGAGCCGTCGCAGCGATCACTGATGGCGAGCCTGGCACGTCTGCGGGCCCGCCAGTGCCGCAAGCCTTAACGCAGTGCGCGCAACAGCCTGGCTGCGTTATTGACGCCCTGATCCTGGTAGTTGGTGTTGAGCACGACATGCACGCGGCGGGCCTGCAGGCGCGCGATGCCGTCAGCCAGCTCGCTGAGCTCGGCTTCGCTGTACTCATATTGAAAGCGGCTGGAAGAGGCTTTGCCCGCGGCATTCCAGGTCTGTGCATTGCGGCCATGCAGCCGGACCAAAGCCAGATCTGTATTCGTGCTTGCCCACACCGCGGGCACGCTGTTGTCCAAGCCTTGCGGCGTGTCGGCCACGGTGTGGATCAGGCGCCGCTCGCGCAGCATGTCCAGCGTGCAGCGGGTGGCCGCGGGGTCGGCAAACCAGCTTCGGTGCCGCAACTCGATGGAAGCGTCGAGTTCGTCGAGGTGGCGCGCGCACGTCTCGATCTGCGCCATTGCCCGCTTGCCCGCCTGAATCCAGGGCGGAAACTGGCAGTGCACCAGGCCCAGTTTGCCGGCCATGCGCAAGGGCTCTAGCGCGATCAGATACTGCCGCCATAGTTCGTCGCGCCATTCGGGCGCGACCTCGTTGTCGAAACACGGCCGAGGATCGTGGGGTCCCAGCCCATGTCGCGCAGCAACGCGGCCGGCAGGGCGCGTTTGGGTGTCTGGTGGCCGGTAAAAAGCCGGAAAGCCTTGATGTTGAAGACGAAGCCGGGCGGCGTGCGCTCGGCCCAGCGTTGCGTCACGCTCGCGCTGGGTAATGCGTAGTAGGCAGCGTCGGCCTCGACCAGGCCAAAGCGTGTGGCATAAAAGCGCAGCCGTGATTCAGGGTTTCGCGCCTGGGGCGGATAGAACCGGCCGCAGGCCAACAAGGTAGGGTCGGTCCAGGAGGCCGTGCCAATAAGGGTACTCATGTGGTGAACGCGGTATATTCTGGATAAATATACAGTGTTTTGACTATGGCGTCCGACAGTTCCAACTCTTCTTGCCCCACCGATCCGCTGGCCGAACTCAATGCGCAACAGCGCGAGGCTGCCACCTTTGGGGTGGCCGCCGGTGCTGCGCCCGGGCAAGCGTTGCTCGTGATTGCCGGCGCCGGTTCCGGAAAAACCAATACCCTGGCGCACCGCGTCGCCCACCTGTTGCTCAACGGCGCCGATCCACAGCGCCTGTTGCTGCTGACGTTTTCGCGCCGTGCCGCACAGGAAATGGACCGCCGGGTCGGCTCTGTGTTGCGCAAGGTATTGCGCATGGGGTCTGCCCAGCAGCCTGCGTCGCTGCCGTGGGCCGGAACCTTTCACAGCATCGGTGCGCGCCTGTTGCGCGACTGTGCCCATCGTATCGGGCTGTCCGAGTCCTTCACGGTTCATGACCGGGGCGACGCCGAGGACCTCATAGGCTTGCTGCGTCACGAGTTGGGACTGACCGCCACGCAGACGCGTTTTCCCCTGAAAGGCACCTGCCTGAGCATCTACTCCCGGGTCGTAAACAGCCAGGAGCCGCTGGCCGACGTACTGGCCAGTACGTTTCCGTGGTGCGCCCAATGGGAAGCAGAACTCAAACGGCTGTTTCAGGCGTATATGGCCGCCAAGCAGGACCAGCAGATTCTGGATTACGACGATCTGCTGCTTTATTGGGCCGAGATGATGGCCGACCCCGGCATTGCCGCGGACCTGTCGGGGCGTTTCGATCATGTGCTGGTCGACGAGTACCAGGATACCAATCGCCTGCAGGCCGGAATTCTGCACGCCCTCAAACCCGATGGGCGTGGCCTGACCGTGGTCGGCGACGATGCGCAATCCATCTACGCCTTTCGGGCAGCGACCGTGCGCAATATTCTGGATTTTCCGCAGCAGTTCCAGGCGCATGTGGTGACCCTGGAGCGCAATTACCGCAGCACTCAGCCCATACTGGATGCTTCCAACGCGATGATCGCCCAGGCCAAAGAGCGCTATGCCAAGGCATTGTGGACCGACCGGGCCTCGCAGCAGAAGCCGCAACTGGTCAACGTCAGCGATGAGGCGGGGCAGGCGCGCTGGATCGCCGACCAGGTGTTGGCGCAACGGGAAGAGGGCGCCCGGCTGACGTCGCAGGCCGCGCTTTTCCGCACAGCCAGCCACAGCGCTGCGCTCGAACTCGAATTGACCCGGCGCAACATTCCGTTCGTGAAGTTCGGGGGTTACGCTTTCTGGAGGCCGCGCACATCAAGGATCTGATGTCGGTGTTGCGCTGGGCCGAGAACCCCCGTTCGCGCCTGGCCGGCTTTCGTGTGGCGCAATTAGTCGCCGGTATCGGCCCGGCCACGGCCGGAAAATTGATGGATGCCATGGCCGCTGCGGCGGATCCTCAAGCGTGTCTGCAGGCCTTCAAGCCCCCTGTGGCCGGGCCGCAATGGGACGGGCTTGTCCGTGTCCTGGGCGAGTTGCGTGCGTCCCAGGTGCGCTGGCCGGCGGACGTGGAATTGGCTCTGACCTGGTATGCGCCTTTGCTAGAGACGCTGTATGACGATGCCGCCGTGCGCAAGACCGATCTGGAGCAACTGGCGCGTCTGGCCGGCGGCTATCCTTCGCGCGAGCGGTTTCTGACCGAGCTGACGTTGGATCCTCCCTCCGCCACCAGCGGCGAGTCGGGGACGCCTTTGCGGGATGAGGATTACATGATTCTTTCCACTATTCACTCGGCCAAGGGCCAGGAATGGAAGACGGTCTACGTACTCAATGCCGTCGACGGTTGCATTCCTTCCGATATGGCTACCGACAGCAGCGACGAAATCGAGGAAGAGCGGCGGCTGCTGTATGTGGCCATGACCCGGGCGCAGGAGCGGCTGCAGGTCATTGTGCCGCAGCGGTTTTATGTGCATCAACAAAGCGGACTGGGCGACCGACATGTGTATGCTGCCCGCACACGGTTTCTGCCCGATGCGCTCATGCCTCTTTTTGAGCATCTGCCCAAGCCGCCCGAGCTTCCCTTCGGACGTTCGGCGGGCCTGCAGGCCGCTTCGGGCGCTCCTGTGATCGACGTCGGTCAACGTCTACGCAAGCTGTTCTCCTGAGCTATCATGCCCGATGGCCGGGCGTTGCCGGCCTTCGGTCACAAGGGAGAGCGCATGGCTCAGGAGTCCACGGCCGCCGAGCCGCCCGTCAACCAGGTCGTCGCATCGGTCGCCTATATCAATGGCCGGCGCTCACGCGAAGTGCCCATTGCCGAGGTGGGCGACTACGTCGGTGGCGACAAGGGCATGCTCTGGATAGGGCTGCGCAACCCGACGGTGGAGTGCATCACTCAGGTGGTCGACGCACTTGGCGCCAGCGTCAAAAATCGCGAAAAAATGATCGAGACGCATCGGCGGCCCAAGATCATCGACTACGGAAATATGGTTCTCATCGTGGCCATTACCGTGGAGATCGATGCCGGCCGGCCTGTGTTCGGCGAAACCCAGTATCTGGTGGGTGAGGGGTTTCTGGTCACCGTGCGTCGCAGCGCGTTGTCCACGCACAGCACGCTGCGAGAGCGGCTGGAGTCCGCCCCGGACTTGCTCAAACGCGGCAGCGACTACATCACCTCCGAACTGCTCGACCTGCTGGTGGATCGCTATGTGGCGGCAGCCGGCCAGCTCGAGAGCGTGGTCGAGCATGCCGAACAGAAGCTGCTCATACGAGGCGCCAAGGACGCCGACATCCGCAAGCTGTATCGGCAGCGGCGAGATCTCTTGCGTATCCACAACGCCATCGCGCCCATGGCCGAGATCTGCCGGCGTCTGGCGCGGGTCGAAATGTCGGCCATCGATGCACAGGCCAGACCTTATTTCGCGGAGGTTGCCGACCGGGTCGTGCGTGTCGATGAGCTCATCAATGCCTTGCGCGAAGCATTGGCCTTCGCTTTCGAAGCCAGCCTCATGATCGGGCAAGGCCAACAGAACGACACGACCCGGAAATTGACGTCATGGGCGGCCATTCTGGCGGTGCCGACTGCCGTGGCCGGCATCTACGGCATGAATTTTGAATACATGCCGGAACTCAAAGCCCACTGGGGCTATCCAATCACTTTGAGCGTGATAGTTACAATTTGCGCCGTTCTGTATTGGCGGTTCCGAAAGTCAGGCTGGCTCTGAGCCGGCTCATCGAGCGAGGTAGCCTTGCCCCACACCGGCTTTTCCAATCGCGCCGCGCGCCGGCTGGGGCGGCGCATGGCCAGCCTCGCTGCGGCCTTGGCGGTGGGAGCGGTGGTGGCCTGGTTCCAGGTGGATCACAGCCGTCCTGCCACGCCGGGCCCTGCGGGTGCCGGGGCAGGGTTGCCGGTGGCCAGCTATGAGATACACGGCACGGTAGTCAGTGTGGCCGATGGCGATACGGTCACGCTGCGGTCGGCCGGCGGCCAACGGCGTATCCGGCTCGACAGCATCGATGCGCCTGAAGCCGGTCATGGACGCGACGAACCGGGGCAGCCTTATGCCGAAGCTTCGCGGCAGCACCTCGCCGCCCTAGTGACGGGCAAGAACCTGACGGCGCAGTGTTACGAGAAAGATCAATACGGCCGCGACCTATGCGCGCTGATGCTGCCCGACGGTCGCTCGGTCAATCGGGAGCAGGTCGCCGCGGGCAACGCCTGGGCCTATACCGCCAGGCGCGGGGATTACCTCCGGGATAAGGCCATGCCCGAACTGCAGCGCCGGGCGCGCGAGGCGCGCCTGGGCCTGTGGGCCGAGGGAGGTGCCATGGAACCCTGGAAATGGCGTTACGACTGCTGGAAAGAAAAGCGCTGCTGACCAAGACTAGCGGCCAGGGAAAAGCGGCCCGGTCTTGGTAGGGTATTTGATCCGTGTTTGCTATTCTTCTGGCGCAGAAAACGGGATACGTTTTGATGACATTGCAACGCATATCAGGCAGCTTGCTGCGCGGAGGGCTGGCCCTCTTCACGATGGTGGCCGTTCTGGCGGGCTGTTCGCGCGAAAGCCCGATCAACAGCCCCTATCTGTCCGGAGCGCTTGCCGACAATACGCTGTATACGGCCTTCGTCAAGCGATCGCCGAAGTATCTCGATCCGGCCAGTTCCTACTCGACCGACGAGACGCCGTACACCTATAACATCTATGAGCCGCTCTACGGGTATCACTACCTCAAGCGGCCCTACGAGCTTATCCCGCGTGCGGCCAGCGAGATCTCGCATCCGGTCTATCTGGATGCTCAAGGACAGCCGTTGCCGGATGACACGCCAGGCGATCGTGTCGCCGAAAGTGTTTATGACATCAAGCTGCGCCCGGGTATCCGTTATCAGCCCCATCCGTCTTTCGCGCGCAAGGAGGATGGCAGCTACGCCTACTATCCTCTGGCGGCAGGCGAGCTGGATGACAAGTTCTACATTCCCGACTTCGCGCAGACAGGCAGCCGCGAGCTGACGGCCCATGATTACGTCTACGCCTTTCGCCGGCTGGCCAGCCCGAGAGTCGTCTCGCCCATCTACTCGCTGATGGCGGAGTACGTCGTCGGTATGCAGCAGTACGGCGACCACCTGCGCGAACGCGATCGCGCGCAGCGCCAGGGACTGGCGGCCGGCAAGCATGATCTTCCCTGGCTGGATCTACGCCCGGCCGACGGCTTCGATGGCGTTCAGGCGCTTGATGATCACACGCTGCGCATACGGGTCAAGGGCAAGTACCCTCAGTTCAAGTATTGGCTGGCCATGACGTTTACCGCACCTGTGCCCTGGGAGGCGGATCGTTTCTACAGCCAGCCCGGCATGGCCGAGCATGACCTGTCGCTCAACACCTGGCCGGTGGGCACGGGCCCCTACATGCTGGTCGAGTCGCGTCCCAATTGGCGTCACGTGCTGGCCCGCAATCCCAATTTTCATGGCGAAGCCTATCCTTGCGACGGCGAGCCCGGAGACAAGGAAGCGGGGTTGCTGGCCGATTGCGGCAAACCCACCCCCTTCATCGACAAGGTGGTGTTCAGCGTCGAAAAAGAGGCCCTGCCGCTTAGCGGCAAGTTTCTGCAGGGCTATTACGATGTGCCCCAGGTCGAGCGCGGCGAGTATGGGGTTTCCATGTTGGTGGCCGCGGGAGACTCTCAGGACAAGGCCGCGCTGTACCGCGAACGCGGCATCCGGCTGCCGACCACGGTCGAGACGTCCAACTGGTATATGGGCTTTAACTGGCTGGATCCGGTCGTAGGCAAGGGCGACACGCCCCAGCAGGCCGAGCGCAATCGCAAGCTGCGCCAGGCCATCAGCATTGCCTTTGACTGGGAGGAGTACATCAACATCTTTGAAAACGGCCAGGCCGCCGTGGCGTATGGCCCGGTGCCGCCGGGCGTGTTGGGATACCAGCCGCTGCCGCAGGGCTATAACCCCAAGGTTTACGATCTGGTCGATGGCAAGCCGGTGCGCAAATCACTGGACGTGGCGCGCCGGTTGTTGGCGGAGGCCGGCTATCCGGACGGACGCAACGCCGAGACGGGGGCGCCGCTGGTGCTTTACTACGATGCCATGAGTGGCGCCGGCTCAAACCCGCAATTCGACTGGATGCGGCGGCAATTGGGCAAGATCGGCATTCAGATGGATATCCGTTCTACCGACTACAACCGTTTCCAGGACAAGATGCGGCGTGGCAGCGCCCAGCTTTTTCTCTGGGGCTGGAACGCCGACTATCCCGATGCGGAGAACTTCCTGTTTCTGCTCTACGGGCCCAATGCCAAGGCCAAAAACGGCGGAGAAAACGCGGCCAACTACGAAAACCCGGAGTTCGACCGCCTGTTCGAGCAAATGAAATTCCTCGATGACGGGCCTGAAAAAGAAGCCATCATTGCCCGCATGGTCGAGGTGGTCCGGCGGGATGCCGTCTGGATGTTCGGGTTCTTCCCCATGTCGGGCGGCGCCTACCAGCAATGGGTGGGCAACGCCAAACCGACGCAGATGGTGCGCAATACCTTGCAGTACATGAAGGTCGATCCGGCCTTGCGAGTCCAGAAGACCGACCAGTGGAATTCTCCGCACTGGTGGCCGCTAGGTGTCCTGGTACTCCTTCTGGCCCTGGCCATTATCCCTTCCTACATCACCCTTAAGCGGCGCGAGCGCCAGACGGCCTTCGGCACCCGGGAGCGACAATCATGACCAGTTATGTGCTGCGCCGGTTGCTCTACGGGGTGCTGATACTCATCGGTGTCAACCTCTTTACCTTCCTGCTGTTTTTCGCCGTAAACACCCCTGACGACATGGCCCGGCTGGCGATCGGCGGGCAGCGGACAAGTCAGGACGCCATCGAGAAATGGAAGGCTGACCGCGGCTACGACAAGCCGCTGTTCGTCAATAACCAGCAAGCCGGCGCGCAGCGCTTTACCGACACGGTGTTCTATCAGCGTTCCGTGCCGCTGCTGACCATGGATTTCGGTGCTTCAGACGCCGGCCGCGACATCGGCCGAGAGATCAAAACGCGCATGTGGCCGAGCCTGGCGCTGGCGCTGCCGTCGTTCTTTCTCGGGTTGTTCGCCAGTATCGTGTTTTCGCTGACGCTGGTGTTTTTCCGTGCGACACGGCTGGACTTCTGGGGTGTGGTCTTGTGCGTGGTGCTTCTGTCGATATCGAGCCTGTTCTACATCATTGCCGGGCAGTGGCTGTTTGCCAAACTCTGGCAGCTCGTGCCGTATTCGGGCTATGCGGGCGGGTTGGACAGTATCAAGTTTCTGGCATTGCCGGTCCTGGTGGCGGTTGTCTCGCGCCTCGGGCCCGAGGCGCGTTTCTATCGCAGTATTTTTCTCGAGGAAATCGGCAAGGACTATGTGCGTACCGCAAGAGCCAAGGGGCTCAAGGAGTCGGTCGTGTTGTTTCGACATGTGCTGCGCAATGCCTTGTTGCCGATTCTGACCAGCACGGTGTCGGCCATTCCGCTGCTGTTCATGGGCAGCCTGATCGCTGAGTCCTTCTTCGGCATTCCCGGATTGGGCAGCTACACCATTGATGCCATCAGCGCGCAGGACTTCTCCATCGTGCGCGCCATGGTGTTTCTGGGCTCTGCGCTCTATATTCTCGGCCTCATTCTGGCCGACATATCCTATACGCTGGCCGACCCCCGCGTGCGATTCGAGTGACCGCCATGCCACGTTTCGTATTCCTCTGGACGGATGTTGCTCTGTATCTGATGGTGCTGGCTGTGTTGGCCTATGTATACCGGGTGCGGCGCAGCCCCGCTTTGCGTGCGACCTGGCGCAGAGTGGCGGCCGATGCGCCGGCCATGTGCTCGGCCGTGGTGTTGTCATGCTTTGTCGTCGTCGGCCTGCTGGATTCGGTGCACTTTCAGTTGCGCCTGCCGCCGGCGCCCGCCGCCACGGCGGCGACATCACCGACCTATGCGCCGGTGGTGACGTCGCTGCTCGATAGCCTGTTGGCGCCATCGGTGCTGGCCAAGCCGGAAAAAACCTATTCCGCGCCCCTGGCGTCGCATCAGTTTTCCAAAGAGAGCATGGTGGCCGAAGATGGGGCGGTCAGCCGCGGTTTCCCGCGGCTGCGGCATGGCGGTGCGCATTTGCAGGATCCGGCAACAGAGTCGTGGCCAGATATCCGCTTGCGGCTGGCGCGCGGCTTGGGTGCCGGGCTGGCGGTGTCCCTGCTGTTGGCCGGTGCGCTGGCCTTCTGGCTGGGCCGGCGCACCGGCGCCGCAAGGGTGGGGGCTGCGGATCTCTTGCGCGGCAATAGTGTCGTGCCCTGGCGTGCCATGCTGATGACGCTGGCCTGCATCGTTGTACTGGCCGGGACGATTGGCGCACTGTCTACCGGATATCATGTGCTGGGTACGGATCGCACGGGCAATGACGTGCTCTGGCAGGCTCTCAAGAGCATACGCACTGCGCTGGTGATAGGCACGCTCACCACGCTGGCGATGCTGCCTCCGGCTATCGTGTTTGGTCTTGCCGCGGGGTATTTCAAAGGCAAGGTCGATGACGTCATTCAGTACATCTATACGACGTTGACCTCGATTCCTGGCGTGCTGCTGGTGGCGGCCTGCTCGCTCATGATGCAGGTCTACATAGAAAACCACGCCGAGTACTTCAATACGTCGGCCGCGCGTGCCGATGCCCGGCTGTTTCTGCTTTGCATGATTCTCGGCCTGACCGGCTGGTCGGCACTGTGCCGCTTGCTGCGCGCCGAGACGCTCAAGCTGCGCGAGCAGGAGTACATCCAGGCGGCACGGGCATTCGGTGTATCGCACTGGCGGATCATGGCGCGGCATCTGCTGCCTAACGTGATGCACATTGTGTTGATCACCGCCGTGCTGGAGTTTTCGGGGCTTGTGCTTTATGAGGCCGTGCTCTCGTATCTCGGGATTGGCGTCGACCCGAGCATGAGCTCCTTTGGGTCGATGATCGATGGGGCCCGACTGGAGATGTCGCGAGACCCCATGATTTGGTGGAATCTTCTGACGGCCTTCGTCTTTCTGTTGGCGCTGGTGCTGGCGGCCAACTTGTTTGCCGATGGCGTGCGAGACGCGTTCGATCCTCGCAGCCGGCGTTTCCGTTTCAAACTCAAGCCGGTCAGCGGAGGCACCCCATGAGCTTGCTTCATGTTCAAGATCTGGAGGTGGCCGTCGCCTCCGAAGACAGGCTGGCGCACGTCGTCAAGCGCCTGAGTTTTGCCATCGAGCGAGGCGAGACATTCGCGCTGGTGGGTGAGTCGGGCAGCGGCAAGAGCATGACCGCGCTGGCTCTTCTGCGTTTGCTGCCTGATGCGGGGCGCATCGTGGGTGGCCAAGTCAATCTCCAGGCCCAGGATCTGAACCGCCTGAGCGAGCGTCAGATGCGCGATGTGCGCGGCGGGCAGATCGGCATCATTTTCCAGGAGCCCGCCACCAGTCTTAACCCGGTCATGCGCATCGGGCAGCAGATCGTCGAAACCCTCATCGCGCACACGGCCTTGCGCGGGGCAGCCGCAAGACGACGAGCCATCGAGTGGCTCACGCGGGTGGGCATCCCTGAACCCGACAGGCGCATCGACGACTATCCGTTTCAGTTTTCCGGCGGCCAGAAGCAGCGCATCATGATCGCTATTGCGCTGGCCGCCGAGCCCCGGTTGCTGATCGCCGACGAGCCCACGACAGCTTTGGATGTGACGGTGCAGGCCCAGGTGCTGGAGTTACTGGCCGATATCCAGCGCGAAATCGGCATGGCCGTGTTGTTGATCACGCACGACCTGGCCATCGTGCGGCAGACCGCGCATCACGTCGCTCTGATGCGCGGCGGAGAGATCGTGGAGGCGGGCGACGCCGCGACCTTTTTCGCTGCTCCCCGTCATCCTTACGCGCGCCAGTTGTTCGAGGCTATTCCTACCTTTGAGAAGCGCGGACGCCCGCTGTCGGCCGTGCGGCCCGTCGGCTCAGCGCTGGGCGCTGCGCCAAACCGGCCATCGCCGGCTTCGCCCGGGCAGGTCGTGCTCGATGTGCAGGATTTGCGGGTGCACTATCCGGTGCGCGAGGGAGTGTTGCGCCGCCCGGTGTCATGGATCAAGGCGGCCGACGGCGTCAGCTTCTCGCTGCGGGAAGGCGAAACGCTGGCGCTTCTGGGGGAGTCGGGTTGCGGCAAGACCACGACCGGCAAGGCGTTGTTGCGGCTGATCGATGGCGCGCGCGTCACCGGCCGCGCTTTGCTGGCGGGTCGAGACCTGCTGACTGCCGACCGCCGGACCATGCAAGCGTTGCGGCGCGAGATCCAGATCGTGTTTCAGGATCCATATGCCTCGCTGGATCCGCGTATGCGCGTGGGCGACATTCTCGACGAAGGCGTGGCGTCGCTGCATCCGGAGCTTTCTGCCGCGCAGTGGCAGGCCCGAGCCCAGGATCTGCTGCAACGCGTTGGCCTGCCTGCAGACACGGTACGGCGCTACCCGCACGAGTTCTCTGGCGGACAGCGGCAGCGCATCGCCATCGCGCGGGCGCTGGCCGTGGAGCCGCGTGTGCTGATCTGCGACGAACCGACGTCCGCGCTGGATGTCTCGGTTCAGGCGCAGATCCTTGACCTGTTGCGCGAACTCCAGGCCGAGCTCGGCATTGCCTATCTGTTCATCACTCACAACTTCGGAGTCGTCGAGTACCTGGCAGATCGCATTGCTGTCATGGCAGGCGGGCGCATCGTCGAGATCGATGAGGCTGCCACGGTGTTGCAGCGGCCGGGTCACGAATTGACCCAGCGGCTGCTCGAGGCGGTCCCCAGGCTGGTGTTCGGTCCGGTTCAGGGCGGTTAAGGCAGGTAGCGGTACTCCACATCCCATTGGGATTCGCCGATTTTTTCAAAGCCGTGGGCCAGATAAAACGCGTTGGAACGGCTGCCCTTCAGTGCAGCCAATTCGATGCTGGCTCGCAGAGTGCGCGCGCGCGCGCAAAGTTCTGCCAGCAGACGTGAGCCTATTCCGTGGCCACTGTAATCGGGGGCGAGGTAGAAGTGCGTCAGCCGCCAGACGGGCTGCCGATCATTGAGAATGTAGAAGCCAGCGCGTACGCCGTCGACCAGGATGTGCCGGGTGAGTGCCGGGATGAAGCCGGCGCGTAGCCGTTGGTGGGAGCGCTGCGGATCAAAGCGTCCCAGGGCTTGCAGGCTGGCACGTATGGCCGCGAGCCTGAGCATGGCCAGGCCCTCGAAATCGGATTCCCGGGCAATGGGGGTGTGCAGCATCATGGCCGGCTGCCTCCAGTGTCATCGACCTGTGCAGCATAGCCAAATCCCGGCACGGCAGGCGAGGGCGGGCCTTGCGCACTGTTTCAGCCGATTTCCGGCCTCAGAGCAATTGCCACAGCCCGAACGTCACTGCCAGGCCAACCACCGAAACAATGGTCTGCAAGGCAGACCAGACCGCGAAGGTCTGTTTCAGTGTCAGGCCGAAATACTCCTTGACCATCCAGAATCCGGCATCGTTGACGTGGCAGAAAAAGACGGAGCCCGCGCCGATCGACAGTGCCAGCAGCGCGCCGTGGGTGGTCGACAGGCCGACTGCCAGTGGTGCAATGATGCCAGCGGTCGTGGTCGTGGCGACCGTGGCCGAGCCGGTGGCCTGGCGCAGCGCCACGGCAACGATCCAGGCCAGCAGAAGCAAGGGCATTTGGCTCTGGGTGGCAATCTTGCTGATGGTGTCACTCATGCCGGCGCTCAGAAGCACCTGCTTCAGCCCGCCGCCTGCCCCGATCGTGAGCAGCAGTCCGGCGATCGGAGGCAAGGCGCGGCGCAGAGTCTTGCCGACGGCGTCGCGGCTCGTACCTTGTGCCCAGCCCAGCAGGACAATGGCCGCCAGTACCGCCACCGACAAGGCCACGATGGGTTCGCCCAGGAAGTCCAGCACGTCATAGGGCAAGCTGTCCTTGGTCAGGCTGATGCGCGCGACCGTGCGGCCCAGCATCAGCGCCACCGGAAGCAGAATGATGAAGAGGGATACGCCGAAGCTGGGCAGGCGGTTCGCATCACGGCTGTTGGTAAACAGCTGGCCCAGTTCCTCGGGCTCGGCGACCGGCATGCGTGGTGCCAGCCACCGGGCATAGATCGGGCCTGCGAGGATGACGGCAGGAATGGCGGTCAACAGGCCCAGCGCCATGGTCATGCCCAGGTCGGCGTGCAAGACGCTGATCGCGATCAGCGGGCCGGGGTGGGGGGCACCAGCGCGTGCAGCGTCGTCATGCCCGCCAAGGCTGGGATGCCCACCGCCAGAATCGGCAAGCCGGAGCGACGAGCCATGACAAAGATGATGGGCACCACCATCACCAGCCCGACCTCGAAGAACAGCGGCAGACCGACGATCATGGCCACGCCCGCCATCACCCAGGGCAATGCCCGGCCCTGCGCCTTGTCCAACAGCGAGTTGACGATGCGGTCCGCCCCACCGGATTCGGCCAGCAGCGCCCCCAACATTGCCCCCAGGGCGATGATCAGGCCGGCATCGCTCAGAATGCCGCCAGCGCCTTGGCTGAAGCTATGGCCCAGTTTGTCCAGCGGCAGGCCGACGGCCAGGCCGACCCCGAAGGCGCCAAGCAGAATGGCCAGAAATGGTGCGATTCTCAGAGCGCTAATCAGTACCACGATGGCCAGCAGGGCCACAACACAGTAGGTGACGAGCTGGGTGTCGTAAGCCGTCCAAGCGGCTTGAGCAATGGAAGTCATGCGGGTCCTCGGTCTCTCTTGCTCTTTCTATCCTACTTCAGGCTTGCTGACGGATAGATGTCACGGTTGAGCTCCAGCCAGGCGAGCGCCGCATGGGAGAGATAACCGCCGCGGCGCCAGATCAAGGCCATTTCCCATACGGCATCGCGATCATCGAGCTCCACCAGCCGCACGCCGGGTTGCTGGCGCTGCTCGGCCACCAGGCGAGGCAGAAAGCCGATGCCCAGGCCGGAGGCGACCAGCGCCACAATGAAATCGATCTGACCACTGCGCGCTGCCGTGGTCGGGGTATAGCCGACGCGTTCGCAAGCCGAGATCAGCACGTGGTTGAGAGCAAACCCGCTTTCGAACATCAGAAAGGGGGTCTCGCGCAATTCGGCCAACCGCAAGCGGCGCGATCGCGCCATCGGATGGTCCGGCGGCATGAGGACCATGAGGGGCTCGCGCGCGACGGGCTGCTACTCGAATGCGTCCGGCACAGGCGTGAGCGTTGCACCCAATTCGATATCGCCGCTTAGCACCATGTCTTCCAGACGCCTGCTGCCGTGCTCGGCCAGGCTGATTTCGATGCCCGGATACCGGCTGCGAAACCGCGCGAACAGCGGCGCAAACAGCACACTGCTGCCCAGGGTGGGCAGACCCAGGCGCAAGATGCCCCGCTTCAGGCCGCGGAGTTCCTCGAGCTCGGCGACCAGGTCGTCGCGCTGCGCCAGCATTGCCTGAGGCCGCCGAAACACCACATCCCCGGCCTGGGTCAGGCGGGAGGATGGCGTTGGCGGTCCAGCAAGGGCATGCCGATCTCTTCTTCCAGTTGCCGCACGGCTTTGCTGACGGTCGGTTGCGTAGCGTGGATGGTACGTGCGGCTTGAGAAAAGCCGCCTTGTCGCACGACTTCACAAAACGCCCGCAGGGCACGCAAGTCCATGGATATTCCAATTTTGAATAGTGCAGATGAAATGAATTCATTTTATCTATGTCATGGAAAGGCGTACAACATCTACAGCGCCCAAGCTTCCGTCGACAGAGAAGTGCGCATTGGGAGTGTTGTCATGTTTTCTCGTAGTTGGACCCTCGGACGCAGCTATCTGAGGCGCAGCCGATTGATGCAGATCGGGGTGATCGCCAGCTTTGCCTGGGCTGGGCAGGCGTTGGCGCAATGGGGCAATTTGCCCGTTCCGGGCAGCGTGCTCGGCTTGACCATGGTGTTGCTGCTGCTGGCCAGCGGCGTTATGCGCGTGAATCACATCCGCCGGGGCGCGAGCTGGCTTCTGGCCGAAATGCTGCTGTTTTTCGTTCCCGCCGTGCTTGCTGATGTCGTCGCCCTGGTGTTCTGGCCGTTGGCCACGGTCATGGCTTATGTCTGCGCACGTGCGGTATATCGCCGCCGCGGCTATTGGTGGAGCTCCACCTTGGTCATGGCGCCGGCCTTGCTACTGGCGTTGGCGCTGTGTCTGCACGCCGGTTATGCCGACTATATGCGTGGCAGCCATTGGCTGATGGCCATGCTCAGTCCAGTCATTGTTTCCTTTGCCTTGCCGCTGTATCAGGAGCGCGCACTCATTCGCCGTTATTGGCCGATTCTGTTGGTGGGGGTGACGGTGGGTAGCACCATCGCCGGGGTCAGCGCCTGGCTGCTGGCCAGTTGGCTGGACCTGCCGGCCGAGGTGCGCATGAGTCTGGTGCCGCGCTCTGTCGCCACGCCATTTGCCATGACCCTGTCGTCCAAGCTTGGGGGAGTCCCTGATCTGACGGCGGTGTTCGTCATTGTCACGGGCGTATTGGGCGCGCTCATGGGACAGACCCTGCACCGTTGGTTGCCCTTGCGCTCATCGCTGGCGCGCGGAGCGCTCTTTGGCATGGGCGCGCACGGCGCCGGCGCGGCCAAGGCGCGCGAGCTGGCCGCCGAAGAGGGCTCGATTGCCGGGTTGGTGATGGTGCTGGCGGGCCTGTCCAATGTCTTGATCACTCCCGGTGTGGCCTACCTGCTGGCCAGCTGAGCGCTTGCTACCCGAGCGCTCGTGCCGGGTGTACAGTGGCTTTGACTACTGCCGGGGAGGGCATCATGAAAATCGCAAACGGGATGCGGGGGCTGGCCATGATCTGGACCATGGCTGGCCCGGCGCAGGCGGCCGGTCCGTTGGACGCCGCGCGTGAGATGGTGGCGCGCCAAGACCTCGGCGTGGCCTTGCTGCCCATGGGCATGGCCGCGGCGTTGCGCACGCAAACGTATGCCGGCTTGGTTCAGCATCTGGGCGCTGATAAAGCCCACATGTTGCTCGAAGAAGAGCTCAAGCGTGCGGCGCCTACCTATCGCGTCCAGTGGGAAGAAACCTCGCCCAGGCCTATAGCCAGTTCTTCACGGCAGCCGAACTGCACTCGGTAGCCGAAAAAGGCGATGCCGCGCCCGAGGCCGCCAAAATGCAAAGCGCGGCCAATCAGGTTGGCGCGGCGATGATGCAGCTGTCTGCGCCACTGCTGAGCCAATATGTGGCCGATGCCTTGCTCGGCGCGCAAAAACGCGCCAGTGCGGGTTAGTCCTTGACCAGGCCGCTGTCGACCACGAGATTCTGGCCCGTCACCGCGCGCGACCACGGCGACAAGAAAAACAGAACCGCGTCGGCAAATTCGGCCGGCGTGGTGACACGGCGCAAGGGGGTCAGGCTGGCGATCAGCTCGAAGACGGCTTCGGGTGTCGATGAGCTGGCATCGGTGGTTTGCAGCAGTCCGCCTGAGACCATATTGACCGTAATGCCATCGGGGCCAAGATCCTGCGCGGCGGTGCGGGTCAGCGACAGCAAGGCAGCCTTGGAAGCCGTGTAGTCGTGGTACGGCACGACCGGGTTCTGTACCAGGTTGGTGCCAATGTTGACGATGCGTCCAAACCCGGCCTGCCGCATGGCGGGCAGCGCGGCCTGCATGGTGTTCAGTGCCCCTTTGACGGCACCGCTGAGTTGACCCTCAAAGCGGTCCCAGGTGATATCGCCCAGCAGGGGGCGGGCATCGCCATCAAAGCGGAAATCGGCCAGCGCATTGTTGACCACCGACAGGACGGGCTGGCCCGTGTGGTCGGCCGCCGCGGCCAGCATCGCGCGTACCTGGGCGGCATCCGTGACGTCAGCCTGCAGCGCGATGGAAAGGGGGCCGAGTTCTTCAGCCAACGCCTGGGCCTGGCGCTGGCTGCGGCGATAGTTGATGATGACGCGGGCGCCGGCCTGTGCGAGGGCACGCGCGATCGCGGCACCCAGACCGCGGCCTGCGCCAGTGACCAGAACGGTTTGTGCGGATAGGTCCATATGAATCTCCTGTACGCGGGCATTATGCCTGCTGCAGGAGGCCGCCATCGCGACAGTGCGCGGCGTGCGCCGGCACCAGGGCGGAAACGAAACTGCCCCGGACACACCGGGGCAGTCGGGCAGTCAGACCACCGCTGGCTTAATGCCCGGTGCTGTCGGCCTGGCGGCTGGCTTCGAACAGGAACCAGGTACGCTTTTCCGTCTCGTCGATCCAGTTTTCGAGCAGACTGGAACTGGCGATGTCGTGGTATTCGTCGGTCACGTCATGCGCTTCGCGCAGGGCCGCAGCCAGCGTCTTGTTGTCATCGCGCAGCTCGGCCAGCATGTCCAGCGGCTGGACGTAATCGGCATCGTTATCCAGCACGCGTTGCATGCGGGCGATGTGGCCGATGGAGCGCAGCGTGGTGCCACCGATCTTGCGCACGCGTTCTGCCAGCGCGTCGGTCATGGCAAACAGTTCGTCGCCTTGCTCGTCGAGCATCAGATGGTAGTCACGGAAGTGCGGGCCGCTGACGTGCCAGTGGAAGTTCTTGGTTTTGAGGTAGAGGGCGAAGACGTCAGCCAGCAGCTGGTTCAGGGCCGCAGAGATGTCGCGGGTCGCGGCCGCGGCCAGATCAGTCGGGGTGGCTAGGGGGCGCTTGCGGCGTTGTGCCGCGGCGCTCTTCTGTTTCGGATCCAGTTTCTTGACCATAGCAAGCAACTCCTTTTTTGAGGGTATGTCCGAGTCAGTTCCGGCGATGTGAATCATGCCGGCTCGCCTCTAGCGTAAACCCCATGGCCTGCTTTGCCAACCCGTGATCGTGCGAGGACATGACATGGCGCAATGCCGCGAGGTTGCATTGCGTGTGCGGATGGGCGAGGATGGCATACGTTGAACCAACCTCGTGCGGCCAGGCGCCGCCGGCATTCGGGAGTGACAGGTATGGAATGGAAAATCGTGCGTAGCGGCTGGGTGGGCGACCGCAATTTCGATGTCGAGATGAGCGAAGAAACGGCCGGCTTCGTGCCCCGCGTAAAAGTGTATGGTTTTCCGACGTTGGATGTGGCCGATGCCCCCTATCCTACCGAGGCGCTAGCGCTCAAGGGCGCGCTGCGTCGCCTGTCGCAGGAATTCGACGAAGAGCCGCGTTTCGAGTAAGACCTTGGGGGGTTCATGCTTGCCTGAGCCCCCGACCCGTTTTGTGCCGCGCAGTGCAGCAGTCCGTCGCGCCCACGGTGCTGCGGCTGCCTCATGACCGAGGCGAAGCACTGGCGTCTGCCAGACGCCGTGTTTTAGCCCGGCTTGCGTGAAGCCGGCGGCTGAATGACGGCCTCGGGGCTGTCCACCAGAACGCATTGTTTGCCCGTACGCTTGCAGTGGTCACGTACCCGCCAGTAGGCGTCGTGACTGATGCAGCCAGTCTGGCAGATGACCAGATCCGCTGCGTGCAGACTGGCCTCCAGGGCCTCTTCTTCGCCCTCATGGGTGAGAAACCGCCCGCCGGTGCTTTCCACCAGTTGCCGGGCCAGGCCAGCGGTGTTGCCGTCGCCGCCCACACAAAGCACGGCCCGGGTGCCTGCACCGTTGCGCTGGCGGGCCAGTGTGCGGACTCTTTCCATGAGTTGTTCGACTTGTCGCGCCAGGGTTTTGCGCCGCGGCAGTTGCGCGGCCTCGCGCAACGCCTGCTGATCCGCCTCGGCCCAGGCCATGCGCGTGTCGCGCAGAATGACCGCTAGACGGGTCTGGAACAGGGCATTTTCAAGGTGGTCGATACGTTCGGCCTGGCGGCGCAGGCGCACGGAGCAATCGGCCTGGATGCGGCCGTAGGCTTGCAGCAGGGCAGCGTGCTCGGAGCGAAGCTGCTCAGTGTCGGATAGCGTGGTCATGCGGCCTCCTGGAACGAACGCGGCGGAATTCGCGCAGATCAAAAGTATAATTGATAATCATTATTATTTGTTGACCTGAGTTTATACGTCTGCGCGGCGGACTCTGCCCGAGCATCCCAGGGAGATTCCTCCTACAATTAGGGGTTTGGCTTCGGTCAGGGGCATTTCCTGATCTCATCCCGCCCTCGCGGTTTTTCTTGCCCATGCCTGGTAGTTCCGCCATTTCTTTCCTGCGCACCTTGTGCAGCCTGCGTTGGTTAGCCATCGGTGGGCAGGCCATTACCGTGCTGGTGGCCAGCAGCTTGTTGGGCTTGCCCTTGCCGCTGGAGCCCTTGTGGGCCGGCGTCGGGGCGCTGGCGGCTTTCGTGCTGCCAGGCGGCTGGGCGTTTGCTGCGGCCTTGGCCAGTCTGGCGGGTTACACCGCTGCGGCCGTATTCGGGCAGCCCCTGGCCAGCAGCCACAATACTTATTTGTTGCTGCTCTGGGGCCTGGGCGCGAATTTTCTGATTTCGGCAGGTGTGGTGCTGTATTTTTCGACCCGCCTGGCCACCGATATGCGAGCGCAGGAGCGTGAGCTGGCCTTGTTGCGCGAACGTTTCACCCGCAACGAGGGTATCGTCGCGCTGGCCACCCATGCGGCAGCGATGGCGCATGAGTTGAACACGCCGCTGGCCACCATGACGCTGCTGGTCGACGAGGTGCGCGAAGAGCTGCAGGACGACCCGGACCAGCGCGCCGACATCGATACGCTGCGCGAACTACTCGCGTTGTGCCGTGAGCGCATTCGCAATCTGGCCGTGCCCACGGAGGTCGATCTGGTGCGCGTAGTGGGGCAGTGGCGTCTTATCCGGCCTACTATCGACCTGCGCCGCACCGGCAGCCTGCCTGAGTCCTTGCGTGTGGAGCCCTCCATCGCGCACCTTTTGCAGGCGCTGCTGAACAATGCGGCCGATGCGGGCGAGGAGGCGGGCGATCCACGCGTGGATTTGCACCTGGAGTTTCTCGGCGGTGCGTTGCGCGGCGAGGTGCGTGACCATGGACGCGGCTTCGATCCGGATCACACCGTGCTGCCGGCGCTTTTCAATAGCGACAAACCGGGGGGCTGGGTGTGGGCCTGGCGCTTTCGCATGCCACGGTGGAACAATTAGGAGGTGAAATGGCCATTTCTGCTGCCGAGGGTGGCGGTGCCCGCATCAGCTTCCATCTGCCTTTGGGCGGGACGACATCACCACTATGACGGAATCCAACTCCCCGGTCGGTCTGCTGATCGACGACGACGAACTCTATGTAAAGACGTTGCAGCGCAGCCTGGCACGCCGCGGACTGCAAACCCATGTGGCCTGTAACATTGCCGAGGCGCTGCGCGTAGCCGAGGAGGTGCGGCCGGCGTTCGCTCTGGTCGATCTGCGCCTGGGCGAAGACTCCGGTCTTACCTTGATCCGTCCCTTGCGCGCCCTGCGCGAAGATATGCGCATCCTGTTGGTGACGGGTTACGCCAGTGTGGCCACGGCCGTCGAGGCGATCAAGCGCGGCGCAGACGACTACTTGCCGAAACCGGCCACCGCCCCCATGATATTGAGAACGCTGGGTCTGATGAAGCCGGAAACGGTTACGATTGAAGCGACCATGACCCCGTTGCACCGCCTAGAATGGGAGCACATCCAGCAGGCCTTGCATGAGACGGGTGGCAATGTGTCGGCCGCCGCCCGCCTGTTGGGCATGCACCGGCGCTCTCTGCAGCGCAAGCTCATGAAAAAGCCCGGTCCGGAGCGCGATTCCATGATCGAGTAGCGGATCCGCACCACGAGGCAAATTTTGGCTGCGTCATATTGTCGCAGCCCCTGCTGGCGGCGATACCGGCCATCAGACCCTGCTGATAAGCCTGAAGCCCGCACATTCCAGCCTGACGCCGTTCAGCCTGCGTCATTTTGTCGCACCCCCAGTGGGCGCTGCACTGGCTAAAGTCCAAGTCTGTTCTGGTTCTGTGTGAAATTCCGCGTATTGCGGTCTGACCTCGGACTGTCAAACCTTTTCTCCATCCATCCCAAGGCTGTACGTGAAACACCCCCACCTTGCGACTATCGCGCGCACGCTCGCTGTCGGCGCTGTCCTGCTGCTTGGCGGCTGCACGATGGAAATTCTCTCTCCCAAGGGAGACATCGGCGCCCAGGAAAAAACCCTGCTCCTCACCGCACTCGGCTTGATGCTGTTGATCGTGGTGCCCGTCATTTTCTTGACGCTCTACTTCGCATGGAAGTACCGGGCCTCCAACACGAACGCCGAGTACCTTCCGAAGTGGTCGCACTCGACCCGCATCGAAGTCGTGGTCTGGACGATCCCGTGCATCATCATCGTCATTCTGGCGGTGCTGACCTGGAAGTCCTCGCACGAGCTGGATCCCTATCGCCCGCTTGAGTCGACGGCCAAGCCGGTGACCATCGAGGTGGTGTCGCTGGACTGGAAGTGGCTGTTCATCTACCCGGAATACGGCATTGCCACGGTCAATCAGATCGCCTTCCCGGTCAATACCCCGGTTAACTTCCGCATCACGTCGCAGTCGGTGATGAATTCCTTCTTCATTCCGCAACTGGGCAGCCAGATCTACTCGATGGCGGGCATGGAGACCAAGCTGCACCTGAACGCGTTCGAGGAAGGCGACTACGCCGGCCTGTCGGCGAACTACAGCGGCGGTGGCTTCTCGGGTATGCGTTTCCGTGCGCTGGCCATGTCGCAGCAAGGTTTCGACGACTGGATCCAGAAGGCCAAGGCCGCCAACCAGGCGCTCACGCCTGAGGTCTATGCCGCGCTGATCAAGCCGAGCGAGCACAACCCGGTGGCGCTGTACTCGGATGTGCCTGTCGGCATGTTCGATTACATCGTGCACAACCAAATGAGCAAGATGGCCGGTGTCGACCCTGCGACGTGTACGCCCGCCTCGAAGAATCTGATCGCTGTTGCGGAGTAATTGATGTTCGGAAAACTCACTCTGGAGGCCGTTCCGTACCATGAACCTATCGTCATGGTTACGCTGGCCGCTGTCGCCCTGGGAGGCCTCGCGCTCCTGGGCGCGATAACCTATCTGGGCAAGTGGAAGTATCTGTGGACCGAGTGGTTTACCACCGTGGATCACAAGCGCATTGGCGTGATGTACATCATCGTCGCCCTGATCATGCTGCTGCGCGGCTTTGCCGACGCCATCATGATGCGCACCCAACTAGCGGTCGCCTCGGGCGACTCGACCGGCTTTCTGCCGCCGCATCACTACGATCAGATCTTCACCGCCCACGGCGTCATCATGATTTTCTTCATGGCGATGCCCTTTATTACGGGCCTGATGAACCTCATCGTGCCGCTGCAGATCGGCGCGCGCGACGTGGCCTATCCCTTTCTGAACTCGCTGAGCTTCTGGCTGTTCTCCGCTGGCGTTGTGCTGATCATGATGTCGCTGTTCGTGGGCGAATTCGCCGCGACCGGCTGGCTGGCGTATCCGCCGTTGTCGGGTCTGGATTACAGCCCGAGCGTGGGGGTGGATTACTACATCTGGGCACTGCAGATATCCGGCTTGGGCACGACGCTAAGCGGCATCAACTTCGTGGTCACCATCCTGCGCATGCGTGCGCCGGGCATGAACCTGATGAAGATGCCGGTGTTCACCTGGACGGCCCTGGTTACCAACATCCTGATCGTGGCGGCCTTCCCTGTGCTGACGGCCACGCTGGCGCTGTTGACGGCCGATCGTTATCTCGGTACGCACTTCTTTACCAATGACGGTGGCGGCAACGTCATGATGTACGTCAACCTGATCTGGATCTGGGGCCATCCTGAGGTCTACATCCTGATCTTGCCGTGCTTTGGTGCGTTCTCTGAAATCATCGCGACCTACTCGCGCAAGCCCCTGTTCGGCTACAACTCCATGGTCTACGCGACGGCGGCCATCGGCGTGCTGTCCTTCCTGGTCTGGCTGCATCACTTCTTCACCATGGGGGCGGGGGCCAACGTCAACGCCTTCTTCGGCATCGCGACAATGATCATCTCCATCCCGACAGGGGCGAAGGTGTTCAATTGGCTGTTCACGATGTACAAGGGCCGCGTGCAGATGACCACTCCGGTGCTCTGGACCATCGGCTTCATGGTCACCTTCGTGATCGGCGGCATGACCGGCGTGCTGATGGCCATCCCGGCGGTGTCCTTCGTGCTGCACAACAGCCTGTTCCTGATCGCCCACTTCCATAACGTCATCATCGGCGGCGTGGTGTTCGGTTGTATCGCGGCAATGACCTACTGGTTCCCCAAGGCCTTCGGCTTCAAGCTGAACGAACGCCTGGGTCGCTACTCCTTCTGGTGCTGGTTCATCGGTTTCTACCTGGCCTTCATGCCCCTGTACATTCTGGGCTTCAAGGGCATGACGCGCCGTCTGAACCACTACGACAATCCGGAGTGGCAGCCTTATCTCATCGTTGCCCTGGTCGGCGCCTTCTTCATCGCGCTGGGTATCTGGTTCCTGCTGCAGCAAGTCGTGGTCTCGATCCGTGACCGCAAGCAGAATCTGGACCTGACCGGTGATCCCTGGAATGGCCGCACCCTGGAATGGGCCACGTCGTCGCCTCCGCCGTTCTACAACTTTGCCCACGTGCCCCACGTCGATGCCCTCGACCAGCACTGGGAAGACAAAGAGCGCGGCATTGCTTACGTGCAGCCCAAGAAGTACGAAGATATCCACATGCCGCGTAACACCGGTGCCGGTATCTACATCAGCGCGTTTGGTCTGGTGATGGGTTTTGCCCTGATCTGGCACATCTGGTGGCTGGCGGCCGTCGGCCTGGTCGGCATGATCGGATGCTTCATTGCCCGGGTCTACGACCGCGACGTGGATTACTACGTCCCCGCTGCCGAAGTCGAGCGCATCGAGAACGAACACTACGCCAATTTGCAAAAGGCGGCCTGATCCACTATGACTCACGCTGTAGCCAACCCCTCTCACGATGCCCATCACGGGCATGAGCACCACGACGATGGATCCAAGACCGTTTTCGGTTTCTGGGTCTATCTGATGAGCGACTTGCTCATTTTCTCGGTGCTGTTTGCGACCTTTGCCGTGCTGTCGAATGCGACGGCGGGCGGCCCGCACGGCAGCGAATTGTTCGACCTGAACTTCGTTCTGGTCGAAACGATGCTGCTGCTGATCTCCAGCTTCACCTTTGGCGTGGCCATGCTCAATCTGCATGCGGGCAAGGCCAACAAGGTGATCGCCTGGCTGGTCATCACCTTCTTGCTGGGCGCCGGCTTTATCGCCATGGAGCTCTATGAGTTCCAGCACCTCATCCATGAAGGCGCGGGCCCGGACCGCAGTGCCTACATGTCGGCCTTTTTCTTCCTGGTCGGCACCCACGGTCTGCACGTCACCGCCGGTTTGCTGTGGATCATCATCATGATCGACATGGTGCGTCGCCACGGCCTGGATAGCGTCAACAAGCGTCGTCTGTCGTGCCTGAGCCTGTTCTGGCACTTCCTGGACATCGTCTGGATCTGCGTCTTCACCTTTGTCTACCTCATGGGAGCCATCTGATGTCCGCTCATCACGACGTCGCCCACGCCGACCATGCCGATCACGGCAGCCTGAAGTCCTACATCATCGGTTTTATTCTCTCCATCGTTCTGACCCTGCTCGCTTTCTGGCTGGTCATGAACGGCGGTTTCTCGCGCCAGCTCATCTTGATCGGCGTGCTGGTACTGTGCGTGGCCCAGTTGCTGGTTCAGCTGGTCTTCTTCATGCACATGGGCGCATCCAAGAGCCAGCGTGACAATCTGGCCGCCTTCATCTTCACGGTCATGGTGATTGCCATCATCGTGGGGGGATCGATCTGGGTGCTGCACAACATGAACGCCAACATGTTGCACCCCATGCCCTGAGCCTTCTGGGCTTGAGCAGCATGCAAAACGGCGCCCGGTGAGGGCGCCGTTTTGCATGGGATCGCCGTCAGATTGTTCCGCTGGCAGGACACTGCGGCTACTTGCCGCGCCTATGCGGCGGCAGTTGGTGGATCTATGCTTGGGCATCGCGTCCGAACGCTATCTGTCTCGGACCAACAGGAGTCGATCAATGAATCGCAAGGCTGTGCTCGAGCGCCTCTCGGCGCCTTCGCCGCACTGGGTGGGCAACGGATTCCCGGTGCGCTCGTTGTTTTCCTATCCCTCGCTCGGTCGCCGGCTCAGCCCGTTTTTGCTGCTGGACTACGCCGGGCCGGCGACCTTTGCGGGCGACGGTGTCAGGCGCGGGGTGGGCGAACATCCGCATCGCGGCTTCGAGACAGTGACTATTGTCTACGCAGGCGAGGTGGCGCATCGGTGACCTGCTCCCCGTGATTAGTACGAAATCGATGTAGAGTCCGTTCCCAAAGGAATGGCAATGAAGAAACGATTTACGGAAGAGCAAATCATCGGCGTGCTCAAGGAAGCCGATGCAGGTGCCAAGCCCGCAGAGTTGTGCCGCAAGCACGGAATCTCCGAGGCAACGTACTACAACTGGAAGGCGAAGTTCGGTGGCATGACGGTGTCGGACGCTCAGAGGCTCAAGGAGCTGGAGCAGGAGAACAACAAGCTCAAGAAGCTGTTGGCCGAGTCGATGCTGGACAAGGCGGCGCTTCAGGATCTGCTAAGCCGAAAGTAGTCAGCCCGCAGGCCAAACGCGAGGCGGTCAGGACATTAATGACCGAGCGCAGCATGGGTGTTACCCGGGCCTGTGGGCTGGTAGGAATTTCGCGGTCGCTGTTTGCCTACGAGAGCACACGCTCAGGCGATGCTGCGCTGACCGAGCGCATGAAAGAGATGGCAGTGGCGAAACGACGCTACGGCTATCGGAGGATCCATGTGCTCTTACGTCGCGAAGGCTGGCAAGCAAATCACAAGCGAATCTGGCGGCTGTACAGTCTGGCAGGGTTAAGCGTGCGAAAACGAAAGCGTAAGCGAATCGCGGCGACCGAGCGCGTGGTTCGCCCAGCGGCAATCGCGCCGAATCAGAGTTGGTCAATGGACTTTGTGGCCGACGGCCTAGCCTATGGCCGCCGATTCCGCTGTTTGACTATCGTCGATGACTACACTCGCGAATGCCTGGCCATCGAGGTCGATACGTCGTTGCCGGGACTGCGTGTTGCCATGGTGCTGCAACGGCTGGCGGAGATGCGTGGCCTGCCGCGATCTATTACCGTGGACAACGGGCCAGAGTTCGCCGGAAGAGCCTTGGACGCCTGGGGGCCTACCAAGCAGGCGTAAAGCTGTCGTTTATTCGGCCGGGTAAGCCGGTGGAGAACGCTTATATCGAAAGTTTCAACGGCAAGTTCCGCGACGAATGCCTTAACGAGCACTGGTTCTTGTCCCTGCGACAGGCTAAAAGCTTGATCGAAAACTGGCGAGTCGAGTACAACACCGATCGGCCTCACAGCGCGCTCGGATATTTAACGCCGGCGCAATTCGTGCAGGCTCATCAGAAAGAAGGTCTTTTACCCCTGGGCTCTATGTCGGTGCCGTACTAAATCTGGGGGCAGGTCATCGGGATTCGACCGGGCAGGGAGGGGTGATCGGACCCGGCGACGTGCAATGGATGACCGCCGCAGGCGGCATCTTGCACGAGGAGTTTCATTCGCCGGACTTCAGTGCCAAAGGCGGCGAGCTGGAGATGGTCCAGTTGTGGGTCAATCTACCCGCGGCGCACAAGATGGCCGAGCCGGGCTATCAGGCCATCGGTGCGCAACAGATCCCACAGGTGGATCTGCCCCTGGCCACGCTACGCGTCATCGCGGGTGAGTTCGGGGGCACCCGCGGGCCGGCGCGCACGCACACACCGATGAATGTGTGGGACCTGCGTCTTTCGCCTGGCGGCTCGCTGAGTCTTGGCGTGCCCGACGGTCATCAGGCAATCGTCGTCGTGCTGCGAGGCACGGTGCTGCTCAATGAGGACGAAGTGCTGCGCGATGCGCAGTTGGCCGTACTGGCAGCATACGGCGAGATCGTGGACCTCGAGGCCAATAATGACGCGCTCGTGCTCATCCTCAGCGGTGAGCCCATCGACGAACCCATCGTCGGGCATGGCCCTTTCGTCATGAACAGCCGCGAGGAAATCGTGCAGGCGTTTCAGGACTTCGAGAGCGGACGCTTCATCCGCAGCGTCGCGCGGTAACGGTCGGAAAGAGGGCGGCGGGATCGTCGTGAAAAACGATCTCGTCCAGCCCTGCATCCTGCAGCAATGCACGGGTCCTGGCGTGGCTGCGCAGCCCCGTCCAGGCTGGTTGCAGCAGCCGGGTGAACAGCACCTGCTGCAACATCAGGTCGTCCGGATTCAGGATGTCCATCCGCCAGGGCGAATCGGGGCTTAGGCTGGGCGGTGGCGTCATGAAGCTGGTCACCAGAAGCCCCGTTGGTTTGAGCATGGCGGCGCAACGCCGGTAGAGCTCTCGCACCCGGTCGTCGTCGGGCTCATAGATGGACAAGCCGTGACTGACGACAATATCGGCGGCCACATCCAGGCGACATCTCCAGGCATCCTCTTGCCGCAACTCGACGTCCATGCCCAGTTCGGCGGCGCGTCGCGCCGCCGTGGCCAACGCGGCGTCATCGATGTCGATGCCGATCAGACGAGCTGGGCGCGCTTGACTGAAGTCCAGGCTCAAGAGGTCGGTCAACGTGCCGCAGGGCAGACTGACCAGTGCCATGCCTGGGCGCAATGCGTGCTGAAGTTGTCGCGTGAAAATTTCGAAACGCGCACGTGTGGCGGCGGCCGCGGGCAGGCGTTGCAGGAGCATGCGTTCGGTAGCCTCCCCGGTGCCGGGCTGGCGGCCAACCACCACGTCGGTCCAGTGAGCGTCCAGCCCGCCGTGAGTCAGCAGAAACTCACCGAGCTGGCAATTTGCCACGTCGCGCAGCAGAGCGACCTGCCGGCTGACGGGCCAGCCGGGAAGGTCGCCCAGCTCGGCCAGACGGGCTTCGAGATCCGTGCGCGAACGGTGTTGGCCATGGCTGAGGTTTCGGAGGTCGCGGGTCATGAATGGGCTCGAACGGAAAAAGTACACAACTTACTTTCCGTGCCGCGAGCGCCATAGGGGCGAATGCCTGATTTGCGCATGCGCAGGTGCGCAGCCGCCCCTCTGTTTTTAGTATGAAATAAATGTAATTTTTTTGCGGTTAGAGAATAAATCCAATATTTCGTTTCCTGGTAATTTCAAGAAATGAATAAATGTTTTGTATGTTTCATTGGTGTTTACTCTGTGATATGGGCCAATTTTCTGGTGTAGATTTGTTTTAACACGTTGAAATTCAAAGATCTGCGACGGTTTTTGCCCGATAGACGAAGACCGCTCGTGCCACGAAAGACTGTTTCAAGAAGTGTTTTTGCCTGTTACGAATAATCAGCCGGGTGCGGGTCCGTTTCCCGGGTCTTGTTATTACTGAAATTGGCCGGAGGTGGGGATGCAGCACTTCTCATGGGGAAGATGGCTCGGACGGCACGCAGCCGAGCAGGGCGCCAGGCTGGCGGCATTGGATAAAGTGCAGGCGGTGATCGAGTTCGACCTGGATGGGCAGGTGCTGGCGGCCAATGATATTTTCCTGGAAACCTTCGGCTATACCTTGCCGGAGATTCTGGGTCAGCATCACCGCATATTCATCGATGCTGAGGAAAGAGATACGGGCGCTTATCAGCGCTTCTGGGAAAAGCTTGCGTTGGGTATGCCCGATTCGGGGCGTTACCGTCGGGTGGCCAAGGACGGCCGCGATATCTGGCTGCAAGCCAGCTATAACCCGATTTGCGATGCGCAGGGTCATCCCGTCAAAGTCGTCAAGTACGCAACCGACATAACTGCGGAGCAACTGCGGCGCGCCGATGCCGAGGGGCAGCTCGAAGCCATCGGCAAAGTCCAGGCTGTTATCGAGTTTGATTTGCAGGGCTATATCCTGCATGCCAATGATTTATTTCTCGGTGCCCTGGGTTATCGCCTGGATGAGGTCGTGGACCAGCACCACAGCATGTTTGTCCAGTCCGAGGAGCGTCGCAGCGCCGCCTATGGGGACTTCTGGCGACGCCTCAGTTCGGGAGAGCATCAGACCGGCCAGTTTCTGCGTATCGGCAAGGGTGGCCGCAATGTGTGGATCGAAGCCAGTTACAACCCCATCTTCGATGCCGACGGCCGTCCTTTCAAAGTGGTGAAGTACGCCACGGACATCACGCGGCGCTTCACTGCGGCGCAGACCCTGCGCGTGGCGGTGCAGAGCCTGAGCGAGAATGCCGAACGAGCATCGCAGGCCAATGACCTGGCGCAGGAGGCTTGCCTCGTGGCCGAGCAGGGCGGCCAGACCGTTCATAACGTCATCAGCACCATGAATGCCATCACGGCCAGTTCGCGCAAGATCTCCGAGATCATAGGCGTGATGGGTGGCATTGCGTTTCAGACCAATATTCTGGCGCTCAACGCTGCCGTAGAGGCCGCGCGAGCAGGCAACCACGGAAAGGGCTTTGCCGTCGTGGCCGCCGAGGTTCGCAGCCTGGCGCAAAACAGCGCCGCGGCAGCCAAGGAAATCAAAGACCTCATTCGCAGTTCGGTCCAGCAGATCGAACGTGGCGCAAGTCTGGTCCAATCGGCGGGCAGCACCATGACCGACATCGTAGCGTCCTCGCGCCGCGTGACGGAAATCATGGCAGAGGTGGTGCAGGAGTCCCTGGAGCAATCTGGCAGGCTGGGAGACGTGACGGAGGATCTGACACAGGCCAGCGCCGGCGGGCGGCAGGCGCCTGTGGCCAGGCTGGCGCTGACGGAACCTCGCGCGTTGCGCATCGATGCCGCACGGCCCGCGTTGGTCACTCACTGAGGCCTAAAATTGGCCAAACGCCGCTCAATATCCGGTAAAACAGGGTTCTGAGCGGCGGCGAGGCAGGTGGCCCGGCGTATTTCTTGGTACGCTAGCCAGGCTAACCACTTCGCCGCTGATAACGTTTTGTCCAGAAACCCGCTGTCCCTGCTCCCCCGCTTGCGCCTGATTCTGGCGTTGAGCCTGATTGCCGTGCTTGCTGCGTGTGCATCCTCATCCGGAGGCGGGGCCGCCGGTGCGGGTTTTCACCGGGTCGAGGCGGGCGAGACGCTCACGAGCATTGCGCGGCGTTATGACCAGAGCGTGGCGGATCTGGTGCGCTGGAACAAGCTCTCCAGCGCGAACCAGATCGATAAGGGGCAGGTGTTGCGCGTCGTCGCGCCCGGCGGCAGCGCCAAGGCGTCGTCGGGCGCTTCTTCCCCCGAGCCGCGGCGGCCAAGGCCGCGCCGCGGGGCGCTCCCGTGCGGGGCATAAGCTTGATCTGGCCGGCCGAGGGCAAGCTTACCCGCGGCTATAACGGATCCTCTTCCAATGGGCTGGTCATCGCCAATGTGTCCGGCTCGCCGGTGAAAGCCGCCGCCGCTGGCACGGTGGCCTACGCCAGCAACGGTTTGCGAGGGTATGGCAATCTGGTCATTGTGCGTCACGGGTCGACCTTCATCACCATCTACGCCCATAACCGCAAATTGCTGGTCAAGCAGGGGCAAAGCGTCAAGCAGGGCCAGCAAATAGCCGAGATGGGCAATAGCGACGCCAGTTCGAATCAGCTCTACTTTGAACTGCGGCGCGATGGCAAGCCCGTCGACCCGACTGGCGTGCTGCCCACACGCTGACGCTCAAAGCAGCACGGCGGCGACGATGAGCACGCCCAGCACCAGATTGACGCCCACCCAGGTCCGCAGCGTCGCGGCAACCTGAGCGCCGGCGGGCCAGTCGGCACGCTCGACGGCGGCATTCAACCGTGCAAAGAGGGCGTAGCGGACATAAAAATAGATCGCGGCCATGACCACGCCCAGCCCGGCCATGAGGTGCCAGGCAGGCGGGATGTTCAGACTGCCGCCGGTGGCTCGTACCTGAGAGGCGACATCCGCCAGCATCCACGCCCCGCTTGCCAGGGCAATCAGGATGGCTGCCAGTACCGCGCCCAGAAACCGCGCCAGCAGGCCGCGCAACGTCTGCAGCCGTAGGGGCGGCGGCAGACAGGCCAGCGCCGGCCGCACGAAAAACAAGGTATAGGCCATGCCGCCGAGCCAGAAAATGACGGCCAGCACATGCAGCAGTTTCACCACGTTGTAGACCATGGCCTTGCCTTGGAAGAGACGAAAGTCTTCATCATACTGGCGCGGGGGGCAAGGCTCATGAATTCGTCTTAAACTGGCGTTCAGGAGGCCGGGCAGGCTGCCCGGCCGTTTCAGAGCTTTCTTCAGGATTTGTTTCATGTCGAGTTTTGACGTGGTTTCCGAGGTCGACAAGCACGAGCTGACCAATGCGGTGGACCAGGCCAACCGGGAGTTGTCCACCCGTTTCGATTTCAAGGGCGCCAATGCCAAGTTTGAGCTGGAGGGCTATGTCGTCAATCAGATAGCCTCCAGCACCTTTCAACTCAAGCAGATGCTCGATATCTTGCGCGGCCGCCTGTCGGCTCGCAATATTGACGTGCGTTGCCTGGAGGAGGATGCCCCGCTCGAGAACCTGGGGGGAGCGCGCCAGAAGGTCACCGTCAAGCAGGGCATCGAGCAGGCCACGGCCAAGAAGCTGGTCGCCGCCATCAAGGCGAGCAAAGTCAAAGTCGAAAGCCAGATCAACGGCGACAAGCTGCGCATCACGGGCAAGAAGCGCGACGATCTGCAAGCCGTCATGCAGTTGCTGCGCAAGACGGATGTCGACCTGCCGCTGCAGTTCGACAACTTTCGCGACTAGATAGCAGCTGGATGGCGCGGCTGGCTGATCGGGCCTGCCGCACGGCCCGGCCGCCCGCATCGCAGGAGCCCCTGGGCGATGGCGGCAGGGCCGGTATGGTGCGTGCAGCACAACAACAGTGCGCGATCCGCCCGCCTGCCGTGCCTGGCCAGGTGCACGGCACAGGCCGGGCCAGGTGGGGCCGCGTGGCCTCAGCCGCCGGCCTAGGCCGGGGGGGCCATTGGAAAAATCGCTTCGGCGAACACGCCTGTTTGGCAGTGGCATGCAGAGGTGGCATGGCGCTTGCTTGCGTATCCAGACTTGTACACAAGAAAGGATTCCAGCATGAATACATACGCCGCACCAATCCTGGGATGGACCTTGGCGCAATGGCGCCAGGCGTACCGTGAGGGTGCTACGCCCGAAGCGCTACTCGCTGCTTTTACGGCGGACAGCGGTCATGACAACGCCTGGATTGCCGGCCTGAGCGCGGCCGGGCTGGCGGATCAATTGTCAGGTCTGGCACGGCTGCTGCATCGCGCCGGCGGAGATAGGGAGCGTTTGCCGCTATATGGCGTGCCCTTTGCGGTCAAGGATAATATCGACGCGCAGGGCTGGCCCACGACGGCGGCCTGCCCGACGTTTTCTTATGTGCCGGATACGGATGCCACCGTGGTGAGCAGATTGCGCTCGGCCGGTGCCATCCTGGTGGGCAAGACCAACCTTGATCAGTTTGCTACCGGTCTGGTGGGTACGCGCTCTCCACATGGACCCGTGCGCAATACGTTCGATGCAGACTACATCAGCGGCGGCTCGAGCTCGGGCTCGGCCTCGGTGGTCGCGCGCGGTTTGGTGCCGTTCTCGTTGGGCACGGATACCGCCGGCTCCGGGCGCGTACCCGCCGGGTTCAACAACATTGTGGGCTTAAAGCCTACCCGAGGGTGGCTCAGCACGGCAGGCGTCGTGCCGGCCTGCCGGACGCTGGATTGCGTCTCGGTTTTTGCGCTGACCGTCGAGGACGCCCTCGCGGTGGCGGACATTGCGGGTGGCTTCGACGGTGCGGACCCTTACTCGCGCGCCGAGCCATTGGGCGCGCGCATCTCCTGGCAGGCGCCAGCGCGCGTGGCGGTGCCGGCGCAATGCGAATTTTTTGGCGATGAGGCGGCTCGCCGCGTGCATGAGGAAGCCCTGGAGCGCTTGCGTCAGATGGGCGTGCATATCGAGGCGATCGACTTCACGCCTTTCGAAGAATTGGCCACGTTGCTGTATCAGGGTCCCTGGGTCGCCGAGCGCTTTGCCGCCGTCCAGTCGGTCTGGCGTGACCAGCCCGAGGCGATGGATCCGGTGGTGCGCGGCATTGTGGAGCAGGCCCAAAACTTCAGCGCCACCGATGCCTTCGTTGCCGAGTATCGCCGCGCCGCGCTGGCCCGACGAATTCAGGACACACTGGCAGGCTTCGATGCGCTGGTCGTGCCGACATCGCCTTCCATTTATCGCATAGAGCAGTTGCAGGCCGATCCGGTGACGCTCAATTCACGGTTGGGTTTCTACACCAACTTTGCCAACTTGGCCGACCTGTCGGCGCTAGCCGTACCAGCGGGCATGCGCGACGACGGCTTGCCTGCGGGTATCACGTTTATTGGTCTGACCTGGCAGGACCACGGATTGGCCGCGTTTGGTCAACGCTGGCAGCGTGCGTTGGATCTACCCATGGGTGCTACTGGCAGGCCATTGCCGCCTGCCGACGTGCTGCCGATCTCGGTCGATACCGTCCGCGTAGCCGTGGTCGGTGCGCATCTGAGTGGCATGCCGCTCAATCATCAGTTGATCTCACGGCAGGCGACGTTGGCGGAGCAGACGCGAACGGCCGCCCGCTATCGCCTTTATGCGCTGGCCAATACGACGCCGCCAAAGCCGGGCCTGGTGCGCGGGGAGCACGAGGGGGCGAGTATCGACGTGGAGCTTTGGGACGTGCCCAGTGTGCATTTCGGGTCATTCGTGGCGTTGATCTCCGCGCCGTTGGGCATAGGCACGCTGGAGCTGGCCGACGGCCGCCAGGTCAAAGGCTTTATCTGCGAGCCTTACGGACTGCAGGGCGCGCGCGACATCACCGCTTATGGGGGGTGGCGCGCTTTTGTCGCCGACGCTCAGCGCTGACTCAGAGGCGCAGCATCATGGTCGAGACGATGCCTATCGCGATCCTGGGTGAGGTCGTGCGGCGGGCACAGAGATTTTTTCGGGGTGTCAGGGAATATCGGCCCCCGAGCCGACGTCTATGGTTTCGCAACACCTGACTTCCACTCTAGGAGCGAGACGATGAAACGACATTACGCTTACCTGGCCCTGGTGGGCCTGAGCCTGATCGCCGGCGGTGCTCAAGCGCAGGCGCCGGCCAAGGCCGAAGCCGGCATGCTGGTCGATGCCAAGGGCATGACGCTATACACCTTTGACAAGGACAGTGCCGGTAGCGGCAAGAGCGTATGCAACGATGCGTGCGCCAAGGCGTGGCCGCCATTGGTCGCGCCGGCCGGCGCCAACGCACAGGGAGACTGGAGCATCGTCACACGCGACGATGGCAGCAAACAGTGGGCCTATAAAGGCAAACCGCTGTACCTCTTTGCCAAAGACAGCAAGGCCGGCGAGAAAGCGGGCGACAACGTCAAGGACGTGTGGCACATTGTGAAGCCCTGATAAGGGATTCTCATGTCCGGCGATATCGAAGCCCTGATCGTGGCCTGCATTCCCAGCCTGCGGCGCTATGCGCGGGGGCTGACGGGCGATCGTGATCGGGCCGATGATCTGGTGCAGGACACGCTGGAGCGGGCCTGGCGCCGCTATTCGCGCTGGCAGCGCCGTGGCGAGCTGCGGGCCTGGATGTTCGGCATCATGCACAACCATTTCATCGACGGGCTGCGCGCGCAAAAGCGCCAGCCCGAGCTCGCCGGCGAGACGGCTCTGCAGGACTTGCCTGCGCGCCCCACGCAGGATGACGGTCTGGCCGTGCGCGATCTCGACCGCTCTTTGGCCCGACTGTCGGCCGACCAACGCGCCATTATTTTGCTGATCTCGGTGGAGGAGTTCAGCTATGAGGAAGCGGCCCGTGTTCTGGACGTGCCGATAGGCACCGTCATGTCGCGCCTGTCGCGAGCCCGTGAGCGGCTTGCCGCTTTGCTGGCCGAGGCACCGCCCACGCGGGTTGCGGCCACTTTGCACCGCATCAAACCATGAAAGACGATTCTCTTGCCGGTGGCGCTCCGATTGCCGAGGCCGACCTTCATGCCCTGGTCGATGGACAGTTGACTCCTGCCAGAAGGCAGCAGGTGCTGGCCTACCTGGCGGGCAACGAGGCTGCCCAGCGCCAAGTCGAAGGCTGGTCGCGACAGAAGGCTCTGTTGCATAAGCACCTCGATGGGGTCATGGACGAGCCCTTGCCCTTGCGCCTGCCGCTGCGAGCCGCACCTGCCCGCAACTGGGGCTGGGCGCTGGCCGCGGGGGTATTGATCGCTGCAGTCAGCGGTAGCGCGGCCTGGATGATTCGTGGGGGCATGGACGCCCACGCGCAGCGCAGCCAACTGGCGCAGGCTGCCGACAGCGGCGGCTTTGCCCAGCGTGCGGCAGTCGCACATGCCGTGTTCGCGGCCGACATGCGGCGGCCGGTCGAGGTGGGCGCGGATCAGGAACAGGCCATGGTGACTTGGCTCACGCGCAGGCTGGGAGCCCAGGTCCATGCTCCTTTACTGGCGCAGGCCGGCTATGAGCTGGTGGGCGGGCGTGTGTTACCCGGAGGGCGTGGCGCGGTGGCTCAGCTTATGTACAGCTCCCAGGCAGGTCAGAGGCTGACGCTTTATGTCACCCATGAGGCCCGGGGTGAAACGGCGGCCTTTCGCTACATGCAGGACGGGCCTGTACGTGTTTTCTATTGGGTTGAGGGCAGCCTCGGTTATGCCCTGTCGGGCGCAGTCTCGCGCGAAGAGCTGCAGCGGCTGGCGCACGAGGTCTATCGGCAACTGGCGCCCGGCCCGGCTGAGGCGGGCGCCAACGGCCTGAAGGCGCCGTCTATACCGAACGGGTGATGCCGCCATCGATACGGATGTTCTGTCCGGTGATGTAGCTGGATTGTTCGGATGCCAGAAAAGCGATGAGATCGGCCACTTCTTCGGCCCGGCCATAGCGGCCCATGGGGATGCGGTCGCGCCGGTCTTCTTTTTCCGGCAGGCTGTCGATAAAGCCTGGCAGCACGTTGTTCATACGCACGTTGGACGCCGAGTACTCATCGGTAAATAGCTTGGTGAAGGCGGCCAGGCCGGCACGGAATACCCCGAGGTTGGAAACGCCGCCTCAGGCTCAAAGGTAGCGTAAGTCGAGATATTGACGATCGAGCCGCTGCGCTGGGCCTGCATGATGGGGGTGACCAGACGGGTAATGCGCACGACGTTGAGCAGATAGAACTCCATGCCCCGGGTCCAGTCGGCATCGCTGATCTCCAGCAATTTGCCCTTTGGGCCATGGCCGGCACTGTTTACCACGGCGTCGATGCGGCCCCAGCGTTGCATGGTGGCCTCGACGAGGCGGGCGATGTCGTCCGGCGACAGGTTCGAGCCCGTCATGCCCAACCCTCCCAACTCCTTGGCCAGTGCCTCGCCCTTGCCGGACGACGACAGAATGGCGACTTGAAAGCCGTCCGCAGCGAGTTTGCGGGCGGCTGCCGCACCCATGCCGCTGCCGGCGGCGGTGAGAATGGCGACTTTCTGCTGGCTCATGGTTGCTCCGTATGTGCGAAAACTGGGTGCCCTATTTGATCAGGGGCGCGCGCCCTGTGCAAACGCTGCCGCGACGGCGAGATCAGCCGCGGCGGCTGCTGGCGGTGATTCCGCCCGACGCGATGACAATGGCCGCCACCACCAGCCATTGGGTCATGCTCAGGGTCTCGCCAAGGAAAAACAGGCCGGAGATGGCGCCAAACACCGGCTCGAGGCTGAGCAAGGTGCCAAAGGTGCGCGCGGGCAAGCGTTGCAGGACTTGCATTTCCAGTGCATAGGGCAGGGCGCTCGAGAGCAGCGCAACGGCGATGGCCCAGGGCAGCAGGTCGGGGGCGAACAGGGCTGCCGCACCGGCGTGGGCCAGCCCGAATGGCATTACCCCGAGCGCGGCGATGCCGGCAGCCAGGGCCACGGTGCGCGAACCATAACGCAGTCCCGCCCGCTGACCGAACACGATGTAAAGCGCCCAGCACAGCCCTGCACCCAACGCGTAGCCCACGCCCTCCGGATCCAGGCTGCTCAGGTCGTCACCGTGGGGCATGAGCGCCAGCAGGCCCGCGGCGGCCAGTGCGATCCAGGCAAAGTCGCGCAGGCGGCGCGATGTCAACACCGCTACGGCGAAAGGGCCGGTGAACTCCAGTGCCACGGCCACGCCCAGCGGCACAGTGCGCAGTGACATGTAGAACATCAGGTTCATGCCGCCCAGCGTCAGACCGTAGAGGACGACATCTCGCCATCCTTTGGCGTCTAGCTTCAGGCGCCAGGGTCGGAGCACGGGCAGCAGCATCAGCGCCGAGAAAAACAGGCGCAATGCGGCCGTACCCTGGGCACCGACGGCGGGAAACAGCGTCTTGGCCAGGGCAGCGCCGCCTTGCAGCGAGGCCATGGCGATGAGCAGTAGAACGACGGGGTAAAGCGGAGAGCGGGTCATGGAGTGACAGTCGTGATCAGCCCGCGATTCTACGGCACCTCTCTCTCAGGCGGGCGGGCCGCTCATTGCACCAGCGTGACCGGGCGATCAGCCAGGCGGACCACCTTTGTTGCCACGGATCCCAGCAGCACACTTGCAATCGAGCCCAGGCCACGGGTACCCATGACGATCTCGCTGGCCTGGCAGCCCTGTGCCACGTTGACGATGCACTCCGCGACCGCTCCGATTTCGTTATGTACGGAATAAGGCATGCCAGCCTTGTCCAGCATGTCCCGGGCGGCTTTCAGGGCGGTGGCGCTTTCTTCGGCCTGATAGGCGTCGATGTCTTCCTGGCGCAGGCCCAGATGCAGCCCCTGGCGCAATAAGGGCGGCTGAACGGTGACCAGGTGCACCTCGCCTAAATGGGGGTAGAGCCTGGAATCCAGTGCCGCGGCCAGGGCCCGCAAAGCATGGTCCGAACCATCGACAGGGACGACGACCGGTTTCATGATTTTCCTCCGTGACAGGCGCCAGACAGGCGCATCTGCTTACACTGTAAATCACAATGGCAAAGCGCGCCTGCCGTGCTCATGGTGCAGGATTTGCTCCTGACGCGAGCCAGGAGTAGGCTAGCCGCCCCACTTGAATCCCCTTGCTCGAGACCCGCGCGCCACCCATGACAGCCATGACTTCCGAGGTCGATAGCGGCCGCCAGCGGCCGACCTGCGGTCAGCTTTTCTATGGGTTTTTCCGCCTGGGCATTTCCGCATTTGGCGGCGCGTTGCCGCTGGCACGGCGCATGCTGGTGAAAAAAGAGCGCTGGCTTACGGAAAACGAGTTCACAGACCTTCTGGGGCTGTGCCAGTTTCTGCCCGGCGGCAACATCATCAATCTGTCGGTTGCGGTGGGCGCCCGCTTTCATGGTCCGCGCGGCGCGTTGGCGGCGCTGATGGGTTTGATACTGGCTCCGTCGATCATCGTGATCATGCTGGGAAGCGTCTATCAGCGCTATGAGGGCGACCCTCATATTCAGCATATGTTCGCCGGCCTGGCTGCCGCCGCCGCAGGGCTGCTGATATCCATGGCCGTCAAGATAGCCCGGCCTTTGCGGGGCAACTGGCCGGGAATCGCGATCGCGCTGGCCTGCTTTGCCGCGATCGCGGTTCTGCGATTGCCCCTGCTGCCCTCCATGATGCTGCTTACTCCATTGAGTATTTTCCTGACTTGGCGGAGGCGGCGATGATGTCGGTACTGATATCGCTGGCCCTCATTTTTACTCAGTTATCGCTGCTGGCTTTCGGTGGCGGCAATACCATCCTGCCTGAGATGCAGCGTCAGGTGGTCGACGTGCATCATTGGATGTCGGCTGCCGACTTCGGCGCGCTGTTTGCGCTGGGGCAAGCCGCGCCGGGCCCCAATCTCATGGTCGTCACCCTGGTGGGGTGGCATGTGGCGGGCTGGATGGGGGTGCTGGTCACGACGATAGCCAAGTTCGGGCCGTCTTCGGTGATCGTGGTGCTGGCGCTGGGCCTGTGGGAGCGCTTCAAAGAAAAGCCCTGGCGGGCCGTGGTGCAGGCGGGGATATTCCCCATGACCGCAGGCCTGATGGCTGCTAGCGCGGCCCTGATCACCTACGCTTCGGTACATGATTGGGTCACGGCGGCCATCGCGGCGGGCGCGGCGCTGTCGGCCACGCTTACTCGCGTGCATCCCTTGTGGCTGTTGGCAGCAGGGGCGTTGACAGGTCTGCTGCTGGGCGGTTGAGGCCGCCGTCGGGTTTCAGGCGCAGCCCAGGCGCCAGAGTGAGGTCAATTCGCGCGAGCGAGCCATGTGCAAGGGGTCGCTGGCGTCCAAGGCGCGCGGATGGGCGGGCCGTGCAGTATGGCGCTGCAGCACGCGCAGACCCGCCTGCGCAATCCAGTTCTGCAGATCGTCCGGCCCGCGCAAGCCAAGATGTTCGGCCAGATCGGAGAGGATGAGCCAGCCTTCGCCGCCAGGCAGCAAATGAGCAGGCAGCCCCTGCAGAAATGCGCGCAGCATGCGGCTGTCTGGGTCGTAGACGGCGTGCTCGATGGGCGAGCTGGGTTTGGCGGGAAGTCAGGGCGGGTTGCATACGACAAGCGCCGCGCGGTCAGAGGGGAACAGGTCGGTTTGCTCCAGGCGTACCCGCCCGGTCAAGCCCAGCCGTTGCAGGTTGTCGCGCGCGCACTTCAGGGCGCGGGGATCCACATCCGTGGCGACGACCGGGTGCGGGCTTCGGCGCGCCAGTACGGCCGCCAACACGCCTGTACCGGTGCCGATGTCGAAGATGGGCCCTTGCGGCAGAGGGGCCTGTGCCACCAGATCGATATATTCGCCGCGTACCGGCGAGTAGACCCCATAGCAAGGATGGATGGTTTGGCCTCCAAGCGCGGCCACGGGCACTCCCTTTTTATGCCATTCGTGCGCGCCGAGCAGGCCTTGCAGCTCACGCAATGACATCAGGCAGGGGGCGTGGACGCCGGCCGCTTCGCAGGCCGGTGCGATCTGCGGCGCGCGCCGCAAATCCAGTGTGTGGCCGGTGCCGATTTCGATCAGCAGTTTACCGAGTGTGCGTGCCCGTTGCCCCTGCCACATGCGGTGCTGATTGAAACGTTCGCGCGGCGTTTCGGCCAGTTTGGGCGGCCGTTTGTCCATGCGTCGGGTCATGGCTTGCAGTAACTGTCGGGCATTCTGAAAGTCGCCGCGCCACAGCAGCGCCGTGCCTTCGCAGGCCTTGCGGTAAGCCACGTCCGCGGGGAGGCGGTCGTCGATGACGTCGATGCGCGTGAGCACGGCAGCCCCGCTTTCCGATTGCCAGCGCGCCTGGCGCTCGGCGCCATCGGCGTCGGTCCAACGGACCAAGGGGTGGGGAGGGAAGACATAGGCTGGCAATGTAGCCGGTTTTCAGCCTTGCCGGGGCCGGGGCCCGCTCAGCGGCGGCGAGGCTGGCGTGGCGTCAAGCGGGCCGTATTCCGGATGACCGACTGGCGCAGCAGGGGGTGCAGGCTGACGCCGGGCGCTAGGCCATCGGGGTGAGCCACCAGAAAGTCCAGCAACTGCCAACGCATGCGGGGCTCCCAGAACTTTTCGATGTGATTGGCGATGCCTTCGAGCGCTTCGTCCGGATCGGGGTAGGCCTCGAAGAAATCGCCGATACGGTTGGCCATGCGAATGAGGTTATTGGCGTCCATGAGGATTCGGTTCAGTGCGGCCGGGGTTTAGACAAGTCGGCCAGGATGGGAGTAGAGCGTGGCGTTTTCACCGCGGACGAAACCCACCAGGGTCAGCCCCGTCTGCTCCGCCAACCGTTGGGCCAGCGCCGTGGGGGCGGACACGGCGGCTAGCACACCGATGCCGGCGCTGGCGGTCTTTTGCACCATTTCGAAGCTGGCGCGGCTGGAGACGACAACCATGCCCTGCGCGCCTGGCAGGCCAGCGCGCGCGAGGGCGCCGACGAGTTTGTCCAGGGCATTGTGGCGTCCCACGTCCTCCCGCACCACGTGCAGCACACCCGTGGCGTCGGCCCAGCCGGCGGCATGAGTCGCGCCAGTGGCTTCGTGCAGCACTTGTCGGGCGCGCAGGGCGCGCATGGCCGCCAGCAACCCGGCCAACGGTAGCGCAGGCATCGCAGGCAAGGGAGTGACCTGTCGCAGTACTTCGGGCAGGGTTTCGACGCCGCACAGGCCGCAACCGGTACGTCCGGCCATGGCGCGGCGCCGTTGCTTGAGCCGGACTTCGCATGCCGTGGCGATTTCCAGCTGCACCACGATTCCGTCGCAGCGAGCATCCAGATCGATGCCGCGCACGTCACTGGCGACATCGACGATGCCTTCGCTCAAGGCAAAACCCAATGCGAAGTCTTCCAGATCGGTTGGTGTGGCCAGCATCGTGGCATGGCTGATGCCATTGAATTCCAGTGCCACCGGCGTTTCCTCGGCCAGTCTGTCCGTTTCGCAATGTGGTTGCCTGCGTTCATCGCGCACGCGCAACACCGCTACCTCGCGATGGTCGGGCCAGATGATGGTCTCGGGGCGGTCATGTCGGGATATCTCCGTGCCGTTATTTCCCGGCCAGAACGGCGGTGTCGCGATCGCTCAGCAGGCGTTGTTGCGTCTCGGTAAATCGCGTCCATTGCCGTTGCCATTCCGACGGCTGCGAGACTCGGGTGACCTGCACTGCTGTCACTTTGTACTCGGGGAAGTTGGTGGCCCAGTCCGAGTTGTCGGTGGTCACCACGTTGGCGCCGGATTCCGGGAAGTGGAAGGTCGTATATACCACGCCGGGTTGGACGCGGTCTGTCAGCGTGGCGCGCAGCACGGTCTCGCCTGCGCGACTTTGTATTCCCACCCAGTCGCCTTCGCGCACTCCGCGGTCTTCCGCGTCCTGCGGATGGATTTCCAGCAGGTCTTGCGCATGCCAGCGCACATTCTCCGTGCGGCGGGTTTGCGCGCCCACGTTGTATTGCGACAGGATCCGGCCCGTCGTGAGCAGCAACGGAAAGCGGCGTGTGCTGCGCTCGTCCGTGGCGACATAGCGCGTGATCATGAAACGGCCCTTGCCCCGCACAAAAACATCGACGTGCATGATGGGGGTGCCGAGCGGGCTGTCCGCGTTGCAGGGCCATTGCAAGCTGCCTGCCTGATCGAGTTTTTCGTAGCTCACCCCGGCAAAGGATGGCGTCAGACGTGCGATTTCAGCCATGATCTCGCGGGGGTGACCGTAATGCATGGGGTAGCCCAAGGCGTTGGATAGTGCCATGGTGATTTCCCAATCGGCCAGACCGTTGCGCGGCTCCATGACTTTGCGCACGCGCGAGATACGACGCTCTGCATTGGTGAAGGTGCCGTCCTTTTCCAGGAAGGACGAGCCTGGCAGAAAGACATGGGCGTATTTGGCCGTTTCGTTCAGGAATAGATCCTGCACGACGATACACTCCATGGCCGACAGCGCGGCAGCCACGTGTTGAGTATTCGGGTCGGACTGGACGATATCTTCGCCCTGGCAGTACAGGCCCAAAAAACTGCCCGCGAGCGCAGCCTCGAACATATTGGGGATACGCAGACCCGGTTCGGGTTGCAGCGTCACGCCCCAATCGTTCTCGAAGAGCTGTCGGGCGTCCTCATCCGAGATATGGCGGTAGCCGGGAAGCTCATGCGGAAAAGACCCCATGTCGCAAGAGCCCTGCACATTGTTCTGCCCGCGCAGCGGATTGACGCCCACCCCGTCGCGCCCGATGTTGCCGGTGGCCATGGCCAGGTTGGCGATGGCCATCACCGTGGTCGAGCCCTGGCTGTGTTCGGTCACGCCCAACCCGTAGTAGATGGCGGCGTTGCCGCCCCTGGCGTACAGCCTCGCCGCGCCGCGCACGATCTGGGCCGGTACACCGGTGATCTCTTGGGTGGCTTCTGGCGCATGCTCGGGGCGACTGACGAAGGTTTTCCATTGTTCGAACGCAGCCGTCTCGCAGCGCTCGGCCACGAACGACTCGGCGACCAGCCCTTCGGTGACGATGACATGGGCCAGGGCAGTCAGCAGCGCGACATTGGTTCCGGGTCGAACTTGCAGGTGGTAGTCGGCCTTGATGTGCGGCGAGTCGACCAGTTCAATGCGACGCGGGTCGATGACGATGAGCTTGGCACCCTGGCGCAGCCGCTTTTTCAGGCGTGACGCAAACACAGGATGGCCGCTGCTTGGGTTGGCACCCATCACAATCACCACGTCGCTGTGCATGACCGAGTCGAACGTCTGCGTGCCGGCAGATTCCCCCCAACGTCTGCTTGAGCCCATATCCGGTGGGCGAGTGACATACCCGCGCGCACGTGTCGACGTTATTGGTATTGAAGGCGGCGCGGATCAGCTTTTACACCAGCCAGGTTTCTTCATTGGTGCAGCGCGACGACGTGATGCCGCCCACGGCGTCACGTCCATGCTCGGCCTGGATGCGGCGGAACTGCGCCGCGGCGTATTGAATGGCTTCGTCCCACGAGATCTCCTGCCAGGGATCGCTGATGCGTTCCCGGATCATGGGCTTGAGCACGCGCTCGCGGTGTGTGGTGTAGCCCCAGGCAAAGCGGCCTTTGACGCAAGAGTGCCCGCGGTTGGCTTGGCCGTCCTTCCAAGGCACCATGCGCACCACTTCCTGGCCCTTCATTTCCGCTTTGAAGCCGCAGCCGACGCCACAATACGCACAGGTGGTAATGACGGCGTGCTCGGCTTGGCCCATCATGATGACGGTCTTCTCCTGCAGGGTGGCGGTCGGGCATGCCTGCACACAGGCTCCGCAGGACACGCACTCGCTGTCCATGAAGGGTTGATCCTGTCCTGCCGACACGCGCGCCTCGAATCCCTTTCCAGATAGGGTCAGGGCAAAGGTGCCCTGCGTTTCCTCGCAGGCGCGCACGCAACGGCTGCACACGATGCACTTGGACGGGTCATAGCTGAAATACGGATTGGATTCATCCTTGGCAGACTGCAGGTGATTGGCGCCATCATGGCCGTAGCGCACGTTGCGCAGGCCCACCACACCAGCCATATCCTGCAGCTCGCAGTCGCCATTGGCCGCACAGGTCAGGCAGTCCAGAGGATGGTCGGAGATGTAGAGCTCCATCACGCCTCGGCGCAGTTCATGGAGTTTGGCCGTTTCGGTCACGACCACCATGCCGTCTTCGACGGGGGTCGTGCACGACGCGGGATAGCCGCGCCGGCCCTCGATCTGCACCAGGCAGAGCCGGCAGGAGCCGAACGCTTCCAGGCTGTCGGTGGCGCACAGCTTGGGGATGTTGATGCCCGCTTCAGCGGCAGCGCGCATGACCGACGTGCCTTCAGGCACCGAGATCGCCTGGCCGTCTATGGTCAGGCTGACCAGGCGTTGGGCCGTGCGGGCAGGGGTGCCCAGATCACGGTCGCGTTTGAGGACGGTTTCCAGCATGACGGCTCCTTCACGCGGCCAGAGGGGTGTGCCCGAAGTCTTCGGGGAAGTGATTCAGGGCCGACAGCACGGGGTATGGGGCCATGCCGCCCAGCGCGCACAATGAGCCACCGAGCATGGTGTCGCAGAGGTCGCGCAAGAGATGGACTTGCGCCTGGCGTGCCGGGCCGCCCGCGATGATGCGGTCCAGCGTCTCGACGCCACGCGTCGAGCCGATGCGGCAAGGCGTACATTTGCCGCATGACTCGGCGGCGCAGAATTCCATGGCGTAGCGCGCCATGCGTGCCATATCCACGCTGTCGTCGAAGGCGACCACGCCGCCGTGGCCCACCATGGCCGAGATGGCGGCATAGGCCTCGTAGCCCAATGGCACATCCCATTGGTCTTGCGGCAGGTAAGCGCCCAAAGGGCCCCCTACCTGGGCAGCGCGCAATGGCCGGCCGCTGGCGCTGCCACCCCGAAGTCGTAGAGAAGTTCGCGCAGACTCAGGCCAAACGCCTTTTCGACCAGGCCGCCGTGCCGGATGTTGCCGGCCAGTTGGAAGGGTAGGGTGCCATGTGACCGCCCGACGCCATAGTCGCGGTAGTAGGCCGCGCCGCGCGCCAGGATGGTGGGCACGGTTGCCAGCGAAATCACGTTGTTGATGACAGTGGGCTGACCGAACAGCCCGCGTATCGCGGGCAGCGGCGGTTTGGCGCGCACCACACCACGCTTGCCCTCCAGGCTTTCGAGCAGGGAAGTCTCTTCGCCGCAGATATACGCGCCTGCCCCCTGGCGGACGTCGAGATCGAAGCGCCGACCGCTGCCATGGATGTCGTCGCCCAACCATCCCACCTCGCGTGCGCGCTGTATCGCCGTGCGCAATGTGGCGATCGCATGAGGGTACTCGGAGCGCACATAGATGTAGCCATATTCGGCGCCCACAGCCAGTCCGGCAATGGTCATGCCCTCTATGAGCGCGTACGGATCGCCTTCCATGAGCAGACGGTCCGCAAACGTGCCGGAATCGCCCTCGTCGGCATTGCAAACGATGTATTTGGTGGGCGAGGATGCGTTCAGTACCGTGTTCCACTTCACGCCGGTGGGAAAGGCCGCGCCGCCGCGCCCGCGCAGGCCGGACGCCGTGACGGCCTCGACGATCTGCGCGGCCGTCATCGTGAGGGCGCGCTCCAGCCCGGCCAGGCCGCCATGTGCCGCGTAGTCCAGGATGGATAACGGGTCCGTGATGCCTACCCGCGCGAACGTCAGCCTTTCCTGGCGGCGCAGATAGGGGATGTCTTCGGTGAATCCCTGGCACAGCGGATGCGCGGTCTGACCGCCGAGCCAGCCCGCGGCAAATAACGCACTGACCTCGCCGGTCGTTACCGGGCCGTAAGCCACGCGACCTTGCGGCGTCTGGATTTCGACCAAAGGCTCCAGCCACAACAAACCACGTGAGCCATTGCGCACCAGCTCAACGGACTGCTCCAGGCGGGCCGCTTCGGCCATGATGGCCTGGGCCACGGCGTCAGCGCCTACCGCCAGCGCGGCCGCATCCCGGGGAACATAAATCCTTACAGGGCCCGTCATGCTTGCCTCGACGCATCGATCAGTCGGTCCAACCCGTCGACGCTCATGCGCGCATAGGGACGGCCATCGAGCATCAGGGCCGGCGATTGCGCACACAGGCCCAGACAATAGGCGGGGTCCAGGCTGTAGGCGCCATCGGCGCTTTTGCCGTGGAAATCACAGCCCAGGCGGGAGCGGGCATGGGCGGCCAGGGCCTCGCCGCCCATGGCCTGGCAGGCTTCGGCGCGGCAGATCTGCAGCCGGTGGCGGCCGCCCGGTTCGCTGCGGAAGTCCGGATAAAAGGTGATCACGCCATGGACCTCGGCGCGCGACAGGGACAGCGCCTCGGCCAGGGTGGCGACGGCCTGGGGCGGGATGTAGCCCAGCGCATGCTGCACGGCATGCAACAGAGGCAGCAACGCGCCGGGTTGATCGGCATGGCTGGCCGCCAGATCGCGAACGAGGGCGATGACATCGGGCGCAGAAGTCTGCGCGGGGGTACAGGCCGTGGACATGGAGTCTCCTGACAGCGTTGCGGCACCGTGCCGACGCTAGAACCGTTTGCTTGCTGGCAGTCATCCGCTTAATATGCAAATATAAACATATTAAACATCCTGGCCGTGCGCAACACGGGTTTTTTCGTCATGGCCGGCAATCCCAAGGGTATCGGTGGGGTGGAGGACCTGGCGCGCGCCGACGTGCGTTTCGTCAATCGTCAGATGGGGTCGAGTACCCGTTACCTCGCCCACCTGCTGTTGCAACGTCACGGGATCGACATTGCCCGCGTGCAGGGCTTTCAGACCAATGAGTTCACGCACATGGCGATCGCCGCGCATATCGCCAGCGGGATGGCCGATGTCGGCATGGGGGTCGAAACGGCGGCACGCCGCTTCGGCCTGGATTTCATCCCGCTGGTGCAGGAGCGGTATTTCTTCGCTTTACGGCGGGCGGATCTGGAGCAGCCCGCGATGCAGGATTTCGTGACGGCCTTGCGTAGTCCCGCCTATCTGAACGACATCGGCGCTTTGCCCGGCTACGACGCCGCGGACTGCGGCCGGCTTCTGACGCTGGCCGAGGCGTTTCCCTGACCGCGCCGCAAGGGCTATGATCTTCTAATGGCTTCCGTGATCTATCTTGCCGATGAGCGACCCGCCGCCATTACGCCGCCGCGTGAGGGTGAGCCGGTGCGCGACCGCCGTGCGCGCCCATTGCGCGATTTGCGTATCTCGGTCACGGATCGCTGCAACTTTCGCTGCACCTATTGCATGCCGCGCGAGATCTTTGATGCGAACTATCGCTTTATGCCGCATTCGGCATTGCTGTCGTTCGAAGAAATCACCCGCGCCGCTCGGATTTTCGTGCGCTTGGGCGTGGAAAAAATCCGCCTCACCGGCGGCGAGCCCTTGCTGCGCAAGGACGTCGATAAACTGATCGCCATGCTGGCGCAGTTGCGCACGCCGCAGGGGCAGCCTCTGGATCTGACACTGACCACCAACGCCAGCCTGTTGGCGCGCAAGGCCGAGGCGCTCAAGGCCGCCGGGCTGTCGCGCGTCACGGTCAGTCTGGACGCTCTGGACCCGGCTCGGTTTGCGCGCCTTGCCGACTCCACCTACACCCCCGATGACGTGTTGCACGGTATTGATGCCGCGGCTCGTGCGGGGTTGCCGGTCAAGGTCAATATGGTGGTGCGCCGCGGCCTCAATGACGACGAAATCCTGCCGATGGCACGGCGCTTTCGTCATAGCGGCCACGTGTTGCGCTTTATCGAATACATGGATGTGGGCAACAGCAATGGCTGGAACGTCGCCGAGGTGTTGCCCAGCGACGAACTGCTGGCCAGGCTGGGCGAGCAGTTCGAGTTGCAGCCCATCGATGATGCGCCCATGGGCAGAGTGGCCGAGCGCTGGCGCTATGCCGATGGCGCCGGAGAGATTGGCGTCATCTCCAGCGTGACCCATGCTTTTTGCGGCGGCTGTACGCGAGCGCGTCTGTCGCCGGAGGGGCAGTTGTTTCTTTGCCTGTTTGCCTCGCGCGGTCATGACGTGCGTGGCCTGTTGCGCGGCCTTACCCGCGATGAGGACGTCGCCGCCGCTCTGGCCGGGGTCTGGTCGGTGCGGGACGATAACTATTCGGAACGGCGTGGTCTGGCCACTACGCAACGCGAAAAAATCGAAATGAGCTATATCGGTGGCTGATAACTCGATCGCGGGTCTGATTCTGGCCGGAGGGCAGGGCCGACGTGTCAACGAGGCCGATAAAGGCTTGCTGCTATGGCGGGGCAAGCCACTGGTGGCGCATGTGGCCCAGCGCCTGGCTCCGCAGGTCAGCCAGCTCATCGTCAGCGCCAATCGCCATATCGCGACCTATGCCGCATTCGGCCAGGTGGTCAGCGATGATAAGCAGTTTGGTGCATGGCAAGGGCCGCTGGCCGGGCTGGCGGCGGGGCTGGCCGTGTGCCGCCACCCATGGCTGGTCTGCGTGCCTTGCGATACACCGTTGATCCCCCACGACCTGGCGGCACGCCTGACCGGCGCGGCCATTGCGGCCCAGGCCCCTTTGGCCGTGGCAAGTTGCCAGGGGCGGCGCCATGCCGTGTGCATGGCGTTGCGGCCGGCCCTATTGCCGGATCTGCGCGCCTATTTGGCCGGTGGCGATCGCAAGGTGGCATGGTGGCAGGACAGGGCGGGCGCCGTCGAAGTCGCCTTCGATGATGCGCCCGCCGCCTTTCTCAACCTGAATACTGCCGAGGATTTCGCTTTCGCGCAGGGCTAGGATTGCCAGTAGCGAAAGTCGTAATACCGGACCGCGGTGCCGTCGCTGATGTCGGTATCGTAAGGCAGGCGTGCCAGGCCGCTGGCCCAGGGTAGCGAACTCATCACCCCTGATCCCTGCTTGGCGTACGGATGCAGTTGCGGGGCCTGGCCGGCGTCGTACTGCACTCGTAGAAACTCTTCGCGGCCATCGCGGCGCGTGTGCTCGGTGCGCAGGGGTATCCAGTCCACGCGCGGATGGGTGGTGCTGCGGCCCTGCATGCGGCGCACCAGCGGCGAGACCAATACCGTAAAGACGGCATAGGCCGATACCGGATTGCCAGGCAGGCAAACCAGGGGCTTGCCCTGGATATGAGCCAATGCGACCGGTTTGCCAGGTTTCATACGGACTTTCCAGAGCACCAGCGTCGCGCCCATGGCCTCCAGTACCGGTTTGACCAGATCGCGCTCGCCAACCGATACCCCACCCACACTGAGGACGAGGTCGCAGTCCTGCAGCAGGCGAGCAAAGGCGGCATTCAGACTGGCCTGCTCATCGCGGGCGTGCAGGACATGGGTGGCTTCAGCGCCCATGCCTTCTGCCAATGCCGCCAGCATGGCGCCATTGGAGTTGTAGATTTGCTGGTCCTGCCGGGGCGAACCTGGAAAGACCAGCTCATCGCCGGTGGTGAGGATGCCTACCCGCAAGCGCCCGTAAACCTCGGCTTGCGCCAGCCCTTGCGACGCCAGCAACGCGATATGCGAGGCCTGCAGCACTGTGCCGGCAGCCAGCAACGCCTGCCCGGCGGTCGTGTCTTCGCCACGTTTACGTACATGCTGTCCGGCTCTGGGAGGCTGCAGGATCTCGACCTTTCCGTCGGTTTCGCGCGTGTCCTCTTGCATGACGACGGTGTCGGCGCCCGGCGGCATGAGGCTGCCCGTAAACAGCCGTGCGGCCTGGCCCGGCGGCAGGACGGCGGGCATATCACCGGCGAAGATACGCTGGCTCACGGGCAATGCGCGGCCGGCTTCGTAGTCGGCGTAACGCAGTGCGTAGCCGTCCATGGCGCTGTTGTCGGCCGGGGGCAGGTCCAGGCCAGCCTGAATGTCTTGTGCCAGCACCCGGCCAGCGAGACTGGCCAGGGGCAGGATTTCGCGCCGTGTGATGGCGTCGGCGGCCTTGGCCAATTGTGCCTGGGCCTCGTCGAACTCCATCATGATGCTTCCCTGCGCGCGAGGTGCGTGGCAAAGTTGCAAGGTTTGTGTCGGCTGTCCAGTTGTTCGGCGATGATGCGGCTCCAGGCCGTCTGGCAGGCACCGTTGGAGCCTGGCATGCAGAAGATCACGGTATTGTTGGCGTATCCGGCCAGCGCTCGCGACTGGATGGTCGACGAGCCGATCTCTTCATAGGACACCTGGCGAAACAGCTCGCCAAAGCCGTCGATCTCTTTGTCGAACAACGGACGCACGGCCTCGGGCACGGAATCTCGGTGCGAAAACCCGGTGCCGCCCGTGGTCAGAATCACCTGTACCTGCGGATCGGCGATCCAGTCGCTCATGACGCGGCGGATCAGGTAGACATCGTCACGCACGATTTCGCGGCGCACGCACATGTGGCCGGCGTGGGCGAGATTGTGGGCCAGAAGATTGCCTGAGGTGTCGTCTCCGGCGCTGCGCGTGTCACTGACGGTGAGCACGGCGCAAGCCAGCGAAACAGTGTTTTCGGTAGTCATGGTTTGTCCTTGTTCTCTTCCCAGGCGTGGGTGCGGGTGTCGTCCTCGACGCGCTGCTGGACCCAGAACCGATTGCCATCGGCCAGCGTTTCGCGTTTCCAGAAAGGGGCGCGCGTCTTGAGCGCATCGATCATGAACTCGCAGGCCTGGAAGGCATCTCCCCGGTGGGCGCTGGCTGCCGCGACGAAAACAATCTGGTCTTCGCGGGGCAGGGCGCCGATCCGATGGGCGATGACGGTGCCGGCCAGCTGCCAGCGCTCGCGCGCGCGGCGGGCAATCGCTTCGAGCTCGCGCTCGCACATTCCGGGATAGTGTTCGAGGTAGAGCGTTTCCGTGGCCTGTCCGGGGGCGTAATCGCGCACATAACCCGTGAAGGTCACCAGTGCGCCTGCCTGGGAGCCGGCTTTGGCACGTAGACCGGCGGTAAGGGCGGCCGTGTCGAAATCGGCCTCCTGGACGAGGATCATAGTCTCAGCCTCCAGTGACGGGTTCGAAGACCGCCACCTCGTCGTCTGCGGCCAGCGCCACCGGCCCTTTGACATGCGTCTGATTGACAGCGAGCCTTAAGCGGTTCGCTTCGGACAACTGCGGATAGCGCACAGCCAGATCTTCGACCAACTGGACGGTATTCGCCGGCTGCGGCAGAGGCAGGCGCTCGGCGCGCTTGCCCAGCAGCTCCGCCACGCGAGCGAAGTACAACATATCAATCGTTGCGCCATTCACCGCTTTTTCCTCCCGCCTTGTACGCCAGGCGAACCTGTTCGATCACGATGCCCTTGTCTGCCGCCTTGCACATGTCGTAGATGGTAAGCGCGGCGACGCTGCAGGCCGTCATGGCCTCCATTTCGACGCCGGTCTTGTAACGGGTGCGGCAGGTGGCCCGGATGTCGATCCGGTGCGCCTGGTCGTCCAGCGAGAACTCGATGCCCACGAAGGACAGCGGCAAGCTATGACACAAGGGGATCAATTCGGCGCAGCGTTTGGCCGCCAGCACCGCGGCCACACGGGCGGTGTTGAGCACCTCACCTTTGCCCTGGCCAGGTTGGGTCAGCAGCCCGTAGGCCTGGGGACTCATGCGCACCGCGCCTTGCGCGATGGCGACACGATCGGATTCGGTCTTGTCGCCGACATCGACCATGCGAACCTGGCCGCTTTCGTCCAGGTGGCTCAGAGTGGGTAAGGTGTCAGGCATCTCAAAAACGGAAGATCAGAATAAGGGATGGCTCGAAGCCGCGCCGGCTGGCGCGCAGCCTTATGATAGACGAGCCCAGTCTAGGACGCGATAATCCCCGGCAAACTTGGCGGTGGCGCCTGTGTTTCACAGGATGTTCCGCGCCAACGGGCGCGCACAGGGGCAGGTTGCGTTCGAAAACCGGTGCAGCCAAGGTCGGGATGGCCGGATAGTCAACGTCGCACTCGTGCGGGATGCTGAGGGCATCTGGGATGGCAAACCTCCACGGGTCGATTTCTCACGGAAGTGGTTCCATCGGGAGGTTGTTTCATGGTTTTGAAGGACGCAGAGTTCGACAGTCTTTTGCCGCCCCTGAGGCTTGGCCGGCGCGGCTTTCTCGCCACCGGCCTGGCCGCCGGCTTTTCGTTGGCCGCCGGGCCGGCCGTGGCTCAGACGGCCATTACTACCGACAGCAAGGGCTTGGTGGCCGGGCCGGTCGACATCCCCACGACCGACGGCACAATGCCTGCCTATCGCGCTGCGCCGCAAGGCAAGAGCGATCTTCCCACGCTATTGGTGGTCTCGGAGATTTTCGGCGTACACGAATACATCCAGGACGTCTGCCGCCGCCTGGCGCACCAGGGATATCTGGCGATCGCGCCGAAGCTCTTTGCCCGTCAAGGCGATCCGTCCAAGCATGCCGATATGGCGTCTTTGCGCGCCGAGATCATCGACAAGGTGGCTGACGCACAGGTGATGGCCGATCTGGATGCCACGGCCACCTGGGCTGCCGCACATGGCGCAAACGCCTCCAGGCTGGGCATCCTGGGGTTCTGCTGGGGCGGGCGCATTGTCTGGCTCTATGCCGCGCACCGCCCAGGCTTGTTGGCAGGGGCGGCCTGGTATGGTCAGTTGGGTGGCGCAAGCACCGGGCTGAAGCCGCGGGCGGCACTGGACGTTGTACCCGCGCTCCAGGCTCCCGTGCTGGGCGCCTACGGTGGCAAGGACGCAGGTATTGCGCTGGCCGATGTGGACAAAATGAAGGTCGCGCTAGCCAAGGGCCCCCCAGCCGCTCAGAAGTCGCGCATCGATGTTTATCCCGATGCCCCGCACGCGTTTCATGCGGATTATCGGCCCAGCTTTCGCAAAGCCGAGGCCGAGCAGGCTTGGCGACGCATGCTGGACTGGTTCAAGCAGAACGGGCTCTGAGCTCAGCGTGCCGGCGCCTGCGGCAGGCCATCGGTGACTTCAGCGATGGCCTGCTTCATTTCGCCATAACCGATGGCCCGCTCGCGCTGGAAGCTGCCCAGCACGCCGGCGCAGCCATCCACGCTGGCCTGGCGCATCTGTTCCATCATCTGCCGACCCGTTTCCTGGCCCTGGGTAAATCGCGCCTTCAAGGCCGCAGTGTCGTAACGGTATTCCTGGGCGTAGCGTTTCAGGTTCACTTGCCAGTTGGATTCGTGCTGCAGCAGATCGGGTTGGGACGCGCCACACAGGCGGGCCGCGCCATTGGTGGCCCCGGCGGCCGCGACGACTTGTTCGAAGGTTGTCTGTCCGTCAGGAGCAGCCAGGGTTTGCGCCTGGGCCGATGACGTCAGGGCGGCCACTGCAATCCATAGGGCTCGCATGTTGGGATCCTCCGTCGCGTGTTCGCAACGTTTCATTATGACCATCCGTGGGCAGATCAGGGGTTGCAGCCCGGTTTGCAGACGTTTCAGTATGTGCACAGGCTTTTCCCGAGCGCTGTCATCCCCGCCCACGCGGACACGATCTATGATGGAGGTCGAGCCGCGACAGCGGCACGCTTCCAATCAAATAGATAATCGTTCCTGTTGGAGAAATTCATGACTATTTCCGTTGGCGACCGCGTACCGGACGGCACGCTCACCGAGTTCATCGAAACCGAAACGGCGGGCTGCCAGCTCGGCCCCAACCCCTTCCAGGTCGCCGATCTGACGCGTGGCAAGAAGATCGCGTTGTTCGCGCTGCCGGGGGCGTTCACCCCGACTTGCTCGGCCAAGCATCTGCCGGGTTATATCGCCCAGGCCAAGGCTTTTGCCGACAAGGGCGTGGACGAAATCTGGTGCGTGGCCGTCAATGACGCTTTCGTCATGGGCGCCTGGGGCCGTGAGCAGCAGGCCACGGGCAAGGTGCGCATGCTGGCGGATGGGTCGGCCTTGTGGACGCGTGAGCTTGGCCTGGAGCTGGATCTCATTGCCCGTGGCATGGGTGTGCGCTCGCAGCGTTACTCGGCCCTGATCGAAGACGGCGTGGTCACGAAACTGAATATCGAAGGCCCGGGCAAGTTCGAGGTCAGCGATGCCGACACCTTGCTGTCCCAGATTTAACGGTTTTCAGGGGGCCGGCGGTCCGGTCTCCCGTGCAGCCCCTGCGTATCCTCTGCTGCCCGCCTGCCCATGCTATCGACCATATCCTCGTTTTCCTCGCTTTACGTCGCCACCCTGCTGATGCTGGTCGGCACAGGTCTGTTCAATACCTATATGGGACTGACATTGACGGCACGATCCGTCAACGAAGTCTGGATCGGCTCCATGATCGCGGGGTATTACCTGGGTCTGGTCTGCGGCGCACGGCTGGGGCATAAGCTCATCATTCGCGTCGGGCATATTCGTGCTTTCGTGGCGTGTGCGGCGGTGGCCACCAGCATGATTCTGCTGCAGGCCCAGATAGACAGCCTGCCGGTGTGGCTGCTGCTGCGTCTGATCTCGGGCGTCATGATGGTCACCGAGTTCATGGTCATCGAAAGCTGGCTCAATGAACAGACGGAGAACCACCAGCGTGGCCGCGTGTTTTCGGTCTATATGGTGGTCTCCGGCCTGGGGACGGTGCTGGGGCAGTTGGCGCTCACGTTTTATGCCGTGCTGGATGACGGGCCGCTCGTACTCGTGGCGATGTGCCTGGTCCTGTGCCTGGTACCGATTGCCGTTACCGCGCGCTCCCACCCCCCGACCCCACGGCCTGCGCCACTGGATTTCTTTTTCTTCGTCAAGCGGGTGCCGCTGGCCATGACCGTGCTGTTCGTGGCCGGCAACTTGAGTGGCGCATTCTATGGCCTGGCACCGGTGTACGCGGCCAAGCACGGCCTGGCCACCTCCCAGGTTGCGTTGTTCGTGGCTGTCTCGGTAACAGCCGGGCTGCTGTCGCAGTGGCCCATAGGATGGCTGTCTGACCGGATCAATCGCGCTGGCTTGATCCGGTTCAACGCCGCGGTTCTGGTGCTGGTGCCGGTTTTCATGTGGGGTTGGCTGGATTTACCCTTCTGGCTGCTGCTTTGCTTGTCGGCGCTGTTGGGCGTGCTGCAGTTCACGCTTTACCCGCTGGGCGCGGCGCTGGCCAACGACCACGTCGAAGCCGAGCGCCGCGTGAGCCTGAGCGCCGTGCTGTTGATGGTCTATGGGGTAGGGGCTTGCCTGGGACCCCTGGTGGCGGGCGTTCTGATGTCGTTGGGGGGCACGCCATGTACTACGTGTTCGTGCCAGTGTGCGCCCTCATTCTGGTCTGGCGGGTACGCCCGAGCGCCGTCACGGGCTTGCATCAGGTCGACGAGGCGCCGGTGCATTTCGTGCCGATGCCCGATACGCTGCAGTCGTCGCCGGCCATGGTCACACTCGATCCCCGTGTGGATGTCGAGGTGGACCCTGCGATGGAAATGCTTACGCCTGAGGCTGACGTCGTGCAGCCGCCTGCGCCTGCTGCCGAGCCACCGGCGGGTACTGCCGCCTTCGACAATGTCGTGGCCGAACCTGGCGAGGCCGCCACGGTGCTGCCTGCCGACGGTGCGGTGCCGTCTGAGGGATCCAAGGCCGCGGGAGGCTGAAGCAGGCGATCAGCGCGTGATGGGCAGGCAGGCAGCGCCCTGGGTCAGCGGCGCACTGGTTTCGCCCAGCAGCGCGCGCGCGCCGCAGGTCGAGCCAAACATGGCCGCCACGTTGTGGCCAGTGCCCACCACCTCCTGGGCCTGATGCGCCAGTGCCGGCCATTCGGCGTGACGTTGCGCGATGGCAACTTCATAGCGCCAGTGGCCCAGCCCTCGCGCCCAGCGCGTGGCACCCTGCGCTTCGGCGCCGCAGGTTTTGTCCAGAAACTGATGTTCGGGATTGTTGTCGGCGCTGCCCAGCAGATAGGTGACGTTGCGAGCGGCATAGCGCGGCGCCAGGCGCGCCGGATCGCCGGTGCGCAAGTAGCCTGGGAGCTGATCCAGACCGTACTTGTATTGATTGTAGGTGGGGCAGATGCCACGTTCATAGGGCGCGAACCCCCGCCCATCGGCACGCGGGCGTTCGGCCGTGAGGTACAGATAGGAGGAGGGGTTGGCCACCACATAGCGGACGTCCAGGCCTTTGTTTCGCAGGTCGTCATCCACGTTGTTCAAGACCGCATACCGCTGGATGAGTTGCGCGCCGGCGGAGTGCCCGGGAAGCACCACGGTGCGTAAGGCCGGCAGCCGTTCGGCACTGGCCAGTTCGTGCAACAGGTCATCGAGCACCTGCATGGAACTGACCGGCGCAGGGCGTCCTTTGACCTGCATACTGAGTTCGCCGTCCTCCCAACTGGCACGCCGCCAGGCCGGCATATGGCCGAAGCCGGTGTCTATCGCACTGGAAAACTTGGGGGCGATGATCAGCGTGTCATCCAGACGCTCCGGATTGTTGCCCATGAGTGCAGATACCGCCTCATAGGAGCGTGTGGCGTCCCGCTTGATCCCGTGCACGACGATGACCAGCCGCCGTACGCCGCGCAAATCATCGCGTTTGAGGTTCTTGCTGGCATAGACCGGGAAGGGGTAGCGCTGTTCGGGGCGGCCCAGCTCAAGTGCGCGCCAAGGCGGCGTAGGCTGCTGTTGCGCGGCGACCGGTTCCTCGTAGGGATCCCGCTCTTCGGTGGCGGGCAGCAGGGTCTGTGCAAGCGCGGCGGCCACAGGCATGCCCGAGCAGGCCGCGGCCAGAATCAGGCGGGACCACCCTTGGCTAGGCGTCATGGGGCGCGTCAGCAGTGCTCGTGGCCAAGCAGTTGGCGCAGACCGGGCAGATCGAGGAGTTCGACTTCGCGCTGGTTGATGCGGATCAGGCCTTCGCGGGCAAAGCGCGAGAACAGCCGGCTGACCGTCTCCAGCGTCAGGCCCAGGTAGTTGCCGATTTCTTCGCGGCTCATGCGCAGAACGAATTGGGTCGAGGAATAGCCCAGCGCGGCATAACGTTGCGACAGGTTCAGCAAAAAGGCGGCCAGACGCTGCTCGGAGCGCATCGATCCGAGAGTGGCCAGCATCTGGTGCGAGCGGGTGATTTCGCGGCTCATGAGGCGGCGAAACTGTTGCTGCAAGCTGGGCAAGTGGTGGGCGACGCGATCGATTTCAGACAGGCGGATGACGCAGACTTCCGAGTCCTCCAACGCCACGGCGTTGGAGACATGGCGCGACTCCAGCATGCCATCGAGCCCGACGATTTCGCCAGGCAGATGAAATCCCGTGATCTGAAGTTGACCGCTGGCGTCTTCGAGCTGAGTCTTCAGTGACCCATAGCGCACGCCATAGACGGCATCCAGCGCCGCGTCCAGTTCGTAAAGGGTGTGGCCTTTCTCGATGCGCACGCGCTCTTTGATCAGATCGTCGAGCTTTTCGACCTCGGCCGCGGCCATGCCGATAGGAATGCAGACATGGCCGAGCATGCAGCTGGAACAATGTGCGGCGTCGGGCGTGATAGGAACCCGCTTGAGCATTCGTGACCTCGTCGTCTTGACACACCGGCTTGCGGAAGCACTGGCACGGTTTATTTTCGTTAGATTGTAGTCTTCTTTGCAGAATTTCGCCGATTTATGCCTCTAACGGCCAAAGAGTCGCAAGGCATCACCAACCTGCAAACCTTGCCCAGATACCCTCGATGCGATCGCCTCCCTGGCGCACCAGGTGATAGCGCGGGTGCTGGGCGCCGGTGGCGCACGCATGGTTGGACAGGATGCGCAGCAATGTGCCCACGGGGTAGGCGGCGACGAGGTCGGCGACGGCCCCCTGCTCGATGCTGAGCACCCCGTGCTCTTGATTGGCGTCGCTCATGCGCAGCCCGGAGATAGGGCGGCCCAGACGGTCGCAAACCAGGCCATAGCCCTGGTCCACTGGCTGGCGGGCGGTGCCTCGGTCGCGGCTCATGGCCATCCAGCCGCCGTCGGTGATGATCCAGCCCCGGTCCGGTTGGTGGCCCAGCACCGTTACCAGAACCGACAGCGCGATCTCGTCGATGGTGCAGGCGCCGATCCCGGCCATGACCAGATCAAAGAACATATACACCCCGGCGCGTAGCTCGGTGACGCCATCGAGCTTGTGCGCATACCGGGCCGTGGGGGTGGAGCCCACGCTGACGATGGGGCAGGCATGGCCCTGGGCGCGCAAGCGTTGTGCCGCGTGCACGCAGGCGGCCCGTTCTTGCTCGGCCAGCGCCACGATGGCTTCGCGGCTGCGGCAGTTATAGGATTCCCCGCGTGGGTAAGCACGCCGGCCAGGGTTACGCCGCCCACGCGCAGGATGTCTGCGATGATCAGCAGTTCGGGATCGTCAGGCTTGAGGCCGCTGCGATGGCCGTCGCAATCGATCTCCAGCAGGCAGGGCAGATCAAGGCCGAGGCGGCTGCGCGCCTCGCACACGGCCTCGGCCGCGATGCGGTTGTCGAGGATGATCTTCAGGTCGCAGCCGGCGCGGCGCAGGCGGCCAACATGATCAAGCTTGTTGGGGGTGATGCCCACGGCATACAGAATGTCCGTAAAACCTGCCGCAAAAAATTGGTCCGCTTCCTTCAGTGTAGATACGGTGATCGGACCGGTTCGTCCGTCGCCGGCCGCCAGCGCCACTTCGATGCATTTGGCCGTCTTGACGTGAGGCCGCAGGGTCACACCCAACGCGGCGGCGCGCGCGCGCATCATGGCCGTGTTGGCGTGCAGCCGGTCGATGTCCAGCAGCAACGCCGGTGTTTCGAGCGCATCGACAGCGGCGGCTTGGCGTGCAGCGCGATAGGAAACCCAGTCGTCATCGGTGATGCCCGGGGCGTCCTGAAGATGGGCCGGGTCCACGGGGTAGTATTGACAGCGTATCGGACCTTGCGTGGTTTGGACCGCGATCTCGGTGCGCATGAAGCAGGAGCCGCCTGGCGCGCCGACATCTTCGATATGGTCGAGCAGGGGCAGCAATTGCGGATCGATTTGATATATGTCACCCATCACCCAGCGGCCGTCTGCGACGGGCACCAGGCCGGGCCAGTCACCAAAATCAACCAGGTAACCTGGCACGCGCCCCTGTCCCAGCGCGCGAGGCTGGGGCAAGCCGTGGCGGGCGGCAACGTGATTCAGATCATTGATTTCGCCGCTGCGTAGCGTGCCGTAGACAAAAACGTTTATGCTCATCAGAACCGCCTGTGGTTGTAGGCGGTAGTGTAAGTCACTGTAAGTCGATTTTCAGCGTGCGCCGGGCAGGCCTTGAAAAGCCCCTGTTTGGCCGCACATTTAGGTCATCGAGCCGGCTGAGGGTTATGGCATGGCTCTCATCACTGCCAACCGACTACTATGCGATTCGACAAAGTTACCACCAAGTTCCAGCAAGCCCTGGCGGACGCGCAAAGCCTCGCGGCCCGCAATGACAATCCCTATATCGAACCCGTCCATGTGCTGGCCGCGTTGCTCGCTGACGCCGACAGCGGTGCGGGTAGCCTGCTGGCGCGCGCCGGCGTGGCCGTCAACCGGCTGCAGCCCGCACTGGAAACCGCCATGCGGGCGCTACCCCAGGTCGCCGGTGACGACAACGTGCAGATCAGTCGCGACCTTCAGGCCGTGTTGACGCGCACCGACAAAGAGGCCGCGCGCCGGGGCGACACCTTCATCGCCAGCGAGTTGTTCCTGCTGGCATTGGCCGATGACAAGGGCGAAGCCGGGCGCATCCTGCGTGAAGCCGGCCTGCAGAAAAAAGCGCTGGAGACCGCCATCGATGCTGTGCGGGGCGGTGAAAAAATCTCCGAGGCCGAGGGGGAGTCCAACCGCGAGGCCTTGTCCAAGTACACCATGGATCTCACCGAGCGGGCCCGAGAGGGCAAGCTGGACCCGGTCATTGGTCGTGACGACGAAATTCGGCGCACCATTCAGATTTTGCAGCGCCGCACCAAGAACAATCCCGTACTCATCGGCGAGCCGGGCGTAGGCAAGACCGCCATCGTCGAAGGGCTGACCCAGCGCATCGTCAACGATGAGGTGCCCGAGACGCTGCGTGGCAAGCGCGTGCTGTCGTTGGATCTGGCGGCCTTGCTGGCAGGCGCGAAGTTCCGCGGCGAATTCGAAGAACGTCTGAAGGCCGTCCTCAAAGAGCTTTCACAGGACGATGGGCAAAACATCGTCTTTATCGATGAGTTGCACACCATGGTCGGCGCCGGCAAGGCCGAGGGCGCCATGGACGCGGGCAATATGCTCAAGCCGGCGCTGGCGCGCGGCGAACTGCACTGCATCGGCGCGACCACGCTGGATGAGTACCGCAAGTACATCGAGAAGGATGCCGCGCTGGAGCGCCGCTTCCAGAAAGTGCTCGTGGGCGAACCCGACGTGGAGTCGACCATCGCCATTCTGCGCGGCTTGCAAGAGCGCTACGAAATCCACCACGGCGTGGAGATCACCGATCCGGCCATTGTCGCGGCGGCCGAGTTGTCGCACCGGTACATCACGGATCGCTTCCTGCCCGACAAGGCTATCGATCTGATCGACGAGGCCGCGTCGCGCATCCGCATGGAAATCGACTCCAAGCCCGAAGTGATGGACAAGCTGGATCGTCGCATCATTCAGCTCAAAATCGAGCGCGAGGCCGTCAAGAAAGAAACCGATGATGCGTCCAAGCGCCGTCTGGCTGTCATCGAAGAGGAACTCGAGCGCCTGCAGCGCGAGTACAACGACTACGAAGAAATCTGGAAGGCCGAGAAGGCTGCGGTGCAGTGCACGCAGTCCATCAAGGAAGAAATCGACCGCGTACGCGCCGACATGGCCGAGCTGCAACGCAAAGGGCAGTTCGACAAGCTGGCCGAGTTGCAGTATGGCAAGCTGCCTGAGCTCGAAGCGCGCCTGAAGGCGGCCGATATGGCCGAAGAGGACGTCGAGCGCGCGGAGGTCGCCGGCGGTAAGCCGCGCCTGCTGCGCACGCAGGTCGGTGCGGAAGAGATCGCCGAGGTCGTCTCGCGTGCCACGGGCATTCCGGTGTCCAAGATGATGGAAGGCGAGCGCGACAAGCTGCTGCACATGGAAGATGCGCTGCATCAGCGCGTGGTGGGGCAGGAGGAGGCTTGCAGCCTCGTGGCCGACGCCATCCGTCGATCGCGGGCAGGGCTGGCCGACCCCTCCAAACCGTATGGCTCTTTCCTGTTTCTGGGGCCGACCGGCGTAGGCAAGACCGAACTGACTCGAGCGCTGGCCGATTTCTTGTTCGACTCCGAAGAGCACATGATCCGCATCGACATGAGCGAGTTCATGGAGAAGCACTCGGTGGCTCGCCTCATTGGCGCGCCCCGGGCTATGTGGGTTACGAAGAAGGCGGCTATCTCACGGAAGCCGTGCGCCGCAAACCCTACAGCGTGGTCTTGCTCGATGAAGTAGAAAAAACGCATCCGGATGTGTTCAACGTCCTTCTGCAGGTGCTCGATGATGGGCGTCTGACCGATGGGCAGGGTCGTACGGTGGACTTTCGCAATACCGTCATCGTGATGACCTCCAATCTGGGTTCGCAGCAGATCCAGAGCATGACGGGCAAGCCCTATGAGGTGATCAAGGACGTAGTGATGGAAGAACTCAAGCAGACGTTGCGGCCCGAGTTCCTCAACCGCATCGACGAAGTGGTGGTTTTCCACGCCTTGGACGCGCAACACATCGAGTCCATCGCGCGCATTCAGATCAGGCGTCTGGCCGAGCGCCTGGAGAAGCAGGAGATGCAGTTGGAGGTCACCGACACGGCGTTGTCGGAAATCGCCCGCGTGGGTTTCGACCCGGTGTTCGGCGCGCGGCCACTCAAGCGCGCCATTCAGCAGCAGATCGAAAACCCTGTGGCCAAGCTTATTTTGCAAGGGGTGTTCGGGCCGCGCGATGTCGTGCCGGTCGACTATCGCGACGGCAAGTTCGTCTTTACGCGCACGCTGCAGTAAAGGCACTCCAAGGCTAAGGCCGGGCGCGATGAGCGGCACCCCAAGAGTTGGACACCCATCCGGCCCTTGGGGTGTTTTTCATGGCGACTACGATGAGCAAGTCCAGCGGTCCGTGAACAAACCAACGATGCGTCACGGATGTGACCGAGTTCGGTATTCGAAGCGACAGGCGGTATCTCTCGCCTGTGCAGGACCGGTCTAACGGTGGCATCGTGTTCTATACGATTCAGCGGCACCGCCCTTCGCGCGGGTGAGCCGTATGCCCAGAAAGGCGCCGGCCATGCCTGCCTGGCCGTACCCACTCGTCGAACGGAGTCTGATGCAGAGGATGTTCCCCTACGCGAAACTGGCTTGACTCCGCGGTGGGGGACGTTGCCTGAATCGTTGAGCGGCAACGCCGTCCACGCATCGACAAGAATTGGTATCGGGTGGATTTGCTGTTGTTTCATCGCAAGGCGCGCTGCGAGGTTGTCATTGACCTGCAGCTTGACCCCTACCGATGCGGGGCTGATACATAGGTACTGCAACCAAGCCAAGGATCAGCGGACCTCACTGAATGACAATAACATGTTATTTGCTGCTATGTGCAGAGCCGCCTCAATAGACGTCTCGGCGCAGGCGGCCGTCGGCGCGCAACGCGAGTAAAAGCGGTACGCCGAGGATGTCGCTCAGCGCGTCATCTACACCTTGGGCCATGCCGTGCAGGCTTCCGCAAATGGCTATCGTCGCTCCGTTGTCGACCCAACTTCGAAGGGCGTCGGCGCGTTCGCGCAACCTATCCTGCACATAGCCCTGGCCCTGACGCGAGTAGACCAGATCGAGTTGCGCCAGCATCCCGGTTGCCTTCCACGCCCGCAGTTCGTCCTCGAGCAGGGCGTCGTATGCCGGGTGCCGTTCACCATACACGAGCCAGTTGCGACCGTGGCCCGCCGCCACGCGTGCCTTGAGCCAGGCTCGTAGACCTGCCAGCCCGGTGCCATTGCCGATGAGCACGAGGGGCATGGGCCCAGGTGGCAGATGAAAGCCCGGGTTGCTGCGTACACGCAGCGCCACCTCCCCGCCGATAGGGCATCGCTGTGTCAGCCAACCGCTTCCCAGGCCCAAGGTGCCGTCGGCATGGCGTTGTTGCCTGACCAGCAATTGCAGGCAGCCGTCAGCGGGCAGCGAGGCAATCGAGTACTCGCGCGGGTTTTGTAGTGGAGTCTGGGGCGCGGTGCGCGGGCCGACTTCGGCGATATCTCCCGCCTGCCAGAAGACCTCCGTCTGGCAGGTCAGGCTCACCAGATAGCAGGGGCCTGCTGAGCTTCCCGGATTCAGATGCTGGCGCGCTGTCAGGCGCCAGGTTTGGTAGTCGGGAGCCTGCCATACCTGCGGGTCGGCCGCGCCGCAGATGGCCGCCAGTTCGCGTTGCCAATGGCGCAGCGCCGCCGGATCGGCCCGGTCTACCTCGACGCGGTCAAAGAGCCGTTGTGCCTTTTGGGCAGCCAGCCACTGGTCCAGCTCGCGGCCAAATCCGCAAAAGCGGGCGTAGCTGCTGTCGCCCAGCGCCAGCAGTGCATAACGCAATTGGGGCAGGCTGCCGTGCATGACAGGGCGCATCACCTGTTGGGCAAAACGCGCTGCGCCATCTGGCGCGTCGCCCTCGCCATAGGTACTCACCACAAGGAGAGCGCGCGTGCAGCGGGCCAGGCACGGCGCGTCGACCTGATTCAACGGCACGACCACCGCGACCTGTCCGGCCGCACGCAGCGCCTCGGCGCTGCGCTCGGCGAGTTCCTGAGCAAGTCCGGTCTGACTGGCGTGGGCGACCAGCCAGGCTTCGGCCTGTGCAAGGGGCACAGGCGTTGGCCTGCTGCGGCGCCAGGCCCGCCAGCTCAGCAGCAGCCAGGCGATGACAAGCACGAGGGCCGTTGCCACACGGGCTGTCATAGGCGGACTACGTCGAGCGCCAGGAAGGCCGGGGTGGGTGCCAGCCGCAAGCCGTCACGGTCCCGCGCGATGAACAGTGCCGCCAGATCGTGGCGCCGGGCATAGTCCATTCCGTCGGCTTGCCCCATGACCGTCAGGGCCGTGGCTAGCGCGTCGGCTTGCATGCAACCGGTATGCACTACCGTGACCGAGGCCACGTCGTTGTCCAGGGGCCGACCGCTACGCGGATCCAGGGTATGCGCGTAGCGGCGTCCCTCGTGCTCACCGTAGCGGCGGTAGTCGCCCGAGGTGGCAATCGCCAGGTCTTTCAGGGGCACGCTCAGGGCGTGCGATCCGCTGCCGTCAGGCACCTCGATGGCAACGCGCCACGGTTGCCCGTCGGGGCGTACGCCACGCGCACGTAACTCGCCGCCGACCTCGATCAGATAGTGCTGCAGACCCAGTGCATCCAAGGCCCGCGCAGCGGCGTCGACTCCATAGCCTTTGGCGATGGCTGACAGATCCAGCCGCAGACCGCCGGGCTGCAAAGCCAGACCGCGAGGCAGGTCCAGTGCCAGACGCTGCCAGCCACACCGTGCGCCCGCCTGAGCGAGCAGCGCGGCGGACGGCGGTTCGGAGACATCGCGACGTGGCCCGAACCCCCACATGTCTACCCATTCGCCCAGGGTAGGATCGCAGGCGCCACTCGTTTCACCGGCCAAGGCCAGCGCATAGGCCAGCACGTGCAGTAACGCAGGTGGCAGCGCATGCCAGCCGGCTGGCGCACGGTTGAAACGCGCCAGATCCGAGTCCGGGTCCCAATGGCTCATTTGTGACACGACCTCGTCCAACGCCGTCTGCACTGCCGCGCGGATAGGCGCGTCTGACAGACAGAGCGAGGCCGATAGGCGCGCCGACCAGGTCGTACCCATGGTGGCGCCGGTCAGCGCAACGGCACGGTATAGCGCCGCGCCGTAGTGCCGGACCGGCAGGATAGTGTGCTGCATGAGCGTTTACGGACGCAGCACTTCCAGGGTGCCGGCATAGGTGAGGCGGCGCATCGTGGCCTGGGGCACGTTCACCGCGTGGTCTTCGTGCCGGGCTTCGACCCAGTACATGCCGGGATGCGGCCATTTGACCTGGAACTTGCCCTGTGCATCCGTCTTGAGGGCGATTTCACCGACCTGGTCGCGGTAGCGGCTGCCATCGGGCACGATGGTGACCTCCAGGCCGGCGGCCGGTTTGCCGTCGACCATCATCTGGAAGGTTGCTGCCTCATCGGAATACAGATCATTAGGATGGCTGATGGCGACCAGTTCGAGCCCGCGGCCGATGGGCTTGAGGGCCGTCGGCTTGCCCGAGGTCACGAAGGTCTCGACGCGCCCCAGAGACTGGGTGATTTCGAGGTCCTGGGCCTTGGCGGGGACGGCCTGCGCCAGGCTGTCGGCCTTGCCGAAATAACGTTTGGGCTTGCCATCCTCTTTCCACCGCGCGAACACGCCGTCGTTGACGACGGCCAGCCGGTAGGTGCCGGTTTGCGCCAGTTGCAGATCGAAGGTGCTGCGCAGCTTGCCGCGATGTTCGTTCTCAGCCTGAATCTGGCTGCCGTCCGGGGCGAGGATGACCAGATTGTCCAGGCGCAAGGGAGCGTGATTGGCGTAGAACTTATCGTTGCTGACCGCGCCGTCAATCGTCACCCAGCTGTTGGCGCCGGACAGGACGGTCGAGGAAGGCAGCAACCACATGTCGTGTGCCTGTGCGGCCAGCGGCAGTGTGAGGGCGGCGGCAAGACTCAGTTTGGCCAAGAGCGTCATATTCAGGACTCCGAAAGAGGTGAGGTTAGGGTTTGATCTGCACAGCAATGTCGCCCAGCTCGTGTTCGCCTTTGGCGGTCTGTCTGGCCGCAGACTGGGGAGGCCAGACAAAGGGCAGGCGCAGCAGCTCACGGCCGCCGACTTCGCGAGCGGCTTCGACCACGACCGCGTAACGGCCCGGTTTGAGATCGGCCAACGGCTTTGATTTGTCCGTGAACGCCAGCTCATGCCGGCCCGCCGGCCGTGTCGCTGCGCTGACGCCATCGACCGGGAATTGCTGATTGCGGCCGCTGCGGCGCCACCATTGGCGCATGTCCTTGAGCCACTCGGTACCCTCGTTGTTTTTCTTGGCGACGTCATACCAGACGGCCAAATCACCCGCCACGCTCTGGTCGTCGCGTTCGATCCAGATGGCGACATAAGGGCGGTGGTACTCGGCGACATCCAGCCGGGGGATGTCCACGGTGACATTCAGGTCCGCCGCTTGGGCCGTGCGCGCGATGGCACCGGCCAGGACGAGGGAGAGCAACAGTTTGCGCATAACGATTTCCGCGAGAGCGATCAATGAATGAAAAGCAGTGCCAGCACGACAGGAATCACCACGCCCAGACCGACCATGGGCCAGGTAGCGGCGCGATGCCCGGCGTGCATTTTCAACAGCACCAGCCCGGTCAGGGAGAAGACCAGACAGGCCAGGGCGAACAGATCCAGAAACCAGCTCCAGGCCAGGCCGGTGTGGCGGCCCTTGTGCAGGTCATTGAGGTAGGAAATCCAGCCTCTGTCGGTGCGCTCGTATTCGACTTCGCCGCTCTGGATGTCGATGGACAGCCAAGCATCGCCGCCCGCTCGCGGCAACGATAAATACGCTTCCTCGGAAGACCACTCGGGTTTGACCCGCAAAGCGTCAATGCCGAACTCGCGTTCCAGCCACGCGCCAGCACTCTGCGGCAGCCGTGCCGCGCGTCGCGTGGCGGCCTCTTTGACCGCCGCGAGCTCCGCGTATGGCAGCCGGGTGTGGCGAGTTTCGACACGGGCCTTGCTTTCGATGTGCGAGGCGTTGTTGAGGGTCAGGCCCGTGAAGGCGAACAGCAGCATGCCCAGCAGGCAGATTGCCGAGCTGATCCAATGCCAAGTGTGTAGTGTTTTTAGCCAGTAGGAGCGTCGCTGGCTGGCGTGTCTCTCTTTCATTGTGCAGTGCCGCAAGGGTGCCGAATTCTAACATTTAATGAGAATCACTCTTAAATGGGCTGGTTCTGCGGTTATTTCAGGGTGTTTCGTGGCGGCGTTGTGGCGCGGGGACGGATCGGGCGATAAGATGTACTCAACCCGCCCCCCTGGGCTGATCTTCCTTGGAGATAACCGTGATCGACGTTGCGCAAAATGTAGGAAAACAATGGAGCTGGGTCGCTTTGCGCGGCGTGGTGGCTGTGTTGTTCGGCTTTCTGGCGATGTTTCTGCCCGGACTGACACTGGCGATTTTGGTCATGGTCTGGGGAGCCTACGTGTTGGTCGACGGCGTGTTCGCGTTGATCGCCGGCTGGCGCATCCGCGATCAGCACAAGCCCCTGTGGCCACTGGTTCTGGTGGGGATCACCGGCCTGGCTGCCGGCATCGTGACCTTTCTGTGGCCGGGCATCACGGCCCTGATGCTGCTCTACGTCATTGCTTTCTGGGCCATGGTTTCAGGCGTGTTCCAGATCATCGCGGCCATCCGCTTTCGCAAGGCGATGCGCAATGAATGGCTGCACGGACTGTCCGGCCTGATTTCGCTCGTCTTCGGCCTGATGCTGGTGATGCAGCCTGGCGCCGGTGCGCTGGCGCTGGTGTGGGTCATCGGCGTGTACGCAGTCTTCTTCGGCATCCTGCTGCTGGCGCTGGCCGTGCGCATGAAGCGGCACGCCGGTTAGTTCAAACGGTCCGGCTCCGATGCTGATTCCCTTCCATTTTCTGGTCATAGGCGTGGGCGCGGCGATTGGCGCCTGGCTGCGGTGGTTGCTCGGTCTGAGATTCAATGATGGCCATTGGCCATGGGGGACGTTGGTCGCCAATCTCGGGGGCGGTTACCTGATCGGCTTGGTGCTGGGTCTGGTAGCCCTGCACCCGGAATGGCCGCCTTGGGTGAGGCTGGCTCTCGTGACCGGTTTTCTAGGGGGGGTGACGACATTCTCGACCTTCTCGGCCGAGGTCGTGCAATACCTGGAGCGCGGGCAGATCGGGCCGGCGGCGGGTTACGCCGCCGTCAGCTTGGCCGGCTCGCTTTGCCTGACGGCGTTGGGGTTGGCGACGGCCCATTATCTGGGCCGCTGATCTTCGCCTCAGTCCGCCCGGGCCGACAACAGCACTCGGGCGGCGGCCAGACCGCTGCGCACCGCGCCTTCGAGCACGCCCGGGTAGCCGGTGTCAGTCCAGTCGCCCGCCAGCGCCAGATTCGGCCACGGTGTGCTGTTCAAGGGCCGGGTGAGTTTTGGCACCGACGCGAAGGTGGCCCGCTTTTCGATGAAAAGCTCTGCTACCTCAACGGCGGGCAGAGGAGGCAGGCCCGCTTTGGCCGCCTGCTCTTGGATTTGTCCTACCAAGGCATCGATGGCGTTCTGCCGCTCCATATTGGCGACAGTGGCCGCGGCGCTGCTGACCAATGCCAGCTCGCCGGTCTTGGACTTGCCGGTCAAGCGGGCGCGGTCGAACAGCCATTGCCCCACCTGACCCCGCTCCGGGTTCTCGCGCAGCATCATCATGGGCTCGGGCAGCGACCAGGGTGCGGCCAGGCGCAGGTTCAACGTGGCGATCGGTTGATACTCGAACGCCTGCAACGCGCGCAGCAGTCCGGGAGATTGCGAGCCCCGCAAGGCATTGCCCAACAGCCGCGCCGCAATGGCAGGTGGCACCGCCACCACGGCAGCATCGAAACTCTCGTCATTGACATCGACCGCGCCGGCCGAGGGCTGGAGTCGTCGGACGGTATCGCCATAACGCATCTTGACTTGCAGCGCGACCACGTCTGGCCACAGTGCCGACAGATCGACGCAGGGCAGTAGCACGTCGCTGTTGCGGCGGTGGCCGTCGAGTGTGTCGAGCAACACCGTGGCAAACAACGAAGCGCTGGCCTGCACCAGCGGGGTATTCAGTGCCGCCAGGCACAGTGGCGCCCAGACATTGCGCACGACCGCTTCGGGTTGTGCGTGATAATCCAGCAGACTGGCGACGGTCCAGTCCCGAGGTGGCTGCCAATGGCAGTGTTGCAAAGCGCGGACCAAGCGTAGCGCGGCGAATTTCTCGCCCAGGCTCAGGCCGCGTGCCAGCAATAGGCCGGCTGCCGCGTGCAGCGGAGCCGGCAGCGGGGGCGCCGAGAGTAGAAACTGGCGGTCCAGGCTGGTCAGCCGCAGGGGACGGCGCATCAGAAGCGCGTCGGGGTTGCGGCCAAGGCGGCGCATAAGCGCCAGTGTTTCCGAATAGGCGCCCAGCATGACGTGCTGGCCGTTGTCCAAATCCGCGCCAAAGGCCGGGTGCACCACGCGGCGCGCCCGCCCGCCGGGCGTGCGGCCGGCTTCAAAGACCGTGACCTTGGCGTCGGCTTCACGCAAGGCGGCTGCAGCTGCCAGCCCTGCCCAGCCGGCCCCGATGACAGCGACCTTCATCGCCCCAACCTGCGCACGACGCCGCGACCTCCACCCACCCAGGTCTTCCAGGCCAGCCACAGTTTGCGCAGCGGCGTGAGCGAAATACGCTGATGAAGCACTTGCCAGTTGTCGCGTTCGATTTCTTCCAGCAGTGCGTAGTAGATGGCGGCCATCATGAGGCCGGGCCGCTGGGCGCGAATGTCGGCTGCGGGCAGCGCCTGCATGGCTTCGCGGTAGAGTTCGCGGGCCCGCGCCGTCTCGAAGGCCATCAAGGCCGAGAAATTGTCGGAATAAGTGCCATTGAGAATATCGCTGGCCTTGACCTCGAACTGCTGCAATTCATTGATGGGCAGATAAATGCGCCCACGACGGGCATCATCGCCCACATCACGGATGATGTTGGTGAGCTGGAACGCCAGCCCCAGTTTGGCGGCGTACTCCAGCGTGGCGTCATCGGAATAACCGAAGATCGCCGCGGACATCTCGCCCACCACGCCAGCCACATGCCAGCAATACTTGCGCAGACCCGGCCAATCGAGATAGCGGGTTTGGTCCAGGTCCATTTCCATACCGTCGATGACAGCCAGCAGGCGTTGCCGGCTCAGGCCATGGGGCTGGAGGTGCGGTTGCAGCGCACGTGTGACGGGGTGCTCGGGGTTGCCCGCGAACATGGCGTCAATCTGTGTGCGCCACCAGCCCAGCTTCACGCGGGCCAATTGAGCGTCGGTGCTTTCATCCACGACGTCGTCCACCTCTCGGCAGAAGGCGTACAGGGCCGTGATGGCGCGCCGCCGCTCAGGAGGCAGAAACAGAAAGGCGTAGTAGAAGCTGGAGCCGCTTTTGGCGGCTTTCTCCTGGCAGTATTCGTCAGGGGTCATGTCAAATTAGGGCGCGCCACGCCATGAGCGCCCAGTCGCGGGCACCTAGTTGCGGGCGATTCATGAAAACATCGTAGTTGGCCTGCTCGATGCGTTGCAGGATGCGTAAACCGCCCTGGACCACCAGCTTCAATTCGAAACCGATGCGGCCGGGAAGGCGGCGCGGTAGCGCAGCGCCAGAGTGTAGCAGTGCGCGCGTGCGTTCGATTTCGAAAGCCATCAACGCGCTCCAGGCGGGAGTAAGCCGGCAGGCGGCCAGGTCGTCCTCGCTCACGCCATGCGCCTGCAGATCCTCCTGAGGGAGGTAGACGCGGCCTTTGCGCCAGTCCACCCGTACATCCTGCCAGAAGTTGGTCAATTGCAGGCCGGTGCAAATGGCATCCGCGTCGCGCAGGTTCTCGTCCGAAGCGGCGCCGTACAGATGCAGCATCAGTCGTCCGACCGGGTCGGCCGAGCGCGAACAGTAGTCGCGCAGGCTTGCGAAGTCCGCGTAGCGCCGGGTGCCGACGTCCTGCTCGAAGGCGGATAAGAGGTCAAAAAACGGTGTGATCGGCAACTGATGACGCCGGATGGTGGAGGCCAGGGGGTCGAAGATGGACGCCAGGTCAGGCGGGCCCGGCTGGTTCGGGCCGCTGCCGATGCGGTGCAGCTCATGGCGAAAGCGCTCCAGGCTGCTAAGGCGTTGCGAGTCGTCGGCATCGCCTTCGTCGGCGATGTCATCGGCGGCGCGCGCATAGCGATAGATGTCGCGCACGGCCTGGCGCAGGGGACGCGGCAGCAAAATGGAGGCGACAGGGAAATTTTCGTAGTGATCAACAGCCATGATGACATGGGAAAGACGTGCCGCAGAGCGGCTGGACGACGGCCGCGGCCCGTGGGGCCGCCATGTCTGGATACGTTAGACTATCCGACTCAGGAAGAAAGCTACCATGCCACGTCCCATCTCCGCCTTGATTTCGCCCTCGGCTTTGCGTCATAACCTTTCCGTTGTGCGCCGGCATCTGGATCACCGGGCCGAGCTCGAGGGGGCGTGCCGCCCTCCATCTGGGCCGTCATCAAGGCCAACGCGTACGGGCACGGCATCGAGCGCGCTGTTGGCGCGTTCTCGCAGGCGCAGGGCCTGGCGATGCTGGATCTGGACGAGGCCGTCCGCTGCCGTGAGGCCGGGTGGGGCGGCCCGATCATGCTTCTGGAGGGGTTTTTTGACGTCAGCGACCTGGACTGGCTCGATCGCTATCACCTGAGCACGGCCATACACTGCCAGGAACAATTGGACATGTTGACGCACATACGCCCCCTGCGTCGCATCAACGCCATGGTCAAGCTCAACAGCGGAATGAACCGTCTCGGCTTCGCCCCCCAGAACTATGGCCAGGCCTATGAGGCAGCGCGCCAATTGCAAGCGCGCGGCGTGTTGGGCAGCGTGGGCAAGATGACGCACTTCGCCACGGCGGACAGCGCGCAAGGTCCGTATTGGCAATGGGAGGTGTTCCAGGCAGCCACGCAAGGACTGCCGGGGCCGGTCAGCGTGTGCAACTCTGCAGGAACATTGCGCTATCCTCAGTTGGCGGTCGGCCACGCTGGATCCGATACGCACTGGGTCCGGCCAGGGATCTGTCTGTACGGCGCCTCGCCCTTTGACGATGAAAACGCGGCTGCGCTGGGCTTGTTGCCGGCCATGACACTGACATCCGAGATCATCGGCGTGCAGCAACTGCGGGCGGGGCAGACCGTTGGCTACGGTGCCAGCTTTACGGCGCCAGAGCCTATGCGTATCGGAGTGGTGGCCTGCGGCTATGCGGATGGCTATCCGCGGCATTGTGGTACGGGAACACCGATCACGGTGGCAGGCGTGGCGACCCGCGTGCTGGGCCGCGTGTCCATGGACATGCTGGCGGTCGATCTGGGGCCGGTTGCCGCCGCGCAGGTGGGCAGTCCCGTGGTGCTCTGGGGCGAGGGCGGCCCGAGCGTAGACGAGGTGGCCACATCCGGAGGCACCATAGGCTACGAATTGCTCACGGCACTTGCTCAGCGGGTACCCGTGACCGAAATCTCCTGAAACGCGGTTCACGTTTCGGCCGGCTGCGGGTCTAGCCAAGACGCGCCAACCAAGTTACAAGACGCCTGTTGCCGTTGCGGCAGACTGATAGACATTGCGAGGTTGACATCCATGAAGGACAAATGCGTGCTCGTGACGGGCGCCACCAAGGGTATAGGCTGGGCTCTTACACAGCGTCTGACCGACCTGGGCTGTCACGTGGTCGGTATTGCGCGCAATACCACGGACGTGGATTTCCCCGGCTATCTCTATGCCTGCGACCTCGCTGACGCGGGCCGTACCGAAGAAGTGCTGCGTGAGATCCGCGAGAAATTTCCGGTCGATGCCGTGGTCAATAACGTGGGCGTCGTGGCTCCGCAGCCTTTGGGCGAGATTGATCTGGCCACCCTGTACCGCGTGCTGGATCTGAACGTGCGAGTTGCCGTGCAGGTGACGCAGACCTTTGTCGAGTCCATGAAGGCGCGGCGGGCCGGACGCATCGTCAACGTAGCCAGCCGCGCGATTCACGGCTCCTACGATCGTACGGCGTACTCGGCGGCCAAGAGCGCGCTGGTCGGCCTGACCAACACGTGGGCGCTGGAGCTGGCTGAATATGGTGTCACGGTCAATGCCGTTGCGCCGGGTCCGATCGAAACCGAACTCTTTCGCCGCGGCCATTGCCTTTTTGCTGTCGGATGATGCTGCCTACATTACCGGCCAAGTGTTGGGGGTGGATGGCGGCGGCAGCCTGGGCGGGCGTTGAACAGAATGCTCAGTGGGCGGGTTTGCTTGCCGTGACGCCAGCCTCGGTATGATCCGGCTCGGGTAGTGTTTCGGCCTCGGCCAGCAGCGCCTGCAAATCGGGTGGTAGTTCCAGATCGTCTTCATCGCGGTGCAGCGCAGCCAGTTGCACCAGTGCCGCTTCGCGCTGGTTGCCACGCAACAGATTACGAATGTATTCGATGCGGGAGGTGCCGTCCGGGCCAGCCGGAGGAGGCACTGCCCGAAGCCGTATGGGGCTGCCGTTTTGCGGGGTGGTCAGCGAGGCAGGCAGGGCAGGCGGCGGGGCGGCCGCGTGGCTGCCTAGCACTGGCGGCTGGCTCAGACTGTCGTCGGGTGCCTCGCTTTGCGCGACGACATCTTCCTCGTCCATCGTGGCCGAGTTATCCAGATTGCTGTAGTCGGTAAATACCAGCAGGCCAAACACCACGACCACCGAACCGGCGATCCCCCAACCTGGGTGCCAGGTTCCGTGCGGGCGGCGCACGGCGGCACCTGCCGCGGCAAACTGCGGGGAAAGGGGAGGGGGACTGCGGTAGTGCGCGCGCAGATCCAGGTCTTCGGCGTCGTCATCAGGCGACATATGAGGGCACATGCAACAGACTCCTGGCGGGCCGGGCAATGAAAGGCGTGCGGCAACGCATCATTGCAAAGAATAGCCTTCCCGGCTGTCTGAGCGCCAGGGTTTATTGCCCGTTGAAATAATTGTAAATGAAGGCCCGGCTCGTCTCATGGCCCGGCCCGCGTTGCCGCTACACTTGCCGCATGGCCAAAACGCGAACCGTCTATGTATGCGCCGAGTGCGGCGGCACCACGCTCAAATGGCAGGGCAAGTGTCCGCATTGCTCGGCCTGGAATACTCTCGAAGAAACCGTCGAGTCTGCCACCCCGGCAGCCAATCACCGCTACGCGCCGCTGGCGTCGGCCAGTCCCGTGCGCAGTCTGGCCGATATCGAAGCGCGTGAGACGCCGCGCCAGCCGACCGGCCTCGATGAGTTCGATCGGGTGCTGGGCGGCGGGTTGGTCGAGGGCGCGGTGGTCCTCATCGGTGGCGATCCGGGCATCGGTAAATCCACGCTGCTGTTGCAGGCCTTGGCCGCCTTATCGGCCAGCGTCGCCGTGCTGTATGTCACGGGCGAAGAGTCCGCTGAGCAGGTCGCCCTGCGCGCGCGTCGCCTGGGCTTGCAGACAGGGCAGGTCAACTTGTTGGCCGAGATACGGCTCGAGGCGATCCAGGCAGCCGTGTCTCAACAAAAGCCCGCCGTGGCGGTCATCGACTCTATCCAGACACTCTATAGCGGCGAACTGACCGCCGCGCCGGGCTCGGTTTCTCAGGTGCGCGAATGCGCCGCGCAACTGACGCTGCTAGCCAAGCAGACCGGTATCGCCATCGTCATGATCGGCCATGTCACCAAGGACGGCGCCTTGGCCGGTCCCCGCGTGCTGGAGCACATTGTCGACACGGTGCTCTATTTCGAAGGAGATACCCACTCTTCGTTCCGGCTGGTACGGGCATTCAAGAACCGCTTCGGCGCGGTCAACGAATTGGGCGTATTTGCCATGACAGATCGCGGGCTGCGCGGCGTGGCGAATCCGTCGGCCTTGTTTCTGTCCCAGCATCAGGAGCAGGTGGCGGGCTCCTGCGTCATGGCGACCCAGGAAGGCACACGCCCCATGCTGGTGGAAATTCAAGCCTTGGTCGATAGCTCCCACGCTCCCAATCCGAAACGCTTGACGGTGGGGCTGGAAAGCAATCGTCTGGCCATGTTGCTGGCTGTCATGCACCGCCATGCCGGCGTGACCACGCATGACCAGGATGTCTTCGTCAATGCCGTGGGAGGCGTGCGCATTACCGAACCCGCGGCCGATTTGCCCGTTCTGCTGGCCATCATGTCATCGTTGCGGGACCGGCCCCTACCCAAAGGGCTGTTCGCCTTTGGTGAAATCGGGCTGGCCGGCGAGATTCGTCCGGCCCCGCGCGGCCAGGAGCGCCTGCGCGAGGCGGCCAAGCTGGGCTTTTCCATTGCGCTCATCCCCAAAGCCAATGCACCTCGGCAACCCGTCGAGGGGCTGGAAATCTGGGCCGTCGATCGCCTGCAGGAAGCGTTGGACAAATTGCGCTAACGTACGCGCGGGCCGGGCGGGCGGTGGCGCCAGCGGTTGAAGATCTACAACAGGGCGGGGGAGAGCGGTCGTGAGTGGTCTGGTGGTGGTGGCCTGTCTGGCCAGCGGAGCGTTGATCGGTTTCATGGGTGGCGTGCTGGGAATTGGCGGAGGGTTGATCGCCATCCCCGCCCTTGTGCTGCTGATGGGCATGTCGCAGCAACTGGCACAGGGCACCGCGCTCATCATGGTCTTGCCCACGATCGTCATGGCGGTGCGCAAGTACAACCAGCACGCCAGGTTGGACGTGCGTACCGCGGTGGCTGGCGCGGCTGGAGCGGTCGTGTTCACCTGGGTGGGGGCACGCCTGGCGCTGGGTATTGCGTCGAGTACTCTGCGACTGACCTTTGCCGTTTTTTTGTTTGGGATTGCGCTTTTTTATCTCTACCAAACGCTGCGCCAGCCCAGGCCGGCGGCCGATGGTGCTCGCAGCGCCCCGCCAGCTTTCACACAGACGCGAGCCGTGGTGCTGGGCGTGGTCTGCGGCACCCTGGGCGGTTTTTTCGGCGTCGGCGGCGCCGTGCTGGCCGTGCCCATTCTGACGTCGGTGTTTCGTCTGCCGCAGACCTCGGCGCAGGCACTGGCCTTGTCCATGGTCATCCCCGGCTCCACCATTGCCCTGATCACCTATAGTTGGGCGGGTAAGGCGGATTGGTGGGTAGGTGTACCGCTGGCGGCAGGCAGTCTGCTCTTTGTGCCGGTAGGCGTGAGGCTGGCCTACCGGCTGCCCGAGAAGCGGCTGCGTGCAGCGTTTGCAGCCATGTTGCTGGTCACGGTGGCGCTCTTGGTTTTCGAGGTGTGACCTGTCAATGCTCTGTCGCCGGTATGTCGATGTTTTACACAGGAAAAAATTCGCTGCTGCCATGAACCTTCGCGCGAGCAATGCCTCCAACTCGGTACAAGAATTCCGGCCTTTTGCCGAGTCTTGATTGGAGCATCTGCCTCCAGAGGAGTACGCACATGACGACCCATACCCGTATCGCAGCCTTCCTGTCGACCTCCGCCCTGTGCCTAGGTCTGGCCGCCGCCCCAGCCTTTGCGGCGCCCACTGACGGCGCGGCTGCCGCCACCGCGGCATCCGGTTCGGCCAAGAGCGGTCACGGCAAGACCGCACACCAGAAGCACGCCAAAAACAAGGCGCATCACAAGGCCAAGGCTGAAATGCCAGGCACTGCACCAGCCAAGTAAGCTGCTTTCAGGGCAGTTACCAAGGCGCGGCGGATCTCGGCCCGGCGCGCCTTGCTATTTCAGAGCGCGTACCGGCGCAAGATGCGGCGATACCAGAAGTGCAGCAGCAGAGCGGACAGCCCGAGCCCCAGCATGGCCATCAGCCACATCGTTCCTGCACCCTGTGGAGATCCGGGCAGTATCCATTCACGCAAGGCATCGAGGCTTCCGCGGCCGGGCCCGAAACCCAGCCACCAGCCGCCGATCAGTCCCACCCCGCCGAGCGCTACCGTCTGTAGGATTAACGGAACTAGCGCAACCTTATAGGCGCGTAGCAAATAGGAGTTGATGCACTGCATGGAGTCGCACAGATGGAAGAGCGGGATCATGGCCAGCAGCGTACCCGCCACCCCCGCCACGCCGGCGTCATCCGTGTAGGCTGCAATGATGGCCGGGCGGCCCACCAGCAGGATGGCCGATGTCAGTAAGGCCCCCAGCAGGCCGAGCACCAGACCGGCGGCGCCCACGCGTTGCGCCAGTGCATGGTGCCCGCCGCCTATCGCTTGCGCCGTCATGGCGGCGCTGGCCACGCCCAGTGCCATGGGCATCATGTAGCACAGAGCGGCCAGGTTAGACATGATTTGATGGCCGCCTGACACCAGAGTGCCTTCGCGGGCCACCAGCAAGGCCATGAAGGTGAATGCCGACACTTCGACCAGATAGGAGCCACCCATGGGTAGACCCAGGCGCAGCAATTCCTTGAGCACCTTGGGATCAGGGCGGCCGATGCGTAATTGAAACTGTTGAAAATACGGGTCATGGCGGATCACCCACCATCCGGCGGCCAGGCTTAGCCACGACACCAGGGCGGTGGCCAGGCCCGCCCCGGCCGCGCCTAGCGCAGGCAGGCCAAACTTGCCGTAAATGAGCAGCCAGTTAAACAGTGCCTTGAACGCGATGGCGGTCAAGTTGATGGCCATCACCACTTTGGGCCGCGACACTGCCGTGCCCAGCGCATAAATAGTACGAAACACCAACGCGCTGGGCAGCGCCAGAACGAGGGCGCGTAAATACCAGGCAATGCCTTCACGCACCTGCGGATCCACATCACCGGAAAAAGCCAGCCACATGTCCGGAAAGCACATGAGCACACCGCCCACGACCGACAGCCCCAGCGCCAGCCAGACACCTTGTCCCCAGACGTGGCCGACCTCCTGAGGGCGTCCCGCGCCATACTGCTGGGCAGCAATCGGGATCAGGGCGTGAATCACGCCCATCAAACCGACGAAAACTGTAATGAATACGGACGCCGACAGCGACATGGCGGCCAGGTCGCGCGGACTGGCGTGGCCGGTCATGGTCGTGTCGAGCACACCGAAGGCGATGCCAGCCCATTGGCTGACCAGAACGGGCCAGGCCTGGCGCACGATGCTTCGCATCGTCGCGCCCAGGCCGGCAGGGGCCAACGCGGTCATCGGGGTGGAGTCACGCGCAGCAGGCGGAAGACCTCATGCCGGTCGGCACGGCGCCCACCATGCCAGAGTTCATCGGCGCCTTCGCTGTACGCTGCGGTGCCATCGCGCAGGCTGCTGACCGACGTTTGCTGCAGCATCAGCGTGCAGCGCGAGTCGTAGCTGAAGGTGAGGTTGTCGAAGATGAGGAAAGAGGCACGCTGGCCGCTGCCCAGGCTCAGGCCGCGCACGCACTCGCCGGGCCGGCTGTTGGCCTTGATGGCCGCAGCCAGCTCGCCCGAAACAGTGCGATAGCTGCGTGCATAGTCCACAGCGGG